>CALUKG010000057.1 GCA_944321155.1 uncultured Bacteroidales bacterium | reverse complement strand
TAAAAGGGGCACGCGACATTATTGCCGAATGGGTAAATGAAAATGAATATGCCCGACAATCCATCAGAAGAATCTTTAAAAGCCAAGGAATATTATACAGCAAAGTCCAAAAAGGGAAAGAAAAAGAAGGTGAAAAATATGCCGATTATTTTGATTATGAACGCAGATTGGAACGCTGCCCTTCACATCAGTTATTGGCCATCAGAAGAGGAGAGCATGATGGATATCTGAAAGTAAGCATTATGCCAGATGAAGAAACTGCCTTACGACAACTGAACCGCATTTTTATAAAAGCAGACAACGAATGTGCAGAACAAGTTGAAATGGCCATAAAAGACAGTTACAAACGTCTGTTGCGCCCTAGTATTGAAACGGAATTTGCTGCTAGTAGCAAAGAAAAAGCTGATACGGAAGCCATTCGCGTATTTGCCGAAAACCTAAAACAATTATTGCTGGCTGCACCTCTAGGTGAAAAACGTATATTGGCCATAGACCCCGGCTACCGAACAGGATGCAAAGTAGTGTGTTTGGATGAACACGGAACTTTATTACACAATGAAACCATCTATCCACATGCTCCCCAAAACGAAAAAAGTACATCTGCCCGCAAAATAGAAAAACTGGTAGAAGCCTACAGAATTGATGCAATAGCCATCGGCAACGGAACAGCGGGAAGAGAGACCGAACATTTTATACAAAACCTTCGTTATGACCACGAAATAAAGATTTTTTCTGTAAGCGAAAACGGTGCTTCCGTATATTCCGCATCAAAAGTAGCCAGAGAAGAGTTTCCCAATTACGATGTAACCGTTAGAGGTGCTGTTTCAATAGGACGCCGTCTGATAGACCCATTGGCAGAGTTGGTCAAAATAGACCCCAAATCAGTAGGAGTAGGTCAATATCAACACGATGTCGACCAAACACGGCTGAAAAATATGCTGGACCAAACTGTAATAAATGTAGTAAATGCTGTAGGGGTCAATGTTAACACAGCCAGCAAACATCTTTTGGCATACATTTCCGGTTTAGGACCGCAATTGGCCCAGAACATTGTAAAATACAGAGAAGAACACGGCATGTTCAACAACAGGCGTGAGCTTCTGAAAGTGACTCGTATGGGTGAAAAGGCTTTTGAGCAATGTGCTGGTTTCTTGCGGATAAGCAATGGCAGCAATCCACTGGATAATACAGCCGTTCATCCGGAACGTTATAAAATAGTTCAACAAATGGCCAAAGATTTAGGTTGCAATGTTGAAGATTTAATACGAAACAAGACGCTGTTGGAACAAATTAATTTGACACACTATGTCAATAATGAAGTTGGCTTACCCACACTTACCGACATTATTAAAGAACTTGAGAAACCAGGAAGAGACCCTCGCAATGAGGTAGAAGTTTTTGAATTTGACCCGTCTGTAAGGCAAATCAGCGACTTAACCATCGGACAACAACTTCCTGGCATCGTCACTAATATCACCAATTTCGGAGCATTTGTTGATATTGGTATAAAAGAAAACGGATTGATACACATATCCAATATGGGCAACCGCTTCGTACGCGACCCCAACGAAATTCTCAAACTACATCAACATATTTATGTAAAGGTGATGGATGTGGATATGAATAGGAAACGTATTCAATTGGCTCTTTGTAATTAGATTTCAAACAGCAGCTCTCTAAATTAACAAATTCTAAACATAACAAAAAAAATCATATCCAAGATGCGAGTTATCACTTTGCATCTTTATATTTGCACACCAGTTTGACATACATGTCAAACATAATAGTCGAATACAAATATAACAATTAAAACAATATGAAACGAATTGGAATTGACATCGGAAGTACAACCATTAAACTGGTAATCATAGATGAAAAGAACAAAGCTATATTTCATGAATACAAACGTCATAATGCCCAAATTTACAATACTCTTGTTCAGCTTTTAAGAGAAGCTGAACAATACATAGAAGACTCGATTGCCGAAATAAAATTTACTGGTTCTGTAGGGTTTGGTATTGCCGAAAAACTGAATTTAGCATTCGTACAAGAAGTTGTTGCTGCAACTATATACACGCAAAGCGAGTACAAAGAGGTCAGGACTATCATTGACATTGGAGGTGAGGATGCCAAAATTGTAATATTAGAAGGGAAAAATACAGATTTACGTATGAATGGCAATTGCGCAGGAGGTACTGGCGCATTTATAGACCAAATGTCCATTTTACTCAATATATCACCTGATATGCTGAGTGAATTGTCATTAAAAGCCAAACATACGTATCCTATAGCATCTAGATGTGGTGTCTTCTCAAAGACAGACATACAAAATCTAATCAGCAAGAATGTATGTAAAGAAGACATTGCTTTATCCATCTTACACGCAGTAGCAGTACAAACAATAACAACACTATCACACGGCACAAAGCTTAAAGGCCCAATTCTGCTATGTGGAGGCCCTTTCACATTTATCCCTGCCTTGGCAAATGCATTTGCAGACTATCTAAAAATTCCTATTTCTGATTTCATATTACCACCATTTAGTCATCTTATTCCCGCATATGGGACCGCATTATCGCAAACAAAAGGATCTGCCGTTTCTATTCACAATATCATTCAACAGATAGAAGCATTGGTATCGAAATCTGTTCCAAACTCATCTTTACCTGCATTATTTAAAAACGAAGAAGAATATCACAAATGGACAGAAAAGAAATTAAAACACACGATAGAAAGAGGTGAACTTCACCAAGGAACGACACATGTTTATTTAGGAATTGATTCTGGAAGTACAACCACAAAGATTATAATGCTTGAAGCGAACAGCGGAAAATTACTTTTTCGCCATTATTCCCCTAATATGGGCAATCCTATAC
The DNA here is from genome assembly GCA_944321155.1 of uncultured Bacteroidales bacterium. Taxonomy (GTDB): domain Bacteria; phylum Bacteroidota; class Bacteroidia; order Bacteroidales; family Paludibacteraceae; genus Gallipaludibacter. Next base: position 11,026 of record CALUKG010000057.1, on the reverse strand, counting down.
AAGCAGTGAAAGAAGGGTTAAACAAAGCATTGCAAATGTGTCAAGAAAAAGGAGCTAATATTGTAATTGACGGCAGCTGTTCTACTGGATATGGAGAAGAACTTATCAAAGCCTCATTCGGACTTGAACATGGTATTGTAGAAACCATAGCACATTATAAAGCAGCCATAGAAATCACCCCTTCCGTTTCTTTTATATTGGATATTGGTGGGCAAGATATGAAAGCTATTTTCATAGAAAAAGGCTCTATCAATCGAATAGAGATAAACGAAGCATGTTCATCCGGATGCGGTTCTTTTATAGAGACATTTGCAAAAACACTAGGATATAGCACTGAAGAATTCGCACATGCAGCATGCTCCGCACAACACCCAGTTGATTTAGGAACACGCTGTACCGTATTTATGAATTCAAAAGTCAAACAAGCTTTAAGAGAAGGAGCAAGTATTGAAGATTTAGCTGCGGGGCTATCTTATTCGGTCATTAAAAATTGCCTCTATAAAGTGCTTAAACTAAGAGATTCAAGAGAATTAGGAAAACATATTGTCGTACAAGGTGGAACAATGCGAAATGATTCTATAGTGAAAGCATTTGAAATGCTCACTGATACAACAATAAGCAGATGTGACATTCCTGAAATGATGGGAGCTTACGGCTGTGCTTTATACGCCAAAGAAAATCATACCCAAAATATTACACTAGAGAATATATTAGAAACCGCCAATTATTCTACGCAACAATCTTTTTGCGCTGGCTGTGAAAACCAATGTCTCATAACCAGATACAATTTTCAAAATGGAGAAAAATTCTACTCAGGCAACAAATGTGAACGAATATTTTCCAATAAAGGGAACTCATTCAAAAAAGGAGAAAACATATATAATCTAAAAAACCGCTATCTCTTTGAAAGAATAACACCAATGAATAATGGTATAAAAATAGGCATTCCCCGTTGTCTCAATATGTATGAAAACTATCCGTTTTGGCATGCCTTATTGATTAACTGCGGTCTAACTCCAATATTATCTGAACCATCAAGATTCAAAGAATATGAAGACACAAACTGTTATGTCATGTCAGACAATATTTGTTTTCCCGCAAAAATTGCACACAGCCATATCAAACAACTTCAAGATGAAAAACATGTGGATCGTATCTTAATGCCTTTTGTTATACATGAAAAGCAACTAACACATGAGACTAATAGCTATAACTGCCCTATAGTAACTGGCTACGGAGAAGTAATAAAAAATGTTATGATGCTAAAAGTACCTTTTGACGAACCTATCATATCATTTAAAGACAAAAAACTGTTAGAACAACAATGCATCTCCTACTTAAATTCACTTGGTATCGACAATCAAACAGCTAGCAAAGCATTCTATACTGCCTGCGAAGCTCAAAACAATTTTGAGCAAGAATTGAAAATGGCGAACAAATCGATATATGAAAATAGTCTCCGATCAGGTAAACTATGTATCATGCTCGCTGGACGCCCTTACCATAGTGACATGTTGATTCAACATAAACTATCTGAAATCATATCTGAAATGGGAGTTAACGTAATATCAGATGACTTGGTTAGAGATACTTCATCAAATAACGCCCAATATGTTGCACAATGGAGTTTTCCAAATCGAATATTGAGAGCCGCACAATGGACTGCGAATGCAAGTCCTCTGATTCAATTTGTTGAAATGACTTCATTTGGCTGCGGTCCTGATGCCTTTTTAACAGATGAAATCAAAAACATATTATCCACTGGAGGGAAAGCACTGACACTAATTAAAATAGATGATATCAACAATGTTGGCTCCATGCGTCTCCGCATACGTTCACTCATAGACAGTTTTACTCCACAAAAGATTACAACAGACACTACTAGTCTGCAAACAACATCCCCTGTTTTTTGAGAAAAAAGACAAAAAGAAGAAAATTATCATCCCCTATTTTACTCCATTCATATCTCCACTTATACCTGAACTATTACACATATCCAATTATGATGTAGAATGTCTTCCAATAAGCGATATGGAATCTGCAGAATATGGTTTAAGATATGCAAATAATGAAATATGCTATCCTGCAACATTGGTAATTGGAGATATTGTAAAAGCTTTCAAAAGCGGTAAATATGACCCGTCCAAAACTACTGTTGCATTTGTACAAACTGGTGGGCAATGTCGTGCAACAAATTATCTCCCACTAATCAAAAAAGCATTGTTGAAAGCTGGTTTTGAAAAAGTTCCCGTTGCCTGTGTATCTTTGGGAAGTGGCGTTGATAATTTCCAACCAGGCTTCAAAATCAATTGGTTAAAAACAATACCTGCTACCATTCATGCTTTTCTATTTTCCGACTGCTTGGCGCAATTCTATTACGCCACACTACCCCGCGAATTGCAAACTGGAATGTCCAGTAAACTGTTAGACAAATATCTCCATTTAGGTAAAGCATTAATACGCACAAACAAAAGTGAGAAGTTATTGCCTTTAATACAAGAAGCTGCATACGATTTCAAGAATGCTTGCAACTGTAAAAAACACTGTTCACGTGTTGGTATAGTTGGAGAAATCTACTTAAAATATAATTCATTTTCACACAAGAACATACCTACATGGTTAGCCAAACAAGGCTTCGAAATCGTTCCTCCTTTATTAACTCCATTTTTCACACAATATTTTGTCAACCGTAAAATACGTCAAAATGCACACATAGAGAAAAATCATCTGTCACAGACCATATACAACCGTCTGTATCAATACGTACGCAAAAAAATGGAAACTGCAAACATGTATGCAAATGAGTTTCCATATTATATTCCTTTTCATGACATATTTGAAGAAGCAGAACATGTTGAAGATATAATTACATTAAACGCCCAATTTGGAGAAGGATGGCTCTTACCCGCTGAGATTGTCCAATATATACAAACAGGTATCAATAACGTTATTTGTTTTCAACCATTCGGTTGTATTGCCAATCACATAGTATCAAAAGGTATGGAAAAAAGACTTAAGCTATTGTATCCTGAATTAAATTTTCTATCTTTGGATTTTGATAGTGGCGTAAGCGATGCCAACATAACAAACCGGCTATTACTATTCACCCACTCTATTGAAACAACATCTACTCAACAATAAACAGCAAAAATAACCTATTAATAATGATGAACGCCAATAATTTAGAAGAAAAGATAATCGCTACAGCTAAAGAACTTTTCATCAAAAAAGGATATGAACAAACAAGTATGAGTGATATTGCCATGCATGTAGGAATTAACCGCCCTACGTTACACTATTACTTTCGTACAAAAGAAAAGATGTTCATGGCTGTTGCTGGATCCATCATATCAGCAGTCATTCCCAAAGCACAATCTGTCATCAATAGTGAAATCCCTTTCATTGAAAAATTAAGCCAAATCTTAGAGTGCTATCTACATACTTATCAAGAAAATCCTAATCTGATATTTTTCATTTTTAATGAAAGCCGAAGAGATATCGAACTTATTAAAAAGATTATTCAAGATGATATGAAAGATTATCTGTTTTCTATTATACAATTGGTAAGAGCTGAGCAACAAAAAGGGGTTATTAGAGATGTACCTCTTCCATATATTGCAGGATTCCTCTTATCACAAATAACATTTCCATTCATGGCAAAATCTATTCTAATGAACACGATATGCCACTCAGAAGATGAATTTGAACGTTACATCAATGAATGGAAAACACAGATTATCACTAATTTCAGATTAGCATTCATGATGACAAAAGATTGACATATTATTTTGATAATGCAGACAGCATCAATTCTGCAGCAGTGGCAGCTGCACGAGAGTGCCCTAGAATAGTACCAATATTCTGGTAACCTTCACACATGCGATGGCGATAATTCTTGTCGTTCAATAAGAAATCTATTTCTGTTTGCAGACGATCAAGCGTAAACAAGTGCGCCACCAATTCACGCACAACCTCTTTACCGGCAATAATGTTGACAAGCGAAATAAAACGGGTTTTCAGGAAATTCTCCTTTAACCAATACGTAAAACGTCCTCCCGGTGCGGCATATACAACCACCTGTGGCGTCCCTATCAATGCAGTTTCCAGTGTAGCCGTACCAGAATTGACTACAGCCGCAGAGGCCACTTGCAACAGCTGGTAAGTTGCGTCAAAAACAATATGCCCCTGACTTGCCCAAGGTTCATATAGTGTACGTTCCACACCCGGAGCACCAGCAACCACCCATTGGTAATCCTTGAAAGCGGATGCTGCCTCTATCATAGTCGGTAAGCATGACGCAATTTCCTGCTTTCGGCTTCCTGCCAACAAAGCAATAATAGGCTTATTAGGAAGATTATGAGTTTTACAAAAGACTTCCCTTGTAAGATGTTCATCCAATGCGGCATCAATTGTTTCCTGAGTCGGATTCCCTACGTAGTCAACTTTATAGCCATATTTCGCATAAAACTCCGTTTCAAACGGGAATATGGTGAACATTCTATCAATATAACGCTTTATGCTCCTAATCCGATAAGTTTTCCATGCCCAAATTTTAGGAGATATATAATAATAAACCGGACAATGCAATGTCTTTTTGGCAAACTTGGCCATTCGCATATTAAAACTGGGATAATCCACCAAAATAAGCACATCCGGCCGAAACGCCTCCATTGCCTCCTTGGTAACGCGAAGATTTTCCATCACTTCAGGAAGATGTTTTATGACTGCCGAAATTCCCATAAAAGCCATATGCCGATAATGCCTTATCAAGCGCACACCTTGTTTCGCCATCAAATCGCCGCCTAAGCCAATCACATCGGCAGCCGCATCCTTTCGTTTTATCTCTGCCACTAGATTAGAGGCATGCAAATCACCTGATGCTTCTCCTGCTATGATGAAATATCTCATATATCAGTCCTCCATTTATACCTTCACGCTCTTTTTCAAATATAAGCGTTGATAAAAATAGGCAATGGTAAAAGTTGGAATAACATCCAAAAAAGGCAATGCTTCTTCTATGAAATTAACAACCGCCCCTACTCTACCAGTTCGTCCGCCAAAAGAACGATAAAAAACAAACGCAGACAAAGGTGCCCATAAAACATCAGCCCATTCAGCCATGAACGGTATCAGGTAAGTGAGCATCCCCATAATATCCATGCCAATACACAAATACAGTGACGGCAATCTATTATTATCGACATCTTTTACCATTTCCAATCACCCAACACATAAACTAAACGAATATTCCATTCATCACGATAATCAAACCAAGGCTTGCTTTCCTTATTATTATAAGTATCAATATATTGATTCAACAAGCCGAAGTCATATCCACCCTTCAACTGAATATTACGGAATTGGAAACCTATACCTATGCTTGCCTTTACATCAAATCGTCCATAATCATAGAAGGAATCGGTATCTGCATCCATTTTATATCTGTTATGAGTTTCTGTCGTTGATGGAAAAGTTTCCTGAATATATTTAGTAGAAATTTTTTCGTCAGCAACCAATCCCAAGGTAAAAGTTGGCCCCAAATATGCCATCATATATGTATCTTTCGCTAATTGCAACTTATATTGAAAATGTATAGGCACATCCAAATAATGTTCCATATTTGATATCTGCTGTAACCTACCACTATTACCTAGCATTTTCCATTTTGTCTGATCTGTAAGGAAAGAGTAATTCAGTGCATAATACAATCCTAAACCATATTTGAAGTTCTGCTCATACAGGACACCAACCTTAAAACCATTTCTAGCTGGTTCCTTTTCAAAATCAGCATCACTACCAATTTTATTGCGGCTAATAGATTGATTAAAACCTAACTGGAATCCGATTTGAGCGTTCGTTTGAAAAACGATAAAGCCCAAACATACAAAAAGGATTATCTTTTTCATATTGTAGTGTTTAATTTAGTTACTTATTTGTAGGCGAAGAAGCAGAAGCAGAAGCTGCCGTTGCATCCGGTCGTGGTGTTCTTGGAGGATTACTAAATACATCCTGCGGATTTTGAGGGCGTTCTTGCTCTGCCCAGAAAAATCCACCCAAATATGTTTCTTCTTTAGGTAACTGTCCTAAAGGAAACATCGTGCCATTGGAAGCTGCCGTAAGCAACACTTTACTGATTTTCCTGTTTTCTATAAAAATCGTAACATAACTGCTTTGCGTCTTGTTTATTCCTATTATATTTCCATCGTCTTCTTTGGGATAAAAAACGGTTTCCGCATTTCCACTGACATCCACCTTATATATTTCCCCGTCTTTCATGAAAGCAAATATTTCTTTTCCTGACATCTGGTCAAAACTGATTGAATCTACCTGACGTGCAACAAAAGCCTGATTGACTAGATGGGCATAATCAACTGTAGAATCATTCAAATACACATTAATCAAAGTAGCTGATATCTGTTGGTTTTCATTCCACATAACAGGCTCATTGTAAAGCGACATGACCGAATCCTTCTCAATATAGGTTAAAGAATCGCATACAGCCTGAACATCAGACTTGTACATTCTTACTTTATAGTATGCCCTGACAATATTGCCTTTTGCTGTATCTGTTCTCGTAAACATACTGTCAGCATGCAGAAAAAGAGAATCTGGTGAAGACCAATCTATTAAAAGCGCACTATCGGTTGCCATTCCAGATTCAGCCGCTTCATCATAATATCCATAATGGCCACAAAGTGTTGTCTTTTGTACGGAATCCGTCAATTGCATATTATGATATATTGTTCCAAACTGCTTCCTTTTGTCATAATAGATAGTGTCTCCTGTTATCGATTTTCCATCCTTGTGTACGATAAGTGAGCGGTCTAGAAGCATAGACTGGTCATTTTGCGTATTATACCAGCCGTTAGTAGAAAATATATCGGTCTCTTCCCGATATTTCATTTTTGTAGGTCCCACAATATCAGCCACATTTGTAGATGTGTTATAGTTGAGCGTATCAGATTCCAATCGGAAATCCGGATTTTCCAGAATCACATTATTTTTGAATGTTGCCCTATTCAGCTCTGGCAGGTATTGCCCCCATACAGAAGTCAACGTATTGATGGAATCACATAATTTACCACCTTTATAATAATAGGCAATATTGTTGAGGCGGTCATAGTTCAGACTGTCCGTATATAGTATCATCTTTCCATCTTCCAGACGTACATTCTTCCTGAAACGGGCCATTTTACGGTTTCCATCATAATACAATTTATCGCCATAGCCCACGAGCGTATCTGCCTGAACAATTTTCACATTTCCGAAAGCGTCAAGCGAATTTCGTTTTTCATAGAAATACGCACTGTCACAATAAAGCAATGCACTATCATGTCTGAAACGGACATTTCCTTTCAACACCTGCGTTTCCGGCAAATTTGCTTCATCAAAAGAAAGTGTCTCACAATTCTCCAGATATACAAGTGTTACTTTGGCATTTTTCTGCCGTGTTGAATCATTCGTATTTTGCGCTGCCAATTTCACACAGCAAGACACGGCAAGCATTGCCAAGCTCAACAATATGTAACGGATAGACATCATGTATTTCGTCAGTGTTCCTTTCATTTAATCCATCCTGGATATTGGAAATCACAATTACGCCATTCCGGTGCTATATCAATATATGTATCTTTCTGCTTCTGTATAATCCAGTCATGAATAAACTGATCATTACGTTTGCTTTCCAAATATTGCTTGATAGTCTGATAGTCATCTTTTAAATTGGCCCTATGCGTCTCCGTTTTTGATTTCAACTTCACGAGCACACACACTTCCTTATTTTTAGTAGGGTCCATCATGGTAAAAGGCTCAGATATCTCACCTATTTTCATATTATAGACCACTTTGGCAATTTCCTGAGGAAGTTCCTGATACTCAAACTTGGATGTTCCTGTATTGGCATTTGACATCAGCCCGGCATTCATAACCGTATTCTTGTCCTGTGAATAAATCATAACAGCCTGATCAAAAGTGATTTTTTCCGAGCGAACCAGCGTTGCAATCGAATCAAGCTGTTGAATAGCCTTTTGTTTATCCATCTCTGAGATACGAGGCCTCAACAGAATATGACGGCAATTTACCCGCTCTCCTTTTCTTTCAATCAGCTGTATGATATGATAACCAAACTCCGTTTCTACCACTCTTGACACATGGTTGGGATCTGTCAATGAAAAAGCAACTGTTGCAAATTCCGGCACCAATTGTCCACGCCCCATAAAGCCCAATTCACCTCCTCTAACCGCACTTTGAGGATCTTCAGAATAAAGACGGGCCAACATGGAAAAACTGGCAGTACCATTATTTACCCTATCAGCATATTCACGAAGTCTTTCCTTTATTCTATCCACTTCTTCTGTTGGGACTGGCGGGTCCAAGGTTATAATTTGAACTTCTACCTGTGTAGGTATGAGCGGAATACTATCGGGAGGCAATTGTTCATAAAAATTCCGTATTTCTGCTGGCGTAGATTTTAAATCGCCTACCAGTTTTTGTTGCATCTGCTGTATAATCATCTGGTTGCGCACCAGTTCGTCCATATCTTGCCTTATCTCTGACAAAGGTTTACGGAAATACTCTTCCAACTTCTCTGTCGAACCGATTTGTGAGATGAAATAGTTGATACGCATATCAACCTGTGTTGCCACCGAACTCTCATTCGCAACAATACTGTCCAATTCAGCCTGGTGTAAGAACAATTTCTGTATTGCTATCTGTTCAGGAATAACACAATATGGGTCACCATCCATTTTTATACCCTCATATTGTGCACGTAACCTTTGTTCTTCGACTTCGGAGCGCAATATTGCTTCATCTCCGACTACCCATATCACTTCATCAATCACATTTTTTTGGGCTGAAAGCGTCAATGTAGCCCACAGTACCGCTAATAAAATCTTGGTCTTTTTCATCATATCTTATTGGTAGTATATAATATCTCCCCCTTGCAATGCATCATTATAGATGGCAGCTTCCAATTTCTGGAGGAATTCTATCTTCCGTCTGTTAAGAAGTATTTCTTTTATTTCTTCTTTTGCGTATTCATAGGGTTTTTGTTGCCCTGTCAACAAGAATTGCTTAATATACAATATATCAGTCGTGACAGAATCGTTCATTATAATTGTGCTTCCTGCCGTTGAAAGCAACTGAGATGGATGCTGGACTGGTTTGACCAAACTTTTTTGTATATCAGAAAACGTTTTCCATTCATCCATAAAAAACTGATAGTTGGAGGCGTTCTGAAGAGCATATTTTTCTATTTTCTCAATATTGACCGAATCTGGCTTATTCATCCATTTTTTTAGATTTTTCATTTGCGGAGCCCCATTAGGCACTGCAATCAAAATGCCTTGTACCAATTCATCTGTAAGTTTGAGAGAAGAAGCATATTGATTGTAAAACTGCAATGTTTCCTGCTCGGATATTTCCTTTGACAAGCGTTCCCCCACCAGACGTTGCTCATATTCATGCATAATCAGACTTTTTCTGTAAGCATCTACCAAGCGTTCAATCTCCTCATTTTTAGCAACATTCTGCTTTGCCTTCTCATACACCAAAATATCTGTCGCCCACCTCTGCACAAACCGCTCTATAATCTGAATACTATCTTCACCGGTAATACCCATCGGAACGATATTGGCAAGGTCCTCATAATATAAATAATGCCCAGCTACCTCCACATAAGGCTTCCCTCCCACTTGTTTCTGGATATACTGGCAGGAGCTGAATGACAACAGAATACTACAAAACAGAAATAAATATTTTATCTTTTCCATATTAGGTTCAAAGGTACACACTTTTGACACGCCAGCCATAATTGTCAAATCTTTTTTCTTTCTTTTTAACAAGGAGCAAAACGGTATGAATTTCAAATATAAGTTTCATATTCACATTCATTCCTAAAATCAAATCATTGCATCATTACCGCTTCCCCAAAATACATTTAGAATTCCATGCCACATCTTTATTTCCAAACAACATTTGCTTCTCCGCTCGCCTTGCACTATCTTTCCATAAAATAGGCGGCGGCTCGGAATAATCAAAACACGAAACTTTGTTTCCCATTTGCTTCTACACTCGCCTTGCACTATCTTTGCCATATGGAAAACACACCCAACATATACGCAGCATGTTTTAGTCCCAACGGACTGACTTGCCAATTAGTACAGCAAATCACCCATCATATAGGGCACTTTATACAAGTACAAACAATCACAGAATGGAACTTCACTCTTCCATCCAAACGAACTACACCTCTTCAAGCAAAAGAAAACGATTGGGTAATAGTGGGACTTCCTGTTTATGCCAGCAGATTGCCCAATCTGTTATTACCTTATTTAAACAGCTGGAGCGGTAATGGTGCTATTGCAGTTCCAATTGTCACATTTGGCAACCGTTCCTATGGGAACGCTTTGATTGAATTAAAGGAATTATTAGAAGCAAAAGGCTTTAAAATTGCTGGAGCTGCCGCATTTGTTGCAGAACATGCATTTGCACATAATTTGGCCCAAGGCCGTCCTAACAGCCTTGACCTACAACAAGCTGACACATTTGCAGAAGACGTTTATAAGCGATGGCATGCATTCCCAAACCATTTACCCTCAATAACAGTTCCTGGGATTGGTGCACCTGACTATGGAGGATATTATCAACCATTAGGGGAAGACGGCTCACCAGTACGTTTTCTGAAAGCAAAACCCGTTGTCACCAAAGAAAAATGTCGTAATTGTGAAATTTGCGCAAATGTATGTCCTATGGGTTCTGTAGAAAAAGGAAATTTTGGAAATGTAATTGGAATATGCATCAAATGTAATGCATGTATCAATGCATGCCCCACAAACGCCAGATCATTTACAGACGAAGCATATTTAAGCCACATTCGTTTTCTGGAATCGCACTATGCCAGCAACAAGGCTAAAAATGAATTGTTTTGAAACTTGTCATTCCATGTAATATCACTACTGTCCACTAAAAATGGACAAGGTTAAAAATTAAATAAATTCGGTTCACTAGAATCATATCGGTCTTT
>CALUKG010000056.1 GCA_944321155.1 uncultured Bacteroidales bacterium | reverse complement strand
GACACGAAGATACAAAACTTTGTTTGTTAATCAGTTATAAAACGCATACTTTTTGAGTGACGAAGTCAGGAAAAAGAAAATGGTTGCAAATGAAAAATACAACTGAATATCTTTGAGAATTAAAAAAACAGAAAGCCGACCTCAAATTTTACTTTTGGGTCGGCCTCTTATGTCTTTATACTTCTCCTTACAAATTACCCAAGCTGTTTCAAACTCTTCTTAGATATAAAAAATGAATCCGTTCCCCAATAAGAGAAACGGACTCATTTTTCTTTGCAACTCTCAGCTTACAGTTTCGTTGCGAAAGTTTCTATTTCTATAATCCCTTTTACATTTCCCACTTTTCACAACTAGCTACCAAATCATCAAAACAATGAATCTGGCTCTTGGCTTGAACGCTAGCAATCTGGTTATGTACAGCCTCGTCATAGGTTTCCTCTTCCACATCACGAATTACACCCATAGCAATCGGCATATCCGGTCCTGTCATCATAGCCAGTTTGTAATGCAAAGTTGGATCTTGTTCATGAGCATCGTGTACCAGAATATCCTTTTCTGTCACACCATTCTCTCCGATGGTCACTACTTTCAAATTCCAACCATCGATTACAAGTCCTTTATCTCTGTTCACACCGAAAATCATCGGCTTGCCGTGTTCCAACACGATGGTGCGGTCAGCACGATTCTCTTTATCTGAAATCCAGTTATGAGCACCATTGTTGAATATCACACAGTTCACCAAACATTCCACTACAGAAAGTCCTTTATGACGGGCTGCGGCCACCATACAATCCTGTGTTGTCTTCAAATCTACATCCAAAGTACGTGCAAAGAAAGTACCGCGTGCACCAAAAGTCAATTCAGCAGGACGGAACGGACGTTCCACCGTACCAAAAGGTGATGATTTCGTAATAGCACCTTTCTTACTTGTTGGAGAATATTGGCCTTTTGTCAAACCATAAATCTGGTTATTAAACATGATTACATTTAAATCCACATTACGACGAACGCTGTGAATAAAATGGTTACCACCGATGGCCAAACAGTCACCATCACCTGTCATTTGCCAAACTGTCAAGTCTGGACGAGAAGTTTTCACACCTGTAGCTATCGCTGCACCACGTCCGTGAATGGTATGAAAACCATATGTGTTCAAATAATATGGCATACGTGATGAACAGCCGATACCTGAAATCACTGCTGTTTGCGAAGGGGCAATTCCCACTTCGGCCATAGCCTTCTGCAATGCGTTTACAATGGCATGGTCACCACACCCCGGGCACCAACGTACATATTGGTCGCTTTTAAAATCTGCTGGGCTAAACATATCTATCTTGTTTTTTAAGGTTCAAAATTAATGATTATTTCAACAATGACTCAAAGCACTCTTCCAGTTCATGAACTGTAAATGGCTGTCCCTCCACTTTATTATATTGGTGGAAATGAACGCCTTCCACTTTCGTGCGAAGATAGGTTGCAAATTGTCCTGTATTCAATTCGCATACAACTGCTTTCGGATATTGTTTGATAATTTCTGCTGTGTTCTTCGGAAGCGGATTGATGTAGTTGAAATGAGCCAATGCAATGCGTCTGCCCTTCTTGTTCAAGTGATCAACTGCGCTCAACAAATGGCCACGTGTACTACCCCAACCGATGACCAACAAATCAGCATCGTTCACGCAACCTTCCACTTTCAGGTCAGGAACAACCTCAGCCACACGAGCTACTTTTTCTGCACGTGCATCTACCATATGTTGGTGATTTTTCGGGTCAGTTGAAATGCTTCCTTTCACATAATCTTTCTCCAAACCACCATTACGATGTTCAAATCCTTCACGACCAGGAATAGCCCAATAGTGAATCTTGGTTTCTTCGTCACGAGAAGTAGCTTTCATTTTGCCCTTCATCTCTTCTGGAGCATAATATGGTGAAATTGGTGCCAATTCTGCCAACTTAGGTAATTTCCATAATGAAGTTCCGTTGGCCAGGAAGGTATCAGTCAGCAAAATTACTGGAGTCATGTGTTCCAAAGCCAACTTACCAGCCATATATGCATAGTGGAAACAGTTGTCAGGCGTACTTGCTGCAATCACCACGCAAGGGCTCTCACCGTTACGTCCATACAATGCCTGTAACAAGTCAGTCTGTTCCGTTTTGGTTGGCAAACCTGTTGACGGACCGCCACGCATAACATCTATCAACACCAAAGGAAGCTCAGCCATTACAGCCAATCCTAATGCTTCTGATTTCAAAGCCAATCCCGGACCTGATGTACTCGTTGCCGCTAAATTACCTGCAAACGATGCACCAATAGCCGTACAAATACCTGAGATTTCGTCTTCTGCTTGAACTACTATAGCGCCCACATCCTTACGGGCTGCCAATTCATGCATAATGTCAGTAGCAGGTGTAATAGGATAACTGCCCAAGAACAATTTCAAACCAGCCTTTTCTGCTGCAGCTATCAAACCCCACGCAGTTGCCTTGTTACCATTGATACTCGTATATTCACCATGTGCCAACTCCTGAGTTTTGTTTACATGGAATGTACTGATATTCAAATGAATGTTGCTCGCATAATTATAACCATCAGTCAATACTTTCACATTCGCTTTCAACAAATCCGGTTTCTTTCCGAACTTGTTTCCCAAGAAGTGAATAGCTTGTTCTATAGGTCGGTTAAAGAGCCAACATACTACGCCCAAAGCAAACATGTTTTTACAACGTACTACCGACTTGTTGTCCATACCGAAATCGGCCAAACTCTCTTTTGTCAAGCTTGTCAATGCAACAGGAACAATCTGAATGGTATCTGACAACCCCAATTCTTCATAAGGATTTTCAGTCTTGAATTCAGCCTTTTCCAAATCTTTCTTCGTAAACGAGTCTGCATCGATAATAAGCACACCCATACGTTTCAAGCCCTTGGCATTTACCTTGAGTGCTGCCGGATTCATTGCTACCAGCACATCTGCTTCATCACCTGGTGTATAAACTTTTTCTGCACCCAGATGCACTTGAAAACCAGATACGCCACCCAGCGTTCCTTGTGGAGCACGAATCTCTGCCGGGAAATCCGGAAACGTAGAAATCTCGTTTCCTAAAATAGCCGACAAATTAGAAAACAACGTGCCGGTAAGTTGCATACCGTCACCAGAGTCTCCCGAAAAACGGATAACCACATTATCGGTATCCGTCACCTTAACTGTTTGTTTGTCCATAGTATCACTAATATTTCGCAAAATAAACTTCCGTAACCCAAGGCTCCAAAGCCTACCCTGCTGTTAATGTCTGTGTTAGTTATATATGTTTTTTTAGTTGACTTGTTCCTATGTCAGTTTCTTATATCTGATGCGTTTTGGAGTTGCTGCATCCTCACCCAAGCGCATACGCTTATTAGCTTCATATTCTGAATAACTACCTTCAAAAACAAAGACTTGTGAATTGCCTTCGAAAGCAATAATGTGCGTACAGATACGGTCCAGGAACCAACGGTCGTGACTGATTACCACCGCACATCCAGCAAAGGCTTCCAAACCTTCTTCCAATGCACGAAGCGTGTTTACATCAATATCATTGGTCGGTTCGTCAAGCAACAGTACATTTGCTTCTGATTTCAAGGTCAAAGCCAAATGCAAACGGTTACGCTCTCCTCCTGACAGCACTCCACACAACTTTTCCTGGTCACCGCCCGTAAAGTTGAAACGGGCTAAATAGGCACGTGCGTTGATTTCACGTCCGCCTACCCGTATAAATTCGGTCCCACCCGAAACGGTTTGGAAAACAGTCTTGTTTGGGTCAATATCAGCATGGGTCTGGTCCACATAGCCTATCTTCACGGTTTCACCAACCTCAAATGTACCAGCATCGGCCTTTTCCAATCCCATTATCATGCGGAACAAGGTCGTTTTACCGGCACCATTCGGACCTATGACACCCACAATACCATTTGGCGGCAGCATGAAATTAAGGTGTTCAAAAAGCAGACGGTCACCAAACGATTTGGCCACGTCAATAGCCTCTATCACCTTATTACCCAAACGTGGACCATTCGGAATGAACAGCTCCAGTTTTTCTTCACGTTCTTTCTGGTCTTCATTAAGCAATCTGTCATAAGCTTCCAAACGGGCTTTACCTTTAGCCTGACGGGCTTTCGGTGCCATTCTCACCCATTCCAACTCACGTTCCAACGTTTTCCTACGTTTGCTAGCCTGTTTTTCTTCCATGGCCAAACGAGCCGTTTTTTGTTCCAGCCATGAGCTATAATTACCTTTCCAAGGTATACCTTCGCCACGGTCAAGCTCCAAAATCCATCCAGCTACATTGTCCAAGAAATAACGGTCGTGCGTAACAGCTATCACCGTTCCTTCATATTGGTGCAAATGCTGTTCCAGCCATTCAACTGACTCTGCATCCAAATGGTTAGTTGGTTCATCAAGCAACAATATATCCGGCTTCTGCAACAACAAACGGCACAAAGCCACACGACGGCGCTCACCACCCGAAAGATGTTTTACCAAAGCGTTCTCATCCGGACAACGTAAGGCATCCATAGCGCGCTCCAAACGATTATCAATATTCCAAGCATCCGCATGGTCTAACAAATCCTGTAATTCTCCCTGGCGTGCCAACAATTTATCAAAATCAGCATCCGGCTCTGCAAATTGCGCATTCACCTGGTCAAACTCAGCCAATAAGTCCATAATAGGCTGAACACCCTCTTGCACGACCTCTTTCACTGTTTTTTCCGGGTCTAACTTTGGCTCTTGCTCCAAATAACCAACAGAATAACCTGGAGAAAAGACCACTTCACCCTGATATGATTTATCCAATCCGGCAATAATCTTCAGCAAAGTCGACTTTCCTGAGCCATTTAAACCAATAATGCCTATCTTAGCCCCGTAAAAAAAGGACAGGTAAATATCATTCAACACTTTCTTCTGCTGGTTAAAGGTTTTGCTTACCCCCACCATCGAGAAAATTATCTTCTTGTCATCAGCCATCTTTCGTTTTATTAGTTGTTCTATATATGCAATGCCGCAAATGTAGGAAAAAACTTTGATATACAAAGGGATTAGGCAAACTTTCAATTCGAAATATCTACTACGCACAAAACGCTCTTTTTACATCAGTTTACGTTTCATTTTCGCCCTCAACATTCTCTTTTATTTACATTTTGCAAGCACATCTCTTAGCACTCCCTCACAGCATGGCGCACAAATTCCATTCTCATTCCACAAACCATCACATTCAACAAAAAAGGTGTATCAAAAACATTCGTTCTGATACACCCTTGTTTCAATCAGCATAAGCATTATGCTTTCTGCATCGTTTCTTCTAGGTTCAACTCATTGTGTTGCCTGTCATAAAACTTATAATCCAAAAATCCCAATGACTGCGATGGCACTATATGTATCTTGCCATATTTACGTTGCCATTGGCGTTTTATGGTGCGCAACCATCCCTTTGTGATGTAGGCGTATACATAGGGATGCACATACAATACTATTTTGCTGCCGAATTTCTCCACATAATCACTGATTATGTGCTCCAATTCATCGGTAAACAACACTGACGGCTGAATTTTACCTTTTCCGTGACACACTGGACAAGTCTCGGTAACATCCACATCAATAACCGGTCTCACACGCTGACGCGTAATCTGCATCAACCCGAATTTGCTCAATGGCAATATATTGTGTTTCGCACGGTCATGCTCCATCAATTCACGCATACGATCATACAATTCCTGTTTGTGTTCTGCCGTATGCATATCAATAAAGTCGATGACAACGATTCCGCCCATATCGCGCAAACGCAACTGATGGGCAATTTCTTCTGCAGCAGCCATATTCACCTCAAAAGCATTCGCTTCCTGGTCATTACCAGCTTTCGACCGGTTGCCGCTATTCACATCAATCACATGCAAAGCTTCCGTATGCTCAATAATCAGATAGGCACCATTTTTGAACGATACTGTTTTGCCAAATCCCGTCTTCAATTGTTTCGTTATTGCATAATTGTCAAATATTGACAACTCTCCGTTATACAACGATACAATTTTCTGACTCTCTGGGGCTATCAGTCCAATATAATCCTTTATCTCCTGATATACCGTTTCCTCATTCACATAGATATGATCAAAGGTCGGATTGAACAAATCTCGGATAATGCCTATTGTACGGCCTATTTCTTCCGTTATCAATGATACACTCGGAGCCTTTTGAAGTTTTGCCACCGAATCCTCCCAACGCTTTACAAGCACACGGAGTTCATTGTCGAGCTCTGCCACTTTCTTGTCTTCAGCCACTGTCCGCACTATTACGCCATAGCCTTTCGGCTTCACGCTCTGAACCAGTTGGCGCAAGCGGGCACGTTCCTGCTCACTGTTAATTTTACTGGAAACTGATACCTTCTCGGCAAATGGTATCAGCACCAAATATCGACCTGCTATCGAAATCTCAGCCGTCAACCGCGGTCCTTTCGTTGAAATGGGTTCTTTGGCCACTTGTACCAACAGCTCCTGCCCCACTTTCAACACATCGCCTATCATACCATTCTTTTCCAAATCTGGAAAAGTCTTGGCCTTTGTCATCAAAGGCATACGTTTTTTGTCAGATACCGCCTGCAGTGTATAGTTATACAGCGTATTGAATGTTGAACCTAAATCCAAATAGTGCAGGAAAGCGTCTTTGCCATAGCCGATATCTACAAACGCTGCATTTAGTCCAGGCATAATCTTTTTTACTCTTCCATAGTAAATATTGCCCACGGCATATACTTGTTCACGCACCTCCTTGTTCATTTCTACAAGTCGGCCGTCTTCCAGCAGCGCAATAGAAATCTCTTTGGGTTGGACATCAACCACTAATTCACTGTTCACTACTCTTTTAGGTTTTTAAAGATACGGAATGAGTCTTACGCCTACTACCCATTTTTTCTCCGTATCTGGGTTAACAACAAACAAAAAACAAACTTACAACAATCGTTGTTTATAAGCTTGTTTTTTGCAATAGCCTGAGGCTGCTAAAGCAGACTATTTCTTTTTGTGTCTGTTTTTACGCAGTCTTTTTTTACGCTTGTGCGTCGACATTTTATGTCTCTTATGTTTCTTTCCGTTTGGCATAATATTATGTTTTAGAAATGTGATTATTTAACTTGAGATACAAAAGTTTTAGCTGGCTTAAATGCCGGTATATTGTGTTCCGGAATAATGATTGTCGTATGCTTTGAAATGTTACGTGCAGTCTTTTGCGCACGTTTTTTAACTATAAAACTACCAAAGCCTCTCAAATAGACATTCTCATTTCTTGCCAATGTGTCTTTTACGCTATCCATAAAAGCCTCAACCGTCGTCAACACCGTTGCTTTGTCTATTCCTGTGTTCTTGGCAATTTCATTTACAATTTCTGCTTTAGTCATTGCTGTAAGGATTAATGATTTATACTTTATTATTTCTACTTTACTTCATCTTTTCATGTTCCGCAAAACGGGTTGCAAATATACGGCTTTAATTTCTGATTAGAAAACATTTAGCCGCTTTTTTTACCCAAAATAGAGCAAAAACCAAAATTCAGCACTAGAAATCAACTACTTACGAACCGCAAACTTTTTTCACCATTCATGCCTATTGACTCCTATCCTCTTATGAATTAAAGGGATATCTTCTTTTATCCAATATTTTATCTGACCTAATATATTTCAAATTTATCTGACTGTTTTGCTGTTCGCACGATACTTATAATCTCTTGTTTTTCAGTTGGGGCATTTTTTCTCTCTGAATTCCTCTCCTTTGATTACCTTTGCCCCAAAATTTCAGAAAGACATGAAAGGGAAGCACAACCACACACTCACAGAAGGCAGCATCACACCTGCCATTATCCGTTTTGCCCTCCCTTTCATTTTAGGCAACCTACTCCAACAATGTTACAACATAACTGACACATTTATAGTCGGACGTATACTCGGACCGGAAGCACTTGCTGCTGCAGGCTCATCATACGCCCTGATGATTTTTGTCACATCCATTTTCATTGGGTTATGTATGGGAAGCGGCTCTGTCATCTCCATGCTCTATGGTGGCAGGCAACATAACGAAATGAAACAAAATATTTTCGCTTCCATCGTCATTATCTGCACTGTCACACTCACACTTAATGTAATCGGTATTGCATTTCTCAAACCCATCATACGTTTACTTCAAACACCGCCAGAGCTATTTCAACTCACATACGACTACCTATTCATTATCTTCTGCGGGATGCTCCCTATCTGTATCTATAATTTTTATGCTTTCATGTTGCGGGCCATCGGCGATTCCACAACTCCCCTCATCTTTCTGGCCTTATTTGTTATACTCAACATACTGCTCGATTTACTCTTTATCATCGGTTTCAACGGAGGCATCAAAGGGGCAGCATGGGCTACAGTCATTTCACAGAGCTTGGCTGCACTAACCCTCATGCTTTACACCAATATCCGTTTTCCTCAGCTCCACCTCAAAAAAGAAGACCTGAAATGCAGCAAAACAGCATTTCAACATATCACAGCCCATTCGCTGCTTACTTGCACACAACAATCAGTCATGAATTTCGGAATCCTCCTTGTGCAAGGACTGGTCAACAGCTTCGGCACCGCTATCATGGCAGCTTTTGCCGCTGCTGTCAAAATCGATTCATTCGCCTATATGCCTGTACAGGATTTCGGCAATGCCTTTTCCACATTCATTGCTCAAAATTTCGGGGCCAAGCAGACCGAACGTATCCGAAAAGGAATGAAAAGCGCCTTCCTGCTCGTCAGTCTTTTCAGCATAACCGTTTCCTTCATCGTATACATCACCGCCCCACAACTTATGGGCATTTTTGTCCAACCTGAGCACACTGACATCATCCAGATTGGAGCGGAATATCTCCGCATAGAAAGCAGTTTCTACATCGGCATCGGTTGGCTATTCCTGCTTTACGGAATTTTCCGCGCCATTGATAGGCCTGCCATGTCGCTTGTGCTCACCATCATCTCTCTCGGTACCAGAGTGATATTGGCCTATACGTTAGCCCCAATACCAGCTTTCTCGTACCACTCCATCTGGTGGTCTGTACCCATCGGCTGGTTTTTAGCCGATTTCATCGGTTTTATCGTACTACTTCGTATTCGCAGAAAAGTACTCTAACAGAAAAATTTGCCACTCCGCTCCCCTTGCATTATCTTTGCAGTTCAAAATAAATGGATTAATGGAGAACATATACGAATTGTCTGAAAACATCGACACTTCCATTTTCTATGGGGTCAACAATGCCAACATGATTCTATTGAAAGAGCTTCATGCCAATATCCGCATAGTAGCCAGAGGCAACCTTATCAAACTCAACGGTAACACAGAAGACATTGAGAATTGCAGAAAAGACCTACAAAAACTAGAAAAGCATTGTCTGCAATACAATACACTCAACGAGGAAACTATCCGAACCATTGTAAAGGGTGATAAAATCAACGTTGCATTGCCTAATAATCTCATTCTGCACGGGACAAACGGTAAGTCTATCACGGCACGAACCGCCAACCAGCAAAAACTTGTTGAAGCTTTTCAAAAGAACGACCTCCTTTTTGCCATAGGACCAGCCGGTTCCGGCAAAACATATACAGCCATTGCACTTGCTGTCAGAGCGCTTAAAAACAAAGAAGTTCGGCGCATTATACTCAGCCGTCCAGCAGTGGAAGCAGGTGAAAAACTCGGTTTTCTGCCTGGTGATATGAAAGAAAAAATCGACCCTTACCTCCAACCGCTCTACGATGCACTGCAAGATATGATTCCACCAGCCAAACTTCAGGAATACATGGGAAACGGTACCATACAGATTGCACCACTTGCATTCATGAGAGGACGCACATTAGGTGACGCAGTTGTGATTTTGGACGAAGCGCAAAACACTACCGTCCCACAAATCAAGATGTTTCTTACACGTATGGGGCTCAATGCAAAAATCATTGTTACCGGCGACATGACACAAATTGACTTACCTGTACAGCAAAAATCCGGTCTTATCGATGCACTTGACATACTTAAAGGCATTGAAGGCATTGCACGTATCGATTTCAACCAAAAGGACATCGTGCGTCACAAACTCGTACAACAAATCGTTATGGCCTACGATAAGGCAGGACAAGAGAAAACGGCAAAAAAAAAATCAAACGAAAAGAAAGGACAAACAAAATAAATGGAAAAGGAAGGACAACAACCAACCGCCCCCAACGGCACGGAAAATAATGGTATCGAAATAATCGGAGCTCGTGTCCACAATCTAAAAAACATTTCAGTCAATATTCCGCACAATGCGCTCACTGTCATCACCGGATTGAGCGGAAGCGGAAAATCATCGCTCGCTTTTGACACCATCTTTGCCGAAGGACAAAGAAGATACATCGAAACCTTCTCTTCATACGCCAGAGGCTTCCTCGGAAATTTAGAACGGCCCGATGTCGATAAAATCAGCGGACTCAGTCCTGTCATTTCCATAGAACAGAAAACAACGAACAAAAATCCCCGTTCCACCGTAGGAACAACCACAGAAATATACGACTTCCTGCGTCTGCTCTATGCACGTGCAGGAGTAGCTTATTCCTATGCCACTGGAGAAAAAATGGTCAAATATTCCGAAGAACAGATAGTTGACCTTATCATAAGCGAATATCTCAACAAGAAAATCTATCTGCTCGCACCGCTTGTCAAAAACCGTAAAGGGCACTATAAGGAACTGTTTGAACAAATCCGCAAAAAAGGATATATGAATGTTCGGGTAGATGGTGAAATACGCGAATTGACCTTCGGAATGAGAGTTGACAGATACAAGAATCACAGCATCGAAGTGGTGGTGGACAAGCTTGTGGTCAATGAAAAGGACCGCCAACGCCTAAAAGACTCTCTTGCACAGGCTATGCAGCAGGGGAACGGCATCATCATGGTGCAAGAATTCGGTCAAGACACACACCGGTTCTTTAGCCGGTCGCTTATGTGTCCTACAACCGGCATATCTTACAACGAACCGGCACCGCACAATTTCTCATTTAACTCTCCACAGGGCGCATGCCCCCATTGCAAAGGCCTCGGCTATGTCAACCAAATTGACATAGACAAAATCATACCCAACAAAAAAGCCAGTATTTACAATGGAGGAATAGAACCGCTCGGCAAATACAAGAATGCCACTATCTTCTGGCAAATCAAGGCCATTCTTGAGAAATATGGATGTGACATTAAAAGTCCTATAGAAGACTTGCCAGAAGAAGCCATACAGGAAATCATGAATGGCAGCGACGAACCCATACATATCAAAAATGCGGCACTTGGCAATTCCAATTATTTTCTCAATTATGAAGGCATTCTCAAATACATTGAAATGCAACAGGAAAATGCCATAAGTTCAGCCGAACAAAAATGGGCCGGACAATATTCCAAACAGGTTGTTTGCCCTACCTGCAAGGGAGCAAGACTCAAATTGGAATCCCTCTATTTCAGAATCGGCGACAAAAACATTGCCGAACTGGCGGCTATGGACATCACAGAATTGCTTGACTACCTCAATGCCGTTGAACCAACACTTACAGAAAAACAACAACAGATAGCTCGCGAGATACTCAAGGAAATCAGAAGCCGGCTCGGATTTATGATTGATGTAGGACTTCAATATCTTTCCCTCAACAGAAGTTCGCAAAGTCTCTCGGGTGGAGAAAGCCAACGCATCCGACTTGCCACACAAATCGGTTCGCAACTTGTCAATGTGCTCTACATCCTTGATGAGCCCAGCATCGGTCTCCACCAACGAGACAACTACCGGCTTATCCATTCACTCAAACAATTGCGCGACTCAGGAAATACTGTCATCGTAGTGGAACATGACGAAGCCATTATGCGGCAAGCCGACTATATTGTGGACATAGGCCCTAAAGCAGGACGCCTGGGGGGAAACATAGTATTTGCCGGCACACCGGAAGAGATGCTCCACACCAACACGCTTACAGCTTCTTATCTCAACCGAAACAAATGTATAATGCCACACGCGGAACTACGGCAAGGCAACGGACACGTTATTACATTGGTTGGAGCCACTGGCAACAACCTCAAAAATATTACGGTAGATTTTCCACTTGGAAAAATGATTTGTATCACGGGCGTTTCCGGTAGCGGAAAATCCAGTTTGGTCAATGGCACACTCTACCCTATACTTAGTCATCATTTCTACCGTTCACAACAGGAACCATTGCCATACATTTCTATTAGTGGACTCGAGTTTATTGACAAAGTGGTACAAATGGACCAAAGTCCCATCGGACGTACACCACGTTCCAACCCGGCTACCTATACAGGAGTATTCAACGATATACGCAACCTTTTTGCTTCTATGCCAGAAGCCAAAATAAGAGGCTACAAACCAGGACGCTTCTCTTTCAATACAGCTGGAGGACGCTGTGAAACCTGTAGTGGAAACGGTTATAAAACCATTGAAATGAATTTCCTGCCTGATGTATACATTCCTTGCGAAACCTGTCGTGGAAAACGCTACAACAGGGAAACGCTCGAAGTGCGCTTCAAAGGAAAATCCATCGCTGATGTACTCGACATGACCATCAACCAAGCCGTTGAGTTTTTTGAGAATCAGCCTTCTATCCTCAACAAGATCAAAACCTTGCAAGAGGTTGGATTAGGTTACATCAAACTTGGTCAACCCAGCACAACACTTTCTGGTGGTGAAAGCCAGCGAGTCAAACTAGCCACAGAACTCTCTAAACGCGATACAGGAAAAACCCTATATATTCTTGATGAGCCCACGACTGGCCTTCATTTTGAAGATATTAATGTATTGCTCGGTGTACTTGACAAGCTCGCCGACAAGGGCAATACCATCATCATCATCGAACACAACATGGATGTAATCCGTTGTGCCGACCATATTATCGACATCGGGCCAGAAGGCGGACGAAATGGCGGTCAAATTGTAGCAATTGGCACGCCACAGGAAATAGCGGACAATCCTAACAGCATCACAGGTCAATACCTCAAACAGGAGATGGAACAATAAATCCATCTCCAATTCCTTGCGGGAAAATTATCTCTACAAATTACTTAAGACATTCCCATAAACCCAAATCGGTCATTAGAATATCGAATTTCCGTGGTCTAATCTGTAAGTTGTTGATACACTGATTTTTATAAAATTGATTTTCTAATGACCGCCATTAGAAATTTATATTCGTAACTTATTGAATATAAGGCGATTATGACTGAGACCACAAAATAATAAGTTCTAATGACCGATTTGGGATAAAGTGTGCCATCAGAGCCCACAAAAAAATGGATGCATCGACAACGACACATCCATTATTATTTTTTCAAGGGAGCAAGATGCTACCCTACAATTGCATCCCAGCGTATATAGAGCAAAGTGCTCACACTAATAAGAATCCACAACAACACACCTTGTACCAACGGACGAACACCAACCTGTTTCAATACATTTCTTGACAAAGAAGCACCAATAAAGAAGAGGGTAACTGTAAGAGATTTCTTTGCCAATGAATTAATAGCAGAACCTATTTCTTCTCCATAAGGAATATTTGACAACACATAGGTATTCACCACCATAGCCAAAATAAAGAAGAAGATAAACCAAGGTATATTGATACTCTTGCCATTACTACGGAAAATCAATGCTGTTACCAAAGCCAAAGGAATAATCCATAATGCACGGGTTAGCTTAACAGTCGTTGCAACCTCCAATGCCTCTGGACCATAAGCAGCACCAGCACCCACTACAGAACTCGTATCATGAATGGCAATAGCAGCCCACAAGCCAAACTCATGTTGGGTCAAATCCAACAAATGTCCAATAGGTGGAAAAATAAACAATGCTATAGCATTCAAAATAAAGATGGTACCCAAAGCTACTGACATTGAACTTTCCTTCGCATTGATTACCGGACCAACTGCAGCAATAGCGCTACCACCACAGATAGCAGTGCCGGAACTAACCAAATAAGAAGTTTCCTTGTCCACTTTACATACCTTTCGCCCGATAACCCAACCTAGCAACATAGTACCTATTACTGATACAACCGTAAACATCATACCGTCCTTACCTGAAGCCAAAGAAGCATGAAGATTCATACCAAATCCCAAACCGACCACTGAATATTGCAGCAATTTCTTAGACATGATATGATTAAATTTCGGATAGGGCTGTCCAAAAATAAGAGCATAAGCCAAACCAACAAACAATGCAACACCCGGAGAAATCCAAGATACATAAGGATGCAATACTGGAATGTATCCCAATAAAAGGCCTATAGCAATTAACACTGCCAAAGACACGTAAATAGGCTTGTCATAAGCCTGCAACTTTGATATTTTTTTTGTCATGTTACTACCTTT
>CALUKG010000055.1 GCA_944321155.1 uncultured Bacteroidales bacterium | reverse complement strand
GGGCATGAAGTATTACCCTCTCCGTTGCCTTACTGCTTCATAAATCAGAATACCGGCAGCCACCGAAACATTCAGTGATTCAATCTTTCCCAAAATAGGAATAGCCGCACGCTGGTCACACATTTCCAACAATTCTTCAGATATGCCCACATTTTCAGCACCCATCAATATGGCTGTAGGATGTACCATAGGCACATCCGTATATTGGCTATCTGTTTTTTCCGTTGCAGCCACCACACTAATACCCGATGCCTGTAAAAAGCGTAAGGTTTCCTGTAGATTGTCTTCACGGCAAACCGGTAAACGATGTAATGCGCCTGCTGACGTCTTAATGGCATCTGCATTGATGGCCGCCCCACCCTTGTTGGGAATAATAAGCGCATCCACACCTGCACATTCACATGTTCTGGCAATGGCACCCAAGTTTCTGACATCGGTCACCCCATCCAATATGACTAGCAATGGGGTACGTCCTTCCTCATAAATGGTGAGTATAATGTCAGATACATGCTGAAACGTGATAGGCGATATAAATGCCAAGACACCCTGATGATTTTTCTGGGTTGTACGGTTCAGTTTCTCCATGGGCACACGCTGCACCGGTATGCTTGTTCCCTTGATTACCTCAAACAGTTCACGTGCCAAATCACCTCCCAAATCCCTACGGATGAGAATCTTTTCAATATCCTTACCTGCCTGAATGGCTTCCAATACGGCACGGATACCGAAAATCATTTCCTTTTCCGGACGTTGGCGTGTATATTGTGAATAATCCTTGCGCACTTTATTGGTATTCGTACTGGTTGAATATCTTTTGGGCTTTTCGTTTGAATAATACATAATATTCTTATTTTGAAAATGTTAATTTCTCTTTATTTACAGCATCCTTTTTCTTTTCACGCTCAAAGCTGAATGTCATGTCTTTTGCTTCGGAAGCGGCATACAGACTCAAAGCAATATCCATAAAATTTTCAGCTCTCGCCTTATCACCACAATCCTTATAGGCCATGGCTGTTTCATAAGCTGCGTCCCCCATCCTTTCCGTCATCTGTGCCGACCATTGCGAAACCTGTTGTTTATCCAATTGGAATGGTTCTTCGTCAATGTTTCCGCCCGTTATTTCCTTAAACAAGGCTCTGGCAAGCACCAAACTTTCTTCCGGTTGCTGCTGTTTGCGCTTGTCAAGCATGGCTGCAATCGACCTTCCAATAATGGTAATAAACCTTATGAGATAGTCTTCCTTTATCATGCCACAAAATTACAGACAAAATCCATAATAAAAAAACCACCGCAGTTATCCCACGGTGGTCTTCATCTATCGGAATTTTTTTAATCCTTAATCAGACATTTTCCCGTCATTTCAGCCGGTTGCTTCAATCCCATGATGTGGCAAATACTTGGAGCTACATCTGCCAAGATACCGTTTTCCACTTGCGCCGTCTTGTTTTCGGTTACATATACAAATGGAACAGGATTCAAAGAGTGAGCAGTGTTTGGTGTTCCGTCAGCATTTTCCGCATTGTCGGCATTCCCGTGATCGGCAATAATAATTACCTCATAACCGTTTGCCTTAGCAGCTTCAACCGTATCTTTCACGCATGCATCTATGGTCATAACAGCTTTCTCTATAGCTGCATAAACACCCGTATGCCCAACCATATCACCGTTGGCATAGTTTACCACAATGAAATCATATTTATTTTCACCTATGGCAGCCACCAATTTATCTTTCACTTCATAAGCACTCATTTCCGGTTTGAGGTCATAAGTAGCTACCTTGGGAGAAGGAACCAATATACGGTCTTCATTCTCATAAGGTGCTTCACGTCCACCATTGAAGAAGAAGGTTACGTGTGCATATTTTTCCGTTTCAGCAATGTGCAATTGGCGCAGACCTTGTGAAGCAATGTACTCACCCAGAGTGTTTTCCACATTTTCCTTGTCAAACAAGATGTGTACACCCTTGAAAGATGCATCATACGGAGTCATGCAGAAATATTGCAAAGGAATAGTGTGCATACCTGCTTCCGGCATATCCTGCTGTGTCAATACCATAGTCATTTCCTTAGCACGGTCATTGCGGTAATTGAAGAAAATTACTACATCATTCGCTTCAATTTTTGCCAGTGGATTGCCATTAGCGTCAACAGCAACTATTGGTTTGATAAACTCGTCAGTTACACCATTGTCATAAGAAGCCTGCATAGCAGCCACCAAATCAGTAGCAGGAGTACCTACTCCATTCACTAACAAGTCATAAGCCTCTTTCACACGTTCCCAGCGTTTGTCACGGTCCATTGCATAATAACGGCCTACAATAGAAGCAATCTTTCCTGCTGATGCTGCACAATGGTTCTGCAAAGCTTCAATGAAACCTTTACCGCTCTTCGGGTCAGTGTCACGACCATCCATAAAGCAGTGAATATATGCTTTGTCCAAACCATATTCCTTGGCAATATCGCACAATTTAAACAAATGGTTGATTGAACTATGAACACCACCGTCAGAAACCAATCCCATAAAGTGAATCTTCACTCCATGTTCTTTAGCATATCCGAATGCACGCTTTATCTCTTTGTTTTCCAAAATACTGTTATCTGCGCAAGCACGGTTAATCTTTACCAAGTCCTGATAGACCACACGTCCGGCACCGATATTCAAGTGACCAACTTCCGAATTGCCCATCTGCCCGTCTGGCAAGCCTACATTTTCACCCGAGGCCTGCAACTGTGAATGCGGATATGTGGCCAACAAACTGTCCCAATATGGAGTTGGCGTACAAAAAATAACATCAGCATGGTTGTGTTTACCGATTCCCCAACCATCCAGAATCATCAGTAATGCTTTCTTTTTCATATCTTAAAAAACCTCTTTCCCTACCAAGAGTTTACCTTTTTGATGGTTACGCACGTAGGGGTGCTTCTATATACAAATATTTATCTTTCAATATTTCATGGCGCGGTCCATATCGCGCTTGTCGTCTTTTTCACGCAAAGACTGGCGTTTGTCATAATTCTTCTTACCACGAGCAACACCGATTTCCAGTTTTGCCAATCCTTTTTCATTGATGAAGAGTCGCAACGGCACAATGGTATAACCGGTTTCTTTAGTGGCTTTTTCCAATTTATCCAACTCGCGCTTGTTGAGCAACAGTTTGCGGTCACGCTTCACATCGTGATTGTTGTATGTTCCGAAAAAGTAAGTGGCAATATGCATGTTCCTTACCCACAATTCACCGCGTTCAAACAAGCAATAGGTATCCACCAAACTGGCCTTTCCCGCACGGATAGACTTGATTTCAGTGCCATATAATTGCAAACCGGCAATATACCGGTCACTAATCTCATAATCAAACGTGGCTCGTTTGTTTTTGATATTTACGTTCGAGGTATGTATCATTTTCTATAAATCTGCATTAGGCAACAACATGCCCATAAAAAAATTAATAACCGGCACTGAAAACAGTAAAACGAGCATCAGTATAATAACAAGCGTAGTCATGTCTTGTTCAGAAATGCCTACTATTTTTTGTCCTCCGTCCCACAACAGATACACCATATATAGTTTCAGGATACTCAATATTCTCACCTCAGGAATAATGGCTATCACTGTATCCAGTGCCCAGACTACTGTCAAACAATATGTGACAAGCTTGTAAATATCTTCCCTGTATGCATTCGGTTTGAAATAGCGCCTGACAATCACCGATGAAAAATAACAGCTCATAAAATATCCGCCAAAATAGGATACGGAAGATGTTACAAAAATAAGGAAAAACAGGGTGAATGTCGGCTCAGATGCATATATGACAGCAAACAGGGATTTGACAAGTACACAACATATTAACCATGGGAGAGCGTAGTTTTGAAACAAAAACAATTCACTGGGTGTCTCTCTGTTGATGACATCCCATGCTCTTTTTGCTTCAAATATCACTCTGTATGAGCGCTTTATCCAGGAACTCAGAAATTGTGTATCTACCTTCATATCACTCTGCAAAGATACCGCAAAAACACTTCATAAACAAAAATGCCCAACCCTTTTTATTACAATCCATAAAAATTAAAGTACACACGTATTTTGCAAACAAAAGCACGCACTCAATTGTTATATAAAAAGATTTATAAATTCATACAACTATGATTCAAGGTAATTTGTTTTCAAAAATTGAAAAGGCTCAACAAGTGGTTAAGCATTGGTGGATATTGACCATAGCCGCCGTAGCCATCATCGCTACCGGTATCACTGTTCTATTCTATCCATTGGAAAGTTTTCTGATATTAAGCATCATTATGGGCATCGGTATTTTATTGTCGGGCATTTCAGAACTGACAATAGCCATTACTTCCCGCAACTGGTTTGCCACACGTTCGTGGAATATCATTGGAGGCATTATTGACATATTGTTAGGTATATTGTTATGCAGTCATATTGGAATCAGTGCCACTCTGTTGCCCATACTTATCGGCCTATGGCTCATGACACGTAGTTTTATCATCATCAGTCTGGGATCTGATTTGAATCTTTTCCTATTGAAAGGAAGCAAATGGACCATTTTCTGTGGAATCGTATTGCTCTTATTGTCCATTACCATTATCATACAACCGTTTAAGGTGGGTATTCCTTTCATCACTGCATTGGTATCAATAGGATTCGTATTAGCAGGTATCATTATGCTGGCATTCTCATTTCAGTTGCGCAATATGCACACATACATTAAACGCAATATTATTGAAGACGTTGATATAGACTAATAAAGACAACACCTAATAAGCACCGCAGCAAGTTGCTAATTGACAGCAGCTTGCTGCATTTGCATAGTGCTTGCGCTTTTATGCATTATAACTCTCCTTATTTGCCCACAGTACTTCTTCCTGCAGAGAACAAACCTGCCCAAAATGATTCCCAATATCGTATTTCCAGCCCCACATGGACGATTTGTATTAAAAAAACATAACCTGCAAACCAAATTCCCACTAGATGCGTTACTTTTATACCGAAAAACGATTTTGGTACAAAATGAACCAATTATGAACGAAAAAGAACTTCAAACAAGAAAAGTCATCATTGAAACAGCCCGGAATCTATTCAGGCAATATGGCTATGAAAAGACTTCCATAGACCAAATAGCCAAGGCTGCACACAAAGCCAAGGGATCGGTCTATTATCATTTCAAAGGCAAGGAAGAAGTGTTTAAATCGGCATTGGAAGAAGAATTGGATCATTTGAAGCATATTCTTATCGATGTCATCAAGAATCCATCTTTTTCCATTGAAAACAGATTTGAACAATACATTATCCGACGTATGGAATGTTTGCATGATGCCTATGCCTATCACATCACGCTCATGCAAGACCTATCGGTCAACGGTTCCACTCTGCCCTCTGTAATGCAACTGCGAAAAGATTTTGAGCAATGGGAACATGACATTATGATGCGGCTTACTGAAGAAGGCATAAAAACCATGCAACTTCAAGACATACAGCCGGAAATTATGGCCGATCTCATCAAGATGCTGGTAAAAGGGCTGGAGATACAATTTTTTGTACAAAACAAATATGACAGCTATTCTCCTACTTTTAAAATACTTGTTAAGCGGGTAACGCAAGGATTTGTTTCCGCTACACCTTCTATGATAAATAATTAAACAGAATTTAATATGAAAAAGACCATTTCTTGTGTGGCATTTTTAGCCATTATTCTCATGTTGAGCAGTTGTAACAAGGCTGTTGATCCGCTGGTTGGCGATTATTCATACAAAACCTCAGGAAGTGTTTCCGTACAAACAGCAACAGATACAACCACTCATCAACTGAATGAAACATATGGACAAATGAATATCATTAACCTACATTCCGATGACAGCATCATGATAGTCATGAATGAATGGGAAGGCAAAGTATATACCGTCAAGTGTATAGCGCATGAAGGAGGCTATGTGATTCCCCAATATGTAAAGCACGTACAAATCAACGGACTAAGCAGCATCAACAACAAATATGATGTATATGCCAGTGGCACAGCTACCATCTACGGCAAGAACACCATTGTCATACATGAAACATACACTGGTATCATTCATCCGGACTTTTCTGACACGGCCATCGTGGAAGGAAATAACATATTAACTATAGCTCAACGGAATTAACCATATGAAATCCTATTATATTCTTCTCCCGGCCTTGTTGCTACTAGGGTCTTGCAGCACCGGGAAAGTGCAAGAAGAAAACATTTCCGAGACCAGTGTCAGGGTACGTACACTTACGCTCGACAGCAGTTACATTGGTAGTCCTCATCGCAATTATGTGGGAACCATTGAAGCACAAACCACCGTATCATTAAGTTTCAGCAACGGAGGTCTCATTACTTCCCTACCCTTGAGCGAAGGACAAAAAGCCAGAAAAGGTCAATTGCTTGGCAAACTCGATCCGCAAACAGCACAAAGTTCATACAATGCCGCCCGTTCCACGCTGGAACAAGCAGAAGACGGATATAAACGGGCTAAAAAAGTATATGAACAAGGCAGCCTGCCGGAAGTGAAATGGATTGAAATCCAAAGTAAAGTGGAGCAGGCACGCGCCATGGAGCAGATTGCCAAAAAAACATTGAACGACTGTAATATTTATGCCCCTTTTAACGGAATGGTTGGCAGTTATCTGCTGGAAGAAGGTTCGAATGCCCTTCCCATGCAACCTGTCATGACCTTTCTCAACATTGACACCGTTATCGTAAAGTTTAGCGTACCGGAAAATGAAATATCATCCGTACAATTGGGCGATGAACTGAGTATTGTTGTAGCCGCCTTGGACTACAAGCACTTCAATTGTCACATTACAGAAAAAGGTGTAACAGCCAACACACTGTCGCACAGCTATATGGTCAAGGCAACCTTAGCCAACAAGGATTATTCCCTGTTGCCGGGCATGGTTTCAAAAGTATTGTACGGTCCATCGTCTGAGGAACACACGCTGAATATTCCAGCCAACATTATTCAGACAGGCAGTGAAGGATATTATGTTTGGGTCAACGATAATGGAACTGCCAAACGACAAGACGTTGAGGTAGGAAATTATGTTGGCGACAACGTTATCATCAAGGAAGGACTGCATATAGGCCAACAAATCATCATCGAAGGATATTTGAAATTAAGCGACGGATGTAAAATAGAGGCTGTATCATGAAAAAGGAATCGAAATTCATCAAAGGGGTTATACAATATCACAACATAGTCTATCTGATTATGACTATGCTGGTCTTGTATGGAATATTCGGTCTTATAAAAATGAACAAGGACGAATTTCCCCAATTTACCATTCGTCAGGGTGTCGTCGTTGGGGTTTATCCGGGTGCCACCAGTGAGGAGGTGGAACAACAACTGACCAAACCACTTGAAAATTATCTATTTACTTATTCTGAAATTGACAAACAAAAAACCTATTCCTATTCGGAAGACGGAATGGTATATGTATTTGTCGAACTGGACAAAAGCATAGTTGATAAGAACGGTGTCTGGAACCGTATACGCCATGGATTGAAGGACTTTAAAATGCAACTTCCTTCCGGTGTATTGGCTGTTGTCGTCATAGATGATTTTGGCAATACCTCTTCCGTATTGCTCACCATCGAAAGCAAAGACAAGAGCATGCGCGAAATGGAAACCTATGCCAATACCTTATGTGACAAGCTGCGCACCATTCCCTCCATGGGTAAACTCACCTTACTTGGTAATCAGAAAGAGGAAATCAGTGTTATCATTGACCGGGAAAAATTAGCCAGCTATGCTATCAGTTCCCAAATGTTAATGGCACATTTACAGACACAAGGATTCACATTGCCCTCAGGCCAATTGAGCTCCAACAACACCAAGTTTCCAATCCATGTTACCGCCCCCTACTCTTCTGAGAAAGAGATTGCAGAACAGATTATCTATTCCGACGCCTCCGGCAATGTTGTCCGCTTGCGTGACATAGCACGCATTGAAAGGCGTTATGTTGAACCGTCTTCCTATATAGAAAAAGACGGTACATCAGCCATTCTTGTCTCCATGGAAATGAGGCCAGGCAACAACATTGTAGAGTTTGGCGCAGAAGTGGACCAATTGTTGGATGAATTTGAAAAAGAACTGCCTGCCAGTGTAACCATGACCAAGATTACCAACCAGCCGAAGGTTGTGGGAGATTCCGTATGGTCCTTCCTTCGCGACCTTGTCACCTCCATCATTGTGGTCATGCTGGTCATGTTGATGCTTTTCCCTATGCGTTCCGCTTTGGTGGCAAGCTCCGGTATACCTATCTGTACAGCCATATCGCTAGCCATCATGTATACATTCAACATTGAGCTGAACACGGTAACCCTTGCCGCCTTGATTGTGGTACTGGGTATGATGGTGGATAATTCCATTGTAATGATTGACGGCTACATTGAGCGTATCAATAAAGGAATGACCCGCCGTAAGGCAGCTATCTTAAGTGCCCAGGAGTTGTTTTCGCCTCTGTTTGTTGCCACGGTAGGTATTTGTGGCATGTTCTTTCCCGTAAAATATATCTTAACTGGCCCAATGGCAGATTTTGTGAAACTCTTCCCGTGGATGATTACCATTTCGCTGATGATTTCACTGATTTATGCCATTGTTGTCGTTCCCCATTTGGAGTCTACATTCATCGTAAGGTCTGTACCCGGCAAAAAGACATCCATCATAGAAAGAGCCCAAAACTGGTTCTTCAATGTCTTGCAGGGAGGATATGAACGTCTCTTGCAATTTTGCTTTAAACATCCACATATAACTATCTGTACAGCATTTGCTTCCATTGCTCTCAGTGTTCTGATGTTTTTCAGCATGAACATACAAATGATGCCAAAGGCAGAGCGTGATTGCTTCGCTGTAGAAATCACTTTGCCCATGGGTACTTCCTTGCATGAAACCAGTTTAATCTGTGACAGTTTGGCAAGCTTGATTTCAAACGATGAACGCATTACCTCCATTACCAGTTTTGTAGGTTCAAGTTCACCCCGTTTTCACGCTACCTATGCCCCCAACATGCCGGGTAGCCACTATGCACAATTTATAGTAAACACGGTTTCCGTTCGTGCAACAGAAGAAATTATCAAGGATTATTCGGCCCGTTATGCCAACCATTTCCCCAATGCCTACGTCCGTTTCAAACAATTGGACTATCAAGCTGTTGGAAATCCCATTGAAGTACGGTTTATTGGAGAAGACTTAAATTTAGTGCGTCAACAAGCTGACAAATTGTCCGCATACATGCGTACTATAGACGACCTGACATGGGTACATACTGATTGTGACGGAATGATTCCCTGTGTTGAAGTCATTTTAAAACAGGACGAAGCGACCCGACTGGGTGTAAGTAAAATGAATCTTTCACTCCAACTGGCTTCGGCCATGAATGGTATCAGTATCAGTACATTGTGGGAAAAAGACTATTCTATTCCCGTCAAGCTCTACAGCAATCTGGGCGAACAACCCAATTGCGAGGACATGGGCAATCTGCTTATTCCAACAGCTCTACCCAATGTTTGGGTACCCTTGCGTCAGGTGGCAGACCTTCGACCCTCATGGGAACCTGCACGTATTGTCCATAGGAACGGCATGCGTTGTATCACCGTGGGCAGCGACTTGAAATACGGCAAGAGCCAAGTACCCAGTATGAAAAAGGTACAAAAATACCTGGACAATGAAATCATCCCTAATTTGCCGGAAGGTGTTCAAGTACAAGTAGGTGGTTTGACCGAAGTCAACAATGCCTTGATACCGGAACTGGTAGGTGGCGTGTTGGGCGCATTGATTGTTGTTTTCCTATTCCTGCTCTACGACTTCAAAAAAATCGGTATCGCTGTCTTGTCCTTGTCTGCATGCCTCCTATGTCTGTTTGGGGCTTTCTTCGGCTTGTGGATATTCAAATTGGACTTTGGTATGACAAGCGTACTGGGCATTGTAAGCCTTATTGGCATTATTGTGCGTAATGGCATTATCATGTTTGAATACGCCGAAGAACTTCGGGTTCAGAACCAGTGGA
Organism: uncultured Bacteroidales bacterium; assembly: GCA_944321155.1. Taxonomy (GTDB): domain Bacteria; phylum Bacteroidota; class Bacteroidia; order Bacteroidales; family Paludibacteraceae; genus Gallipaludibacter. The sequence goes on along the minus strand of CALUKG010000055.1, from coordinate 4,471 downwards.
GCGCATTCGACGCCGCTTTTGAAGCCGGAAAAAGACGTATGCGCCCTATTTTCCTTACCTCTGCCACAACCGCATTGGGTGTTGTTCCCATGATTATCAGCCGTAGCACCTTGTGGCAACCAATGGGTATTGTCATCTGTTTCGGTACCATATTTTCCATCGTACTGATTGTAACCGTTTTGCCTGTTGCCTACTGGCAAATATATAAACACAAATCGCCTAAGGTAATCTAACGGGAGGAATGAATTATGACTAAAAAATATAAACTGTTATGTGTTATGGCTTTCATCGGCTGCCTGCTGGTGAGTGCCGAAAATCAGGAACCGCTCACATTGGATTCGTGTCTGGTGCGTGCTTTGCGCAACAATGTGGAAGTGCGCAATGCTTCACTGGAAGTAGAAGCGGCACAACAATTGAAAAAATCATTGGTTTCCAAATACTTTCCCAATGTGAGTGCCATAGGTTTCAGCTACCACGCTGTCAATCCGATTGTAGAGATGGGCATTGATGACATAGGAAACGCCCACATTCGCAACATTCTGGAAAATTTGTATGCACAATATGGTGCCTTTTTAGGCATTGACAAAAACATCTCATTGATGCAACATGGAACCATTTTGGGGGTCAGTGCTATCCAACCCGTCTATGCAGGCGGACGTATAGTTCATGGCAACCAACTGGCCAAAATAGGTGTAGAAGCCGCCGAGCTGCAACAGGAGCTGAAAAAACAGGAAGTGTTGTTGCAGACAGAGGAAAGCTATTGGCAAATCATATCCCTCAAGAGCAAACAGACAACAGTGGCCGAAGCCGAAGCCTTGCTGGAAAGCCTCTATCATGATGTAAAAGGAGCCTATGACGCCGGTCTGGTGAAAAAAAGCGATTTGCTCATGGTATCAATGAAACAGAATGAAATGCGTTCTAACCGGATAAAAGTGGAAAACGGCATTCGTCTAGCCACCATGGCATTGTGCCAATCCATAGGCATGGAATATAATGACAGTCTTGAAATTGTCGGTTCACTCGACTCCCTACCCGCCCCTGATGAATTGTGGATTAACCCGGACGAGGCTGTAGCCCAACGCAATGAAAGCAATCTGTTAGACTTGTCGGTCAAAGCCGAAAAGCTGCAAGGCAAACTGGAAATGGGCAAAGCTCTTCCGCAAGTAGCCATTGGTGCGGGTTATGCCTATACCGATATGCCTTTCGACCGTTTTGCCCATAACGGAGCTGTATTTGCAACTGTTCAAATACCACTTACGGCATGGTGGGAAACCTCCCATACAATCAAGCAACACAAAGCCAAACAACACATAGCCGAAAACAACCGCGATGATTTGAAAGCCAAAATGGAACTCCAGACACGTTTGGCCTGGAATGAGCTGACGGAAGCCTATACACAACTGGAAGTGGCCGATGAGAGCATCGCACAAGCCCAGGAGAATCTGAACTATTGCCAAAACCACTACAATGCGGGATTAATCAGCATGTCAGAGCTCCTACAAGCACAAACCGCATTAAAACAAGTGATGGACCAAAAAACCGACTACGCCATTACCTATCAAATAAAACTGACACACTATAAACAACTTACAGGTCAAAGCAAAGCTTCAGAAACTGAACAACAATGAGAATTCACATTATTTCGCCATCAGGGGCCATCGACCCTACCTATATTCACAAAGCCGCTGCCCGATTGAGCCATCACGGACATCAGGTAAGCATTGCCCCTCATGCCTGCGGCCAATACGGACGTTTTTCAGGAACGCCTGAAGAACGGATTACCGACCTCCAGCAAGCTATTGACTCACCCAACATAGATGCTATCTTGTGTAGCCGTGGCGGATATGGTTTGGTGCAAATCATTGACAAAATCAACTTCTCTTCTTTGAAAATGCATCCGAAACTGTTCATTGGTTTCAGTGACATAACAGTGCTTCATAATGCCTTAGGACATTTCTCCATTCCATCTGTTCACGGCATCATGTGTAAGCACATTACAGAATTGGCAGAAGAAGCTGCTCCTCTACGTATTATGTTGTCTATCCTAAATGACGAACAAGCAAATAAATATTACATAAAACCCCATTCGCTAAACAAAAACGGACTCTGTTCTGGCATTGTAAGAGGTGGAAACCTTTCTGTGCTTTATGGACTGCGCCACACCCCATTTGACTTGCCCGACACGGACGACACCATTCTGTTCATAGAAGATATAGCCGAACGTCCTTACCATATTGACCGCATGATGAACAACTTGCGGTTAAGCGGAACACTTGCCAGACTGAAAGGACTTATCGTAGGTCAATTTTCCGATTGTCCTGACGACCCCCTCATGATGAAAGACATTGCACATATCATTCACGACCATGTGGACAAATACAATTATCCAGTATGTTTTGACTTCCCAGCCGGACATGTGGAATACAATTTGCCAATATGGCTCAACAGAAAAGCCTCCATGAGAGTTGACCATGAAGGTTGCTGCTTGCACTATGATGAAATATAAGAAAGTCAAATATTTACCGGAATGCCTGGCATGCCTGCTACTGCTGCTTCCCAATCTGGTCGCTTTGTTTTTAGCCGAAGATTTGGGAGGTATCCTGCCACGCATATACTATGCGTTTATAAGTGTGTGCTGTTTCCTTGTGCCGGCTTTGCTGTTAAAGGCACGTACTTTCTTTTTGGTGCAAAGTCCTTTATTGCTGTTAGGTTGCATAGAGTTGGCACATCTAATCATTAACAAGACCACAACGTCATTGCTGTTTGTATATACCTGCATGATAGCAGAAAAAGGTGAATTCCTCGAATTGTTATCTACCGGTTGGCTATTGGCCCTATTGATTTTATGTGTATGGGGACTGTATATCTACATCATCATCCGCTATGTCGACAACCGTTACCTATGGACTACCAAAACCCGCTCCTATATCGGTATTTTCATCGGTATAAGTTTTTTGTTGATTGGTTTGACCTACGTTGATTGGTTTGACCTACGTTGATCTGCCCGACAAAAGCAAATGGCGTATCTTCCCCATTCACAACGAAACAATCGGCAATGAACTTCTCAGCTATACGGAAAAAGTATTTCCACTCAATCTTTTTCTATCTACGGGACGCATCATACATTTACGCAAAGACATAAAACAGGAAGAGACTCACGTAAACGACTTTTCTTTTGGAGCCACTTATAATTCTTCCGAAGAAGAAACCACGGTTGTATTGATAATTGGCGAAACGGCACGTTACAGCAATTTTGGAATTAATGGTTACACACGTCCCACTACCCCCCATTTGAGTCAACGTTCCCATCTGATATCCTTTGACAGCGTTTACAGCATTGCCAATCTTACCACCGTATCAGTGCCATTCATGCTATCGCGTGCCACTCCCATGCATCCGGAGATATATACCCACGAAAAATCCATTGTAGATGCTTTTTCTGAAGCAGGTTATTATACAGCATGGTTAGCCAACCAAAGTTTTGGTAATCCTTTTCTGATGCGCATAAGTGAGAATTGTGATTACCAGCATTATATCCCTACTGATGTAAAGAACCACGACAACCTCGACATACGTTTATTGGATTATGCACAGAACATCATGGAAAACGACAGTAAGCAAAAACTGATTGTGTTACATTCACTCGGCTGCCATTTCAAGTATAATCTGCGTTATCCTGACTCTTTCCGCTATTACCAACCTGATTTATCGAGCGAAACACCTTTGAAAGACATTCTAAATCCAGATGACAACCCGGACATCCACTTAAAGGAACTATTGGAAAAAACGGACTTGCTGGAAGGTATGCGCGAACTGCTGGTCAATTCCTATGACAATGCCATCTGTTATACCGATTATTTCATTGACAGCACCATCAGCATGCTCGATGCACAAAACAAACCTGCTGTATTGATTTATATCGGTGACCACGGCGAAAATCTGCTGGACGACGAGCGCCACCTGTTTCTTCATGCCACCTATCAAGGCAGCGTATATGAATATCACGTGCCCTTGTTCGTATGGACCTCAGACGAATACAGAACCCTACACCCTAATGTAGAAAACAACCTGCAAGCCAATAAGTCAAAAAGCATTACATCCATGGTTCTGTTCCATTCATTAATGGAAGCCGGCCATATTTCCTACCCCCAATGGGATGCATCCTTGAGTATCTTCAATCCACAACTACGGTCTGATTCGGTGCTGTATGGTTTAGATGCCAATTTGAAGCTGAAACAATTGCCGAAATGAGGGAAGAAAGATATTTCAAAAAACAGTATCTTGCCTCTAATATCCTACCAAACGTAATTTTCTCCATTTCGGAGCTTTCTTATAAAGCGGCAATACGGCTTGTGGTACGCGGAATAGAGCTTCTGGATGAATATCAGAAAAAGCTTCTGCATCCAAAACGGGCGGCTCGAACGATTTAATGGTAACTATGCTCAATGACTCGCACTCGGCAAAAGCACTG
>CALUKG010000054.1 GCA_944321155.1 uncultured Bacteroidales bacterium | reverse complement strand
GCCAAAATTGCCTTCAGCCATTCCCAGCAACGGGCTGTAGAGCTGATGCTTAACTGTTCGTTGGGAGAATGTACTCCTGTCATAGACGGACCAATGGAAATCATATCCAAATGTGGATATTTTTTCAAGAACAAGCCGCATTCCAATCCGGCATGGATAGCACGCACCTTCGGTTCTTTTCCTGCTACAGTCACAAAAGTTTTCTGTGCCACCTTCAGCAATGCAGAATTTACATTCGGCTGCCATCCCGGATAGCCATCACCGTGACTTACTTCTGCCCCCGCCAATAAGAAGACAGCCTCCACTTTGTTCATAATATCATATTTCGATGATTCAATGGAACTGCGTTGGCTTGTATTCACCACCAGATATTCACCTTCCATTTTCACAGAAGCCATATTGGTAGATGTTTCCACCAATCCCGGCATTGTGCGGCTCATGGCAAATACGCCGTGGGGACAAGCATACAAAGCCTGCAACACTCGGTTTGCAAAAGCCTTCGTAAAGACAGTCTTTGGCATTTCTTCCGTTTCAAGCGACAAGGTCACTCCCTTGTCAGTCAAAGCCAATTCATTTTCCACTTCTGCCGCAAAGCGGTTCAGTTCCACGCGCAAGGTTTCCTTGTAACCCATGGGCACACAAACCACCGCCCACGCTTCACGTGCAATGGCATTACGCAAATTGCCACCATCCATCATGGCTATGCGTAAATCGGTAGCCTTGTTTACTTTCCACAAGTAGCGCACCAATATTTTATTGGCATTGCCGCGTCCCTTCTCAATATCATCGCCAGAGTGACCGCCAAGCAATCCACTCACCTTGATGCGAGCACTGAAATAGCCTTCAGGAGCCGCTTCCTGTTCCATTTTGAATTTTGCCAAAGTATCGATGCCACCGGCACATCCAATAAATATTTCTCCATCATCTTCAGAGTCCAAATTAATCAGACGTGTTCCGCTGAAGAAGCCGTCTTTCAATGCAAAAGCACCCGTCAATCCGGTTTCTTCATCCACCGTGAACAGACAATCTACCGCAGGATGCTTCAAATCATTCGCAGCCAATACTGCCAATGCCATAGCCATACCAATACCATTATCGGCCCCCAGTGTAGTGCCTTTTGCTTTCAACCAATCACCATCCACGTATGTTTCAATCGGATCGGTCAAGAAGTTATGGTTTACATCGGCATTCTTCTCACATACCATATCAGTATGTGCCTGCAACACAACCCCTGGTTTATTTTCATAGCCCGGCGTAGCTGGTTTGCTTATCACTACATTATTCGCTTCGTCCGTTTTGCAGGCCAGATTGTGCTTTGCTGCAAATTGACGCAAATACTCCATTATTTTCTCCTCTTTTTTAGAGGGACGCGGAATTTGGGTAATCGGTTCAAACTGCTCGAATACCGCTCTTGGTTCCAAATTTTTCATTGTCATCTATTTTTTATTTTGCCAATTTCACTTCTTTCTTCTCGGTAGGTGCAATTATACGCAGATATTCTTCAGGATACCCAGGACGAATAATCTCCTCGGCTATACCCGCTTCGTTGGTTACAAACTTGCCATCAGCCTCTTTTTTAATCACACCATCCATATATTTCACCAACAGATATTCACCTAATTTTTTCCATGCTGCAGTCGATTGTTCGGCTTGCTCACAGGAAAAGTGGGTTAATATATTACGTGCTGCAGCATCATCCATACCTTCCACAGCTTTGTCTATTGCCGGAACCAATACATTGAAATAATCTTCCCACGCCTTTTGCTGCTTGCGTATATCTTTCAACATATCCCCATATCTGGAATACGCAAAATTGGCCACTGCATTGTAAGTCCAAAAAGCGGAAGTAGACGAATATTTGACCAGAGAGCCATTGCCTTCCTTAAAACACATTGGCACCTCAGTTATACCACAATACATTGGTACATACAGATTGGTTGCGGCATCGTCAACACCAAACCACAAGATACCTCCTACTGGATTGGGTAACCAGCTACGCATTTGAGCTACAAAAGAGAACCCCGTCTGTTGGGTTGCAGTTGGACGGGCAAACCAGTAGGTTTCTCCTTCCAATTCAAAAGAGAGTGGAGTATGGCGCATTTTGCTATTGAAAGGACCAGCCCCTATGCCTTGTGTGATATCCAACTCCGTTCCTTCGTATTGATCGCGCATATAATTCTTGAAATCCTGTGCCGATACTTTCTTGTCTGGTTTAATCCACAATGGCATACGTTCCTTAGTCTCACCCTTAATATAGGTGATATACTTGTCCATTTCAGCATTTACCTGACGGAAAAAGCTCCATACACGTGCTTCGCACACCCATAGGCTACTAAAATCCATTGGATTGTACGTATCTGAAAAGCTGAAATCCTTGTCTTTACCTTTAAAATACCCTTGTTTGCGCGCAAAACTTATCACATCAGGCGAATACATCCAATTTTCCTTATCCTCAAAATTGATTTGTGTAATACGTGCCTGATTGGCATGTCCCGAAACGCAATCATCCGGAATACGGGCAGCCACCCATACAGCTCCCTTGTTACCCGGACCTTTTCCTATCAATTCCATAATCCATACTTCATTGGGGTCGGCAATGGAAAAAGATTCACCAGAGCTGTAATAGCCATATTCAGCAACAAGACTGGTCATCAACTGGATAGCCTCGCGTGCGGTCTTGCAACGTTGCAATGCAATGTATATCAAGCTGCCATAGTCAATCAAACCGGTTGTATCAACCAGTTCCGGACGTCCACCCCAAGTTGTTTCCCCTATCGCCAACTGATGCTCGTTCATATTACCTATCACAGAATAGGTTTCTGGCGCTTCGGGAATTTCACCTAAATATTTGCCCGTATCCCATTCATATACAGGACGCATGGTTCCAGGTGCATGTACTGCAGCCGGATAACGATACAATACGCCATACAAGGAATAGGAATCGGCGGCATAACTAATCAAAGTTGAACCGTCGACGGTGGCATTTTTTCCCGCCAGAAAATTAGTGCACGCCCAAGAAGAGCCAATAGCGGATAGACTCAGGGCAGCAGCGATAATGAAACTTTTTCTCATGGTTGTTGTCGTTTTGAATTTATACTACGGCAACAAAAATAGAAATTTGTTCCCATTCTGGCAATAGCCACACATGACTGCCCGTCATTTCATCGAGAACATTACTGTTGGGTATTGTCCTTTTTCATTCGGGAAGGATTTTTGGGGAACCAACCACGCTCTACACGCTTTTTCTGTTCAAACACTTCAAAGATGCTCCAAAAACAAGAAAAAGAAGTTACTCCCAACAAGATAGAGCCAATCAAGGCATCCAAACACAAAGAGAGGCACAAAGTAAGAAGACCTGCTATGAAAAACAACCACCAACTTTTCACCCCCCAATAATATTCAGCCTTAATCACCAAAGGATGAAACAAGCCAATTATCAGAAATGTGGCAGCTCCTACCAGGAGCCCTTCATAATGAAGCGTTTCCAACAAGGACATGACAGAAAGAAACATAGAGCAACTATTTAAAATATTTTCCTACCACCGGCAAATTGTGAAGCGGAAAATCACGCCTCACTATCATAGCCAAATAAACCAACAAGAGCACCGTGTTAATGGTATAATTCAACCAGATTCTATCCGACTTGAAATAATATGAAATAGCCAGAAATGCCAATGCCACAATTGTGTACAATCCCATAGAACGCAGGTCGTATGGTATTTTCATATATTTCTGACCAACAAAATAGGATACTAACATCATGACGAAATAGCAGGCGAATGACGCCCACGCAGACGCCATATAACTAATTCGCGGAACAAACAGCACATTTACCAAAAGAGTAATCACCAAACCCATAATAGAAAAATAAGCGCCATACTGCGTTTTATCCGTCAGTTTATACCACAATGACAAATTGAAAAATACCCCTTGAAAAATATAGGAAAACAACACAATCGGCACTACTCGCATTCCCGACCAATACGACGGATGGATAATCAGTTTAATAATGTCCAGATAAAAGAGCATTCCCAACAAAATCAGCAAAGAGAAGATGACAAAATATTTCATCGCATCGGCATAGGCCCCCACACTGTTCTTGTCCTTATGCTTGGCAAAGATAAACGGCTCGTAGGCATAGCGGAATGCTTGTGTAAACATCATCATCACCATGGCAATCTTGAAGCAAGCGCCATAAATTCCCAGTTCCGACGCGGCCAATTCCTTATCGGGCATCAAAAAGGGAAAAATAATCTTGTCCACCGTCTGGTTCATTATACCGGCTATACCCAATACCAACAATGGAAGAGAATAATGAAGCATGCGTTTCAACAGGGCCCAGTCAAACGAGAATTTCACCCGCATATCTGGTATCAGAGCCAATGTGATCAATGAAGTGGAAATAAAGTTGGACACAAATACATAACCCACCCCATAATCCGGCTTGTAGAACCAGTCCACCAAAGCAGGAGCATGTGTCATCAGCCATGGGCAAAGCAAAAGGAAAAACAGGTTGAAAGCAATGTTCATGAAAATCATGAAGAGCTTCAATGCCGCAAACTTAATCGGACGACGCTTGTAACGCAAATAAGCAAAAGGGATACTACCAAAAGCGTCCATAGACACAACAACACCCAGCATCGCAATAAACTCCTTATGGGTGGGATAGCCTAAAGCATTGGCTATTGGCTGACAAAAAGCCACACAGCAGACAGCAAACAAAAGCGATGTAAAACCTACACATGTCAATGTGGTGCTATACACCTTATTGGGATCATTCTCTTCTTTATTGGCAAAGCGGAAAAAGCCCGTTTCCATGCCGTAAGTAAGTATAACAAGAAGCAATGCCGTCCAAGCATAAAGATTGGTAACAATTCCATAATCAGCTGATTGTTGCAACACAAAAGTGTAAAGCGGCACCAACAGCCAATTCAGGAATTTGCCCACAATGCTGCTCAAACCATATATGGCGGTCTCCTTCGCCAAATTCTTCATCTCTTTTGCCATAACCAAAGATTTTAATAGTGGACAAAGATAGTACAAGGTGAGTGGAGTGGCAAATTTGTACAAGCAGATAAAACAAATTTATTTGTATTTATTGAGGTGCAACCAAACATAAACATTAAGTTCCAAACAGAGTTCTACATCTTCTTCACTTCATCCCACAAATGCACGATTGCATCTAGAGGATAATAGAAAAGCATACGAGGACCGGCATAACGCATTACAGCACGCATACGTTCCCGCATATCGGGCTTATAACAATGGATTGGGCAACGCTTACAGGTTGGTTTGTTATCCCCAAAAGGACAAACAGACAAACGTTTATGGGCATAAACCAGCAATTCTTCGCAGGCCGGACACAAAAAATCATGTCCTTCGTTTTTTCTGCAATACAAACGTACCATACGTTCTACCGTACGCTTTTTCACGAGCTATACGCTTGCTTGATTGTTCTTTCATACAGATTTCGCGGTACTATTTCTTACCAAAACTATTCCCAGCTCATAAAGCAGATAGACTGGAAGTGCCACCAAGGCCAGGGTAAAAGCATCAGCTGTGGGAGTAATAACAGCCGCCACAATCAAAATGACCACCACAGCATGCTTCCGGTAACGGCACATAAAGTCAGCGCTCAGCAACCCAAGTTTCCCCATCAACCAACACAAGAGTGGAATTTCAAACAAAATACCCATCATCAAAGTCAACATAAACAAGGTGTCCATATAAGACTGCAAGGTGATAGTATTAACCACCTCTGCGCTTACCTGATAGGTTGCCAAAAAACGAAAGGTTAATGGAAAAATAAGGAAATAACTCAACAAAACACCGAGCACAAACATCACATATCCCCACACAACAGCCCAAACCGCATAATGCCGTTCATTCTCATACAAAGCAGGAGAGACAAAACGAAAAAGTGAATACAACACGTAAGGAGAAGCACACAAGAAGCCAGCATAAAATGCCGTACGCATGTGAATGACAAATTGCTGTGAAAGCCCCGTATTAATCAGTTCCACATGAAAGTCCGTTGCACCGCCGCTACCACCTATCCATGCAGACAAATAATCCAACATACGATAGGTGAAAAAATCAGGATGTTGTGGGGCTAGCACAATCCCGAATAAAATATCCTTGGCTATAAAGGCTACGACACCGCAAACCACACATACCACCAAAATGCGCCACAGACAACTGCGCAACACATCCAAATGGTCCCAAAAGGTAAGAGGTGCGTCATTTTGCTGACTCATCCTTTTTTTCTTCTTCCTTTTTAGCATTAGCCTCATCAGCACCAGACATTCCGTCTTTGAAGCTCTTCACTCCCTTGCCCAAACCTTTCATTAATTCGGGAATCTTCTTTCCACCAAAAAGCAAAAGAATAATCAACGCAATGACCAGTATTTCCTGAAAACCAATGCCACCTAAAAACAAAAGTCTATCCATAATTATTTGGTAAGCGTATATTTTACAAATAAATATCCTCCAACAATCTGCAAGCACATCCCTGGCATACCCAAACGCCAATCCTGCAATGCGCTAGCAAGACTACCCGTCCATGCCCATTCGAACAAGCCACCCAGCAACTGATAGGCAAGTACAACCAACACCAGCTGCAAGAACAAGTTCCATGCACGCAACCTTGATGCTACCCAAGCCGCAGCCAGAGCAAGAAGAGTCGATTTTACCAAAATAACAGGCAGAAGAGCAACTGCCGGCATTCCAAACAAAGCGGAATTAACCAATGGTGAGAATAAGGCAGTCAACACCCCAACACGCCAACCGAATTTATACGCACCTATTAAGGTAAAGAAATAAATCGGCAGGAATATCATGCCTCCTTGAGGCACCAAATGGCACAATTGAGGCAAAACCACATTGCCCATCACAAACAGCAATGCCGTCAGATAGGTTTTCACCGCGGTAAAAGGTAAGGAATATACACGAACTTCTTTTTGCATGGTTACTTTTCGCTAAAAAAGAATTATTTTTATTGTCTTACAAGTCAGATTAGTTGCGCAAAAGTAGCCAAAAAAAACAGAAAAGACAAACAAAGCAATTAGCGCCAACAGCAAACTCATTTTTTAACAATCTCACTGCGTATGCGGCTCAGCGATTGTACGGTAATGCCCAAATAGGAGGCTATATATTTCAGCGGAATCATCTGTACAGCTTCAGGCATGTCATTCATTAAAGCCAAGTAACGTTCAGCAGCCCGCTGGCGCCACATATCCAATCCCCACATCTCATAATAAACCACCAAACCTTCCACCAATTTCCGCCCCAAATTGGCAAAAGCCAATGATGTTGCAAACAAGCGCTCCAACACATCTTTCCGAATGGAATAACAACGGCTCTCCGTAATAGATTCAATACGCAACAATGATGGCTGTCCCATTATATATCCCCATACTGAAAAGACAAAATCGCCCGACGAGGCAAACCATATTGTGGCTTCCTTACCCTCACGATAAGTGTATGCCCTCCACACACCTTCCACCAAAATGTAAAGATGCGTATCTATTTCCTGTTCGTCTACAATAGTCGTATTAGGACCGAAGCTGACCTCCGTTGCATTAAACAGAAGCCAGTCCAACTCCTCATGACTGATGGAGAAACGTTCAAACAGCTTATCCTTCCACTTTTCCATAAATGGCATTTTTTGAACAAAACAGATAAAGTGCCACCCCAACAAAAGTAATACCTTCTGCAAAAGACACTGCCAACCAGGCACCCTTTACCGACATGAATGCCGGTAAAAGCACAAACATCAGGCCAACAAAAACAAAACCACGCAACAGCATCAAAAAGGCTGCCGTTTTAAAGTATTCCAGACTTTGCAAAAACACTATGCAAATAATATTCAGAGCAAAAAAGAGCGCACCAGATGCAAAATAAGGCATCCCCTCAACAGCAAAAGTATAAGCAGGTAATTCAGAAGAAAGAAACAAACCTACCAATGGGCGCGACAAGAACAAGGCACCCACACTCACAACCACACCAACTCCCACAGCCGCCAACAAGCCATAGGCAAAAGCCTTTCGCACACGGACAACACTATGTAAGCCATAATTATAGCTCACAATGGGTTGCATTGACTGGGCAATTGCATTACATATCATGAAAATAATAGGGAAACAATAACAAGCGACACTATAGGCAGCCACCCCCTCTTCATGCAAAAGGTCCATAAAAACAAAATTACCAACCAGCATCATAAAAGCAATAGCCAACTCGCTCAACAAACTCGAGAAGCCCAAGCGAATCATATAGCCCACATTCCTTAATGTCAATCGCAAACTCTTATATGAGAATTTCAACCGATAAAGTTTCAGCACCTTACTATAAGAAAGCAGATAAAGGCAAACCATCAATGCACCTATTGTCATAGCTATGCCCGTAGCCCATGCCGCACCAGCCAGCCCCCAACCAAACGGAAAGACAAAAAGATAGTCCAATACCACATTGACGCCGCCAGCAACCGCATTGCACCACATTGCATAACGGGGCGAACCATCCAAACGGATAATAAACAACCCTATACTCAACAGCATATTCATCGGCAAAAAAGGCATGATAATGGTCATATACTCCATTACAAAAGGCATCAAACGCTCTGATGCTCCCAATGCATAAGCAAATTCTTCTTTAAAGAGGAGAACAATCGCACACAAGAGAACCATAAGCAGCACAGAAACTATCAAGCCCTGCGTCACATTGATATTGGCAGCCTTATGCTTATTGTGTGACAAGTGGATGGATGCCACAATTGAGCAGCCCGTTCCAAACATCAATCCGATGCCTGTAGCCAGCATAAAAAATGGAGCCACAATATTAACAGCAGCCAATGCATCACTCCCCACCCCATGTCCGACAAAAACTCCGTCAGCGATTGTAATTGTTGCTGTCAATACCATTCCCAGCAATGTAGGCACCAACATCCGAAAGAACAACCGTCCTATGCTTTCTTTCTTAAAATCAATAGCATCCCTTTCCATAACCCGTTTCTGTTTTGGGGCGCAAAGATAGGATATTAGCTATCAGAATCATTTACCATTATGCTAAAAAACGCAACAACTATTGCTCCTGCTTTTCAATACGGAAGACGTTTATCACATCAGCATCCGGACAGCAAAAACGGATATCACCTTCCTTTGACAATGGAAGATTGCCCCCATAACGCAGGATATCGACAAAAGGAAAAGCAACATGAAAAGCCATGGGGCACAATTTACCTCGTTCTGTATCAAAATCAAAACAGTCGCCCACTTGATGTCCTCGATGACATGCACATTCACCTTTTCGTTCAATCAGTGTAATCTTTATTTTCGGTTTCTTCATGGCTTATAAACTGTTGTTTATTAAATCACATTTTAGCTGTTCTACTATTGGCGCATCAGCAGGGGCCCACATTTCCGGCTGCAATTCTTCAGCCGATAGCCAACGGAACGAAACATGCTCCCGCAAATTAAAATCCGACTTCATCTCACACAAATAAATCTGCAATACAATATCAAAATCAGGATACGTATGTTCAGCCGTCATATAATGCCTCCCTATCACAGCATCCAAATCCATTTCTTCACGCAATTCGCGCTTAAGAGCCTCTTGAGGCGATTCTCCATCCTCTATCTTACCCCCAGGAAACTCATATTTATTGGCAATGTAAGTATATTTTGAGGCGCCACGCATGGCAGCAAATACAGCGCCATTCTTAATAAACACAGCACCAACGACTTGTATCTTTCTTGATTGTTTCTGCATAATCTATTCTCTATTCCAAAACAAAGGGGATGTACAGAAATTTACACTTCTGCATCCCCTAACTTCTTATTATACCAACCATTTATTCCAGTTCCAACAAGACCTTTCCACACAAACCGCTCTTCATGACCTCAAAGCCTTTTTCAAAATCATCAAATTTGAAGCGGTGTGTAATAACTGGGCTCAAGTCAAGACCCGTAATCAGCATTTGCTCCATCTGATACCACGTTTCCCACATCTCACGACCATAAATACCTTTCAATGTAAGCGCATGGAAAATAATCTTGCTCCACTCCACTTGTGTCGTATCTGGCAAGATACCCAACAAAGCAATTTTTGAGCCATTATACATATTGGCAATCATGCTATTGAAAGCTGATGGGGCTCCCGACATTTCCAATCCCACATCAAATCCATGCATATTCAATTGTTTCTTGGCATCTTCAATTGTTTCTCCTTTGCCTGGATTAACCACAATATCAGCACCCATTTTCTTGGCAATATCCAAACGATAGTCACTAAAGTCAGTTACAACAATATGACGTGCACCGGCAAAACGGCAAATGCCAGTTGCGATTGTACCGATAAGCCCTGCACCAGTAATCAGGACATCTTCACCTATCAACGGGAATGACAAAGCTGTATGGGTGGCATTTCCAAACGGGTCCATAATAGCTGCCATATCATCAGATATACGGGCATCCAATTTAACCACATTCTCTGCCGGTAGAGACAGATATTCAGCAAAAGCGCCATCACGGTTAACACCGACACCTATGGAATTTTCACATACGTGCTTCTTACCACGACGACAGTTACGACAATGTCCACATGCAATGTGTCCTTCACCTGTAACACGGTCACCTATTTTCAAATTGCGCACACCTGCACCCATATCAACAATCTCGCCAACATATTCATGACCGATTGTCATTGGTGTCTTGATGGTTTTTTGCGACCATGCGTCCCACTTATAAATATGAAGGTCCGTACCGCATATAGCCACTTTTTTGATTTTGATAAGTACATCATTTACACCGATTTCCGGAACGGGTACATCTTCCATCCAAAGTCCTTCTTGAGGAAATTTCTTAACTAGTGCTTTCATATCTTTTTTTGATTTTAGGTTGCATCAAATTTATTACGGGACAAAAATACATTATTTTCCATGATTTACAGAGTTCACTACTCTTTTTTTTAATACTTCAACCATTTCCACAATTCTGCCCACGTCACTTTTTTTCCATACATCAATATTCCTGTACGGTAGATTTTTCCTGCCATCCACGTAGTAAGCACAAAAGAAAGTACCAAAATTCCTATCGACAAAGCGATTTGCCAGAAAGGAACCCCAAAAGGCAGGCGTACCATCATGACAACCGGTGATGTAAACGGAATCAGACTACACCAGAAAGCCAAAGGTCCATCCGGATTCTGCGCACTGTATATGGCTGCATAAATTGCAAAAATAATCGGAATCGTAAGCGGCAACGAGAATTGCTGTGTATCCGTTTCATTTTCAACAGCAGAACCTACTGCAGCAAACAATGAAGCATACAACAGATAGCCCCCGAGGAAATAGCATATAAAGTAAATCAACATCTCTACAAAATTGAAACCTGCCAGCATCGAATAGATTTCACTCATTCCTTGATCCATTGTCGATTGAGGTATAGCTTGCGCTTCAACCGCAGCAGATGGTTCAATACCCATCAATGTTGTTGCTGCCACAGAGAGAATCAGTGTCAGAATAACCCATAAAAAGACCTGTGTAAGTCCGACCAACGCTATTCCCACAATCTTACCCATCATAAGTTGGAATGGCTTAACGGAAGAAACAATCACTTCGACAATACGGCTGGTCTTTTCCTGCACAACGCCCGACATTACCTGACCACCATACATAACAATGAACATATAGATAATCATGGCTGTCACCATACCAATTATCAGGGCCAGTTCTGATGATCCTTTCTGTTCCTCACCTTTTTCATTCCAACGGATAGTAGAAACCGAGACACGCGTTTGCGTATCTTCCAATATCTTCTGCAAATCCGGAATGTTATAAGCATTGATCTTCTGTTGCTCCACATAATCGCCCAAAAGCCTTTCTATATGGCTTTTGGTTTCCATATCAATCTGATTTTCAGAATAGACCATAGCTGTTCCATCCTGATCAAGACGGCCTGTAATAAGCAAAATGCCCGTAAGGGAGCCATAAGAAGACCTAGCTTGATTTAGGTCGGCATCAACAAAAGTGAAATGATAGATATCATCGCTAGGCAAAGCATCTGCATACAGTCCACTTCTATCTATGACTACAATCTCTTTGGTTGTATCTGCATCCAAACGTGAAAGCCATAACGGAACAGCAATGAGTGCCGCAAAAAGAATGGGCGACAAAAATGTAAGCAACAGAAAGGATTTCTTTAATACACGTGTTTTATACTCACGTTCAATGATAAGTCCTATTTTCGACATAGAAATAAGTATTATGCGTTTTGTGATACTGTGTTGATGAAAATTTCATTCATGGTAGGCAACATCTCTTCAAAGCCCACCACATTACATTCATCCATCAATATTTTCAGTAACTGATTATTGGATAGCTCTCCAGCTTTCCGTACCAGATATTCATTCAACCGTCCTTCCTTGACAGAAGTAATCGCCATTCCTTGCAACTCGGCTGGCAGGTGTCCATCCGTTAGCAGACGGAATGTATGAGTCGTATGCGTACGCCGTATTTCCTCCACATTGCCCTGCAACACGATATGTGACTTATTGACAAGAGAAATATTATCACACAATTCTTCCACCGAAGCCATATTATGCGTAGAAAGTACAATGGTGGTCCCCTCAGCCTTCAGGTTGAGTATCTCGTTCTTTATCAATTCTGCGTTGACCGGATCAAAGCCAGAAAAGGGCTCATCTAGAATAAGCAACTCGGGCTTGTGTAATATTGTCGTTATGAACTGCACCTTTTGTGCCATACCCTTTGACAATTCTTCCACCTTCTTATTCCACCAGTCCTGAATGCCAAATTTCTCAAACCAATATTTCAAGGTTTTTTTCGCATCAGCCGTAGATAGTCCTTTCAAACGTGCCAAGAACATAGCCTGCTCACCCACTTTCATTTTCTTGTACAAACCACGTTCTTCAGGCAGATAACCAATACGGAGCACCTCCTCCATCGTGATGCGTTGCCCTTTCAGCAACACCTGACCACTATCTGGCGCTGTAATACCATTGATTATTCGGATAAGCGTTGTTTTTCCGGCACCATTAGGACCCAAAAGTCCATAAATGGTACCTTGCGGAACAGTAAGCGACACATCATCGAGTGCACGATGGCCTGCGTATTGTTTGACTACATTTTCAACCTGTAATATATCCATAAATATTTTGATTAAATCAGTCCATTATCAGCAAAACTATAATATTCTCCTTGCTGGTTTCCTGCCACGATAATATGGTCCAACAGCCTTATGTCCATCAATCTGGCAGCCTCAGCTACCTTCGTTGTCAATTGGCTGTCACTATGACTTGGTCGGAGTGTTCCAGAGGGATGATTATGCGCAAGAATAAAAGCGACAGCATTATTGTCCAGAGCCAACTTGAGAATAATGCGTACATCGGCCATACTGGAAGAGATTCCCCCCTGGCTGATACGTTGCACGGAAATAAGACGATTGGCTTGATTGAGTAATGCTACCCAAATTTCCTCATGAGACAAATCGGCCAATATAGGCGAAAACACCTCAAAAACGGCAGCAGAAGAGGACAATACCGGATTTTTCTGTGCTGTACGGCTTTTTCTTCTGCGTCCCAATTCCAGAGCCGCAGCAACAGAAACCGCCTTTGCCGGGCCAATCCCTTTAAAACGTTTACACATATCACGTATGGAGAGACGAGCCAAACGGTCCAAATCATTATTGCACTCCAACAGAATTCGTTGAGACAAAGCCACAGCTGATTCTCTTGAAGAGCCCGAACCAATCAGAATAGCCAACAGTTCAGCATTAGACAGCGCCGATGTGCCCTTTTCCATCATCTTCTCTCTCGGGCGGTCATCCGGCGCCAAATCTTTTATACCCAGTTTTCTGTTGTCTTCCAATAAATCCATAATTTGCGTATTGGTCATAAAAAAAGCAGTGGCTCTCCATGCAAAAGTATTAAAAAGTTTTTATCGAACAAAAGCACGTGATATACTAAAATAACAGGACACCCCAATGAGCAAAAAAGGAGTTGAACAAGGCTTTCTTTGTTCAACTCCATACTATATATTCGTTATTCTGTTCTTATTAATCTATGCCATAAATATACTCAACATCTGACTTCTTAAAACGAATAATACGCGTATCGTTGTTTCCTGCACCATTTTGTGACAAATGCAATGCAGCCATTGATCCACTAAAGTACCACCCTTTTTTCTGCGGTGAATATGTAGTGAAAAGTATATTGTTGTAATGACCGTGTTTCACACCCGTATCATTCCATTGCGCTCCTGCTCCATACCAGACAACTGGTTCATATTGGTTAATATTGCTGTCCGATAAACTCGATTAAATATAAAAATGTACCGCTCGGCCATTGTATATTCCAATGGTCGAGTCTTATTTTGTCACTCCAAGTCCCGTCAAAATATAGATAGTTGACAATCTCCTTTCCTATCTACCTCTACGTTTAATAGTGTTTCCCAATCTTTTTCGGGATGATTGAACAGGCTGTAGAAATCCACATAATACATAAGCCTAATCCTCATCATGGTGGCAAGTCCGGAGAAACTCCAGGAACGGGTCAGTCCCTTCTTCATTACCATCAGAAGCAGATTGGCTATAAGCGTCACTCAATCTGTATCTTGATGGCATTCGCACTTTCTCCTTAGAAGTACTTCAACGGGAAGTTCTGTTTTATCTGTTTGAACAACAGTTCAATTTCCCAACGTTTACGGTAAATTTC
>CALUKG010000053.1 GCA_944321155.1 uncultured Bacteroidales bacterium | reverse complement strand
AAACCTTCATCCATTATTAAGCTGGATATAGGTAATGTGATAAAAATAATTCGTCCGTAATTTTTTGCGTTATATCATGAAAGAATATACTAGAAAGGATTGGTATGAGCGCATGATTGCATGGCGCGAAGCGCATATCACGGAGAAGCATTTTGTGCTTCTCTTGAGCTTGATGGTGGGTGTGATGAGTGCTTTGGCGGCAGTCATTCTGAAAGGTGCTATCCATCTTATCCAACATTGGTTGGAAACGGCTTTTATGTCGGAGATAAATTATTGGTACCTTATTTCGCCGGCTATTGGTATTGCTTTGGCTTCTGTATTTGTGCGTAAGATTTTGAAGGATGATATCAGTCATGGTATCACGCGTATCCTTTTTGCCATTTCACAGCGTAAGAGTATATTGAAACTGCACAATACATGGTCTTCACTGGTGGGCAGTTCTATCACAATCGGTTTTGGTGGTTCTGTTGGAGCCGAAGCGCCTATTGTATTGACTGGTGCTGCCATAGGTTCCAATTTGGCCAAGTTCTTTAAGATGAACCAAAAGACCATGATGCTAATGATTGGTTGTGGTGCGGCAGGTGCCATAGGTGGCATTTTTAAAGCGCCTATTGCAGGACTTGTCTTTACTCTGGAGGTATTGATGCTTGACCTGACAATGACTTCTGTTGCTCCTTTGCTCATTTCGTCGGTGACGGCTACTTCTATTGCCTATGTGTTTACAGGAAGTGAATCGCTATTCCTTTTTACCCAACACGAACCTTTTGCAGTGGAACGGATTCCTTATTTGGTCTTGTTAGGAATTGTGTGCGGGCTGGTTTCCTTGTATTTTACGAGAGGTATGAACTATTTGGAAGGCATTTTTAAAAGGTTGAAAAAGCCGGTACACAAACTGTTGCTGGGTGGGAGTATGTTGAGTGTATTAGTTTTCCTGTTTCCTCCTTTATATGGTGAAGGTTACGATTCCATCGATAATATTCTGAATGGAAATGCAACCGCCACACTTGACGGAAGCTTGTTTGCCCTGTTGGGTATAGACAAAACTTGGGTATTGTTGATTTATCTGTTGCTTATTATTTTCTTTAAAATATTTGCCAGTGCAGCTACCAATGGTGGCGGTGGAGTAGGTGGTATTTTTGCACCTTCTCTGTTTGTGGGATGTGTGACCGGTTTTGTGGTGGCACGTTTATTCAATCTGGCTGGAATTGTTGTGCCGGAGGCCAATTTTGCCTTGGCTGGAATGAGTGGACTTATGTCGGGTGTGATGCATGCACCACTCACAGGTATCTTCTTGATTGCGGAATTGACAGGAGGGTACAACCTCTTTATGACCCTGATGATTGTTTCTGTGGTTTCCTATCTGACCATCATTATATTTGAACCGCATAGTTTGTATGCCATGCGGTTGGCGCAAAAGGGAGAGTTGTTGACACACCATAAGGATAGGGCGGTTTTGACGCTTCTGAAAATGGATAATGTGATTGAAACAGATTTAACTATTTTGTATCCAGATATGACGCTCGGTCAGTTGGTTAAGATTATATCCAACTCACGGAGAAATATCTTTCCGGTAGTAGCGCGTGACAATAATAGGTTGCTGGGCATTCTGCTGCTGGATGAGGTCCGGAATATCATGTTCCGTCCGGAGCTTTATGAGCGGTTCACGGTTGGACAACTCATGATATCTCCTCCTGCCATCATCAATCACAATATGCCGATGGAAAAGGTAATGGAGATTTTTGAAGATACAGGGGCGTGGAATCTGCCGGTTGTTGACGATGACAAGACATATATAGGCTTTGTATCAAAATCGAAAATATTCAACTCTTATAGAAGAGTATTGGTACATTTTTCTGAAGATTAATGGATAGTTTAAATAAAGGTAATATGGAACAAGAGCAAATGGATTATGATAAGGCAATCCGTGAATTGAATGAGATTGTCGAGTCACTTGATGGGGATACACCGATAGCTATGCAGGAATATGTGACAAAGGCTCGAAGAGCCAAAGAGCTGATTCTGTTTTGCCAAAACTATTTGCATCAGCTTGACGAGGAGTTTCAGCAGGTATTTAATGCGGAATAATGGACATTTGCATTTGTCACTCCGCTTGTCATGTAGTATCTTTGCACAACAAATAAATAGCTATGAACGAACGGTATAACTTACGTGGCGTTTCCGCTTCCAAGGAAGACGTGCACAACGCAATTAAAAACATTGATAAAGGTCTTTATCCGAAAGCTTTCTGCAAAATAATTCCTGATTATTTGGGCAATGACCCCGAATATTGCAATATTATGCATGCAGATGGTGCGGGAACCAAATCTTCACTTGCCTACATGTATTGGAAGGAGACGGGTGATTTGAATGTGTGGAAAGGAATTGCGCAGGACGCCCTAATCATGAATATAGACGATTTGCTCTGTGTGGGGGCAACTGACAATATACTGCTTTCCAGTACGATTGGGCGAAACAAGCGTTTGATTCCGGGTGAAGTGATTTCAGCTATCATCAATGGTACCAATGAACTGACCCAGGAATTGGGTGAGATGGGTGTACATATATATCCCACTGGCGGTGAAACGGCCGATGTGGGTGATTTGGTGCGTACAATCATTGTGGACAGTACGGTAACTTGTCGTATGAAGCGTGCTGATGTAATCGACAATGCACATATTGCCGATGGTGATGTCATTGTGGCTCTTTCCAGTTGCGGAAAAGCAACTTATGAAAAGGAATACAATGGCGGTATGGGTAGTAATGGATTGACTTCTGCGCGCCACGATGTGTTCGCTCATTATCTGGCACAGAAATATCCGGAAAGCTATGACAATGGAATGCCGGAAGATTTGGCTTATGCCGGAAAATACAATTTGACCGATGAAATCGAGAATCTCGGTTTGGATGCCGGCAAGTTGGTACTTTCTCCGACCCGTACTTATGCACCGGTAGTTAAAAGAATGTTGGATGAGATGCGTCCGGCTATTCATGGTATGGTTCACTGCTCCGGTGGGGCACTTACCAAGGTGATGCATTTTGTACAGAATATGAGGGTGGTGAAGAATCAACTTTTCCCAATCCCTCCATTGTTCAGGATTATCCAAGAACAGTCGGGAACGGATTGGAAGGAAATGTACAAGGTATTCAATATGGGACAGCGCCTGGAGGTATATCTGCCTCAGCAATATGCACAGCAGGTGATTGATATTGCGCGTTCCTTCAATATCGATGCACAGATTTGTGGCTATTGCGAACATGCAGACCAAAATGAACTGTGCATTGAAAGTCCTTATGGAAAATTTGTCTATTAAACAGATGGTAGCCGCCTTGCTATAAATGTGTGGCAAACGGATAGATTGAGAAATATATTGTTATGAAGATTGCGTTGATTGGTTATGGTAAGATGGGGCATATTATTGAGGAAGTTGCCCTGTCACGCGGACATGAGATTGTAGCGGTTATCGATAAGGATAACCAGCAGGATTTTACATCAGACGCTTTTAAAACAGCGGATGTTGCCATTGAATTTTCTGCGCCTGCAGCAGCCTGCTCTAATGTTAGAAAAGCATGGGAAGCAGGTGTTCCCGTTGTATCGGGCACTACAGGCTGGGAAAAGGAGTTGGAGAAACTGAAAAGCGAGTTGCCTTCAAATGGGAAAGGCCTCTTTTGGGCTTCCAATTATAGTATTGGCGTAAACCTTTTTATGAAAGTGAATAGGTACTTGGCTCAATTGATGAACGATTATGCCAACTATGATGTCAGCATGACGGAAGTACACCACATACATAAGCTGGATGCGCCCAGTGGTACGGCTATCACGTTGGCAAATGACTTGTTGAAAGCGATTGACCGCAAAAAGGAATGGGTGTTGGGTGAAGCTGTTAAAGCAGATGAACTCTCCATTAAGGCTGTGCGTGAGGGTGAAGTACCGGGTATACATACTATTTGTTACGATAGCGAAGTGGATACCATCACCATAACACATTCTGCTAAAAACCGTCGTGGCTTTGCTGTGGGAGCTGTTATGGCTGCTGAATTTTTGTGTGGAAAGACGGGTTTTTATGGCATGGATGATTTATTGGAGCACAAATAAAATGGCATGGCTTGATTATTGTATCTGCTAATAAAAAAGGATTTTATGAAAGAAAGATTGCAAAGGCCCGTTAAACAATGGGTGAAATTCGGAATATGGGCTCTTATTTATATCCTGTTCATTGTTTGGGTGGGAAATTTCTGGTGGCTGCTTCTTTTGCCGCTTATTTTTGATATTTTCATTACCCGCTTTATTCCTTATGACTGGTGGAAAAAATACAAGGATACGAATCCGGTGATTTATACGATTTGCAGTTGGATAGATGCCATTGTTTTCGCTTTAGTGGCAGTCTATTTTATCTTTTTGTATTTGTTCCAAAACTATCAAATTCCTTCTTCTTCATTGGAGAAGAGTTTGTTGGTAGGCGACTTCTTGTTTGTAAGCAAGGTCGCTTATGGTCCGCGCGTTCCGAATACACCTCTTTCCTTTCCACTTGTACAACACACTTTCCCTTGGGGTACTAAATCCTATTTTGAAAAACCGCAATGGGACTATAAGCGCCTGAAGGGTCTTGGGAAGGTGGAACACGGCGATATAGTTGTGTTCAATTTCCCGGCCGGTGATACGGTAGCGTTAAAGCAACAGAACCCGGACTATTATACTTTATGCTATTATTATGGACGAGACGTGGTTAATCAACGTAGTGATATTTTCGGTGATATCATATGGCGTCCTGTTGACAGAAGGGAGAATTATGTAAAACGTTGCGTAGGGGTGCCTGGCGATACGCTGAGCATTGTCAATAATCAGATTTACATCAATGGAAAGGAGCTGCCCGATAATGAAGGGGTACAATATAACTACTATGTACAGACAACAGGTGCAGTGCTTACTTCTAAACTCTTTGATAAACTGGGTATCAGCAAAGAAGACCGTGTGTTGCTGAATCCGAGCACCAATATGGGACAGCAGGAATTCCAGGCAATGGGTTTGGATGCCTCGCGCCCTGTTTATCATTTGCCTTTGATGCGCCAGATGAAAGCCGATTTGATGGCTATGTCTATCATTGATACAATCATAATAGAACCCGATTGGCGTGGAGGAGATGTCTATCCATTAGGAGCGAAACCGTGGACACGCGATAATTACGGACCTATCTATATGCCGAAAAAAGGCGAGACCTTACCGATAAATGCGGATAATTATGCTATTTACGAAAGGGTGATACGCAATTATGAGCATAATAGCATTGAGATGAAGGATAGTGTGGTGTATATCAATGGAGCACCAGCCAATGAATATACCTTTCAAATGGACTATTACTTTATGATGGGGGATAACCGTCATAAATCGGCTGATTCCCGTTATTGGGGATTTGTACCCGAAGACCATATTGTAGGACAACCTGTAGTCGTATGGCTGTCGCTGAATAAGGATAAGGGATGGTTCGATGGAAAAATCCGATGGAACCGCTTCTTTAAGTATGCCGGGAAATAGATAGAATGAAGCAAATCTGTTTATCAACAGCCTATTTCCCTTCGGTATCCTACATGAAGGAAATTCAGAAAGCGGATACGGTATGGATTGAACAGTACGACCATTATATCCGTCAAACCTATCGTAATCGCTGTTATATTGCGGCGGCAAACGGGAAGATGGCATTAAGCATTCCTGTTGAGCGCGGCCTTACGGAGAAGAATCTGGTGAAGGATATACGTATTTCCGACCATGATAACTGGAGACACCAACATTGGCAGTCCATTGTTTCTGCCTATGGCATGTCGCCTTTCTTTGAATATTATGAGGATGAAATCGTTCCCTTTTTTGAGAAAAAATGGAAGTTTCTGATTGATTTCAATATGGAAATCACACAAAAACTCCTTGATTTGCTGGAGATAGAAAGACCGCTGAAATTAACTGATGACTATTGTGTGGATTTTCAGAATAAAGTTGTAGATTTGCGCTTGAAGACGAAAACACACAAGGAAGATATGGGGGCTACCAAACCTTATTACCAGGTATTTGATACCAAATATGGATTTCTGCCTGATTTGAGTGTGCTGGACCTGCTTTTTAACATGGGTAACGAGAGTATTCTTTACTTGACCGATTAATAAAAAACACGTCTCTTTTTGTGGGACAAAAAATTTAATGATTATGGAACAACCAAAAATTGATTGGAGCAATCTGAGCTTTGGCTATATGCCAACAGATGTCAATGTACGTTGCACGTACAAGAATGGTGAATGGGGTGAGTTGCGCACAACTACCGACACCCATATTTCAATTCACATGGCCGCCACTTGTTTGCATTATGGGCAAGAAGCTTTCGAAGGTTTGAAAGCCTTTATGGGAAAAGACGGTAAAATCAGAGTATTCCGTCTGGATGAAAATGCAAAACGCTTGCAGTCTTCATGCCGCGGCATTATGATGGCAGAATTTCCGGAAGATAAATTCCGTGACGCAGTTATCTTGGCAGTACGTGAAAACAGAAGATTTGTACCTCCTTATGAATCAGGTGCATCACTCTATTTGCGTCCTTTGTTGATTGGAACAAGTGCACAAGTGGGTGTCAAACCGGCTTCTGAATATGAATTCATTTTGTTTGTTACCCCCGTGGGACCCTATTTCAAGGGTGGATTTCAAACAACTCCGTTTGTTATCATGCGTGAATATGACCGCGCAGCTCCTCTGGGTACGGGTATCTATAAAGTAGGTGGAAACTATGCTGCCAGCCTGGTAGCTGGTGACCACGCACATCGATTGGGCTACTCCAATATCTTCTATTTGGATGCGAAGGAGAAGAAGTATATTGATGAATGCGGGGCTGCCAACTTCTTTGCTATTAAAGGAAATACATATGTAACCCCAAAATCAACATCTATCCTACCTTCTATTACCAATAAGAGCTTGATGCAATTGGCCGAGAGCATGGGTATGACTGTGGAACGCCGTCATATCCCAGTGGAAGAGCTGGCAGAATTCGACGAAGCCGGTGCTTGCGGAACAGCTGCTGTTATCAGCCCAATTGAACGTATCGATGACTATGATACAAAGAAAAGCTATGTATTCAGCAAGGACGGGAAACCGGGTAAAGTATGCGAAAAGCTTTACAACAAGCTCCGCGCTATACAATATGGTGAAGAGGAAGATGTTTATGGATGGACAACTATCATAAAATAAGCAAGTATGCAATATATGAAAAAGCGGGGCTTCATGTTCCGCTTTTTTGTTTTGCTTCTTTTGGCATTTATTTGCCGCTCTACTTAGCTTGCGCTATCTTTGCTGTATTATTTTGATTTTGTTTATGGATATGGAAAATCTGTACCAGCTTTTTTGTGAACTTAACTCCAAGTTCCTAATCACTCACCCGGAAATGTCTTGTGTAACTACGGATAGTCGGAATTGCCCTGAAGGTTCGTTGTTTTTTGCGCTGAAAGGCGAAAACTTCAATGGTAATGCCTATGCAGCCAAGGCTTTGGAACAAGGTGCAGCCTATGCGGTTATTGATGAACCCGCATACGCTTTGAATAATCGTTTCATTCTTGTGGAGAATACGCTGAAAGCTTTGCAACAATTGGCCAGGGAGCATAGAATAGCATTGGGAAAGCCTATCATTGGTATCACGGGAACTAATGGCAAGACAACGACAAAAGAGTTGACCGCAGCAGTTTTATCTGAAAAATACAATGTGCACTATACGAAAGGTAATCTCAATAACCATATCGGCGTTCCTTTGACATTGTTGCAAATGACTGATAAACATGATATTGGTATAATCGAAATGGGTGCCAGCCACCCTGGTGACATCAAGGAATTAGTAGAAATCGCATGTCCGAATGCCGGCATTATTACCAATGTAGGAAAAGCTCATCTGCAAGGTTTTGGTAGTTTTGAAGGTGTAATGAAAACTAAGGGCGAACTTTATGATTATATCCGTATGCATCAAGGTTTCATTTTTCGCAACATAGACAATCCCTATTTGCGTGAAATGGCGGGTGACTTGCCTGTGCACACTTATAGTTTGCTTGATAATGCTGCGGAGGTATCGGGAAAAGTTCTTGATTGCACTGGTTTCTTGTCCATGGAGTTGCATGTAGAAGGACAGACATTCACTCTGCAAACCCATTTGGTAGGCGCTTATAATGCCGAAAACGTATTGGCTGCGGCCTGCATAGGAAATACCTTTGGGCTAACATCCGCTCAAATAAAATGTGCGATTGAGGGTTATGTGCCCCAAAACAATCGCTCTATGCTGGTGAAGTCGTCTCATAATACCATTGTGGTAGATGCTTATAATGCCAATCCTACCAGTATGAAGGCGGCTATCGAGAATTTTGCCCAAATGCACATGAATAACCAGACACTTATCTTGGGTGATATGTTGGAACTGGGTGAACAAAGTGAAGAGGAACATAAAAAAATAGTTGAACTGCTGGTTCAATATCATTTTACAGATGTTTATCTGGTGGGAAAAGAATTTGCTGCTACTGCTTCCAGTTTTTGCCACTTTAGTGATGTGAATGCTCTTGCCCAATATCTGAAGGAACACCCACTGAAGGAGCGCTATGTTCTGTTGAAAGGTTCAAGAGGTATCAAATTGGAGCAACTACAGGATTATTTGTAGCAAAAAAGCTTTTTTGTGTTTTGTGATAAAACAAAAATGGCTAATAAGCCGTTTTTATTAAAAACGACATACTAACCATTAAAAGAGAAAATTATGAGAAAATTTCTATGGGGCATGTTGATAGCCTTAATGATGGCTGGCATGCAAAGTTGTGAAAACAACACAAATTTCGGCAATATCAGTCCTAATAAATTGCCTAATGCAGCAAAATCATTCATCGAACAGTATTTTGCGGATCAAACCATTGTGGCTGCTGAAAAGGAGATGGACGATGGCCAGATTGTTTATGAAGTGACATTATCAGATGGAACCGAATTGGATTTTGATGAAAATGGTGAATGGACTGATGTAGATTGCCAGAATAGGCAGGTGCCCGATGGAATTGTGCCAGAAAAGATTCGTAGTTATGTTGCTACTAACTACCCTGACAATTTTATCGTAGAGATTGAGCATAAGTACAATCGTTATCGTATTGAATTGAATAACGATAAATATGGTGCAAGTCCTATCGAACTGCGTTTCGACAACCAGTTCAATTATACGGGTGATACCAATCCGGCAAAAGCAATAACAGTAGAACAATTGCCGGATACGTCTTCTACTTTTGTAGAGCAGTTTTTCCCAGGCATAGAAGTGGTATACGCCGAGAAAGATGAAGATGATGGCATCATTACGTATGAATTGACATTGGCAGATGGCACCGAGATTGAGGTGGATGCCAATGGCAACTGGATAGAAATAGAGTGTTTTAGACGTGCTCTGCCCGATGGAATTGTTCCTCAATCTATCATTGACTATGTTGCGCAGAATTATCCAAATGCAGAAATCGTTTCCATTGAACGTGATAATAGGGGGTATGAAGTTGAACTACGTGATGGAACAGAGTTGGAGTTTGATGAAAATTTCAATTTTGTTGGTGATGGTCATGATAATAATCAAGGCGGTGATAGTGAAGTAATAATCTCCTACGAGCAGCTACCTGCTGAGGCACAGGCGTTTTTAGATGGCAAGGTGACGGGAAATGATATTCTGCGTATCATTGAAAAAACTGATGACGGCAAGACTAGCTACGTGGTTAAGATAAGGGGTGGTTTAGAAGTGGAGTTCAACACCCTTGGAGAATGGATTGAAATAGATGCTGAGGATAATGTTGCTATTCCTGATGCTTTTGTTCCTGAAGCTATTTTGTCCTATGTTGAAGCCAACAATCCGAATGCAGTGATTGAAAACATAGAGCACAAAGAAAACAATCGCTACGAGGTGGAGTTGGATAATGATATAGAACTCTATTTTGATGCTGAGTATAACTTTATAGGAAGTAAAAAAGGATAACTAAAGTTATTTTATAATATTATCCCTCAGTTTGGACTTGTTCCTTCTGGGGGATTTTTGTTGAGAAATTTGTATATTAGTCTGTTTTTGTATTATCATTGTCAAAAATTAGGGTTGTATCATTTCTTAGCTTTACAATATACGAGCTACTGCCGTAACCACACCAATAACCTTTTCCACCTGATACATTTGAGATAATTTTGCCGTGTATAGGTAAAAATGCACTTCCGGAAGAAACACTGATAGCAGAGAATGTTTTCCAAAAATCGTACGATGCTTTATCTACTCGTGTAAGCATAAATTCTAAATCCATACCTTTCTTAAAAAAGAGAACAGGCTTGTCTTGCCCAATTGTTCCAGATGCGACGCTATAATAGATGGGTATGGATAAAATACCTTCTTTAGCGCCCGAATTGTCAAAGACTCCAAGGAAAGTGTTGTAATATTGAATAGTTCCTAGAGCTCTATAAAATAAGACATAGTATTTGGGGCTGTTTGCGGCATCAGATATAAATGCTCTCATTTCCATAGCATCAGTGTTTTCCCCTTTTTGTTCAATTTGTATGGAATCAAAATAAGCGCGAGGAGGAATTGTTGTTGTTGCCGTTAGTATTATATTTTCATATTCTGCAGTTAAAGAATATGTTTTTCCTTCTTCGCCAATAATTTCAACGGAAGAATAACGATATGGAGGTATATAATTCGTATCGAGGCGTCCAGTTAAGATAACTTTCTGTGTTCCATCATCAATTGTTACTTTACCGAAAGGGACTAATTTGTCCTCTATAAGTGATGCTACTGATTCAAAGCTTTCATTAAATGAGATGCTTTTATGTAGCATTACCAATGGGTGTCCTCCTGATGTAATCCATCCTTCTACAACTAATTCAGGTTCTGCTATATCCTCTTTAGGTTCACATCCAGTAAATAACAGTAAGAACATCAGTAGATATAATGTTAATCGTTCCATCATAATTAGAAATTGAAATAGATACTTAATGAAGGAAGAATGGTATTGATAATTGAAACTGGCTTCATTGTAAAGTCATTGGAAGGGATGATAAATTGAACATTATCATGGCAATATACATTATATAAAGATAGATTAATGCCTAATTCACCTATGTGGTTATCCATTGCGAGATAATCTGCAGAAATATCAAGCCGATGATATAATGGTAAAGTAGCTCCATTATAAGGGCCATACTCACATATTATTTTACCGTTTAATATATATGCATATTTTGGTTTTGCGTATGGATTGCCTGATGCTAAAGTAAACATTCCCCCAATACGCCATCTTCTGTTGATTTGTACGCTGGATACAGCGACAAGGTTATGCCTTCTATCGTATTTAGCTGGAATAGTATATCCTGGCGCTATATCAGGAAAATTACGCATTGTCCATCCTAATGAATAGGAAAGGTAACCACGTACAATCCCTTTATTTTTATGTAAAAGAAGATTTATTCCGTAATTCCGTCCTTTACCCGTTATGATGCCTGACATATAGTTAAATTCTCCCATCATCAGTTCCAATATGTTGGATTGACTTTCTACTACATTGTAAAGCTGTTTAAAATATAGCTCAGCAATAAATGAATAATTGTTGTTGGGGAATGCTGTATTATAAGCAATTGATATGGAGTGTGCATATTCCGGTTTATAGTTTTTATCCACAAGAAAAAAGTAATCGGTAGGCAATCCTCCATCTGTCATGCCGGCTTTATGAAAATATTGGTGGTATATTCCATAATGCAATAGAATATTTTGTGATTTGTTGATGGGGAAATTGATATTTATGCGTGGATCGAGGGCAAAAAATATCTTTTTCTTATGATCATAGGATGAAATACGCAATCCTGCATCATATGTAAGGAAAGAAAATGGAGCGTGGCGCAACCCTGCATATAATGATAGTTCGTCTGATGATAATAAGGTAAAATCGCTGTGGAAATTTGTGGCTAATCCATGAGAGGATACATATTGTGGGTTATTCCAATAATGGTTGTAGTCTATACCAAATTGTAATGATAACTCAGAGGTAAATGATATTTGGTTATTATTTTTCATTCCTATCGAGGAGAACATGGATGCAGTGTTTACTTGAATATTGTCGGTTTCATCAACATTTATAGCATTTGAATAGCGTGAATAATGGATGGATGTGTGGATATTCCAATTATCTGTTTTATGTGTCCATGTAGATGATGCAGCAGCATTATTCCATTTTAGATAAACCCAAATCGGTCGTTAGAATATCCAATTTTCGTGGTCTTGATTGTAAGGCATTGAAAATGAATATATTGTAATCTTGATTTTCTAATGGCGGTCATTAGAAAAATGAGATTTTAAATCATTGTTTATCAGCGCATTACAATCAAGACCACAAATAATCAGCCTCTAATGACCGATTTGGGATAAATGTTCATATTTGCTATCTCACTCAATGCAGTCATTTTATCAATGCCATAGTATGTAGAGATAACAATTTTGTCTTTAGGAGCTGGTGATAAAGAGTATGTTACATTGAAATCTTGAAAGTCATAACCAAAATTCATATTAGCGAAATTCAATAGTGGCCCATATAATAAGCTGATATATGAAGAGCGTGCGGAAACCATTAATGTTCCACCTTTTTCAAATGAAATAGGCATGGTTAGTTCGGAGTTGATGAGCCCGACATTTCCTTCTATACCTATTTTTTTATGGTATGACTCATATGGCTTTAACAATACTTCGCCTCCCAATCGATTGGCAAAATCTGTTCTATGTGCAGATTTTACCAATTCCATTTTTTGGAAATGCGTAGGAATAAATGCCGAGAATAGTCCTAAGAGATGGTTGGGATAGTATATGGGTGCATCATTAATGGAAACTAGAGTTTGGTAATCAGCACATCCTTGAATGTAGATACCTGTATTGCCTTCACCATTAGTTTGTACACCAGCTATGCTTTGTAAATAACGGATAGGATCGGAAGTGCCCATGAATTTTGGGAGAGTTTCCATAGCATCTATGTCTACTCCAATTTTTTCATGTGTAGATTGCAATAATAAAGGAGGACGTTTACGTATAATCTGAACATCATGTAGTAAATGGTAATATGTACTGTCTCGCTCAGAGAATATAAAAGTACTGTCAGTGGGAGTTGCTTTTAAAAAAACTTTCCCACTGACAATAAAGAGAGCACAGATGCATATAACTATTCGCATATATGCTTTATGCTGAGCTAAAATTCAATAGGTTCTATTTCATTATATTTGGCAAGTTTGATATAATTGTTGATCAAAGTTTCTGTCAAATTAATAATAGAACCGAAAGATTGTTCTGTGAAATATTCGCCAAAAGCATAACTGGTTTCGTTTGATGGGAAATAGAGGACTGGAATATATTCGTATAATGTAACTGTTTCCTCTGTATTTGTCTCATAATTAGTCACGGTTGTTTCATATGAGTCAGCTACCCATTGCAATTCTGCTTGTTTTGTATCACTATTATAGTATAAGATACATTCCAGATTGTCATTGTAAAGGGCGGCGTAATCTTTATTGTATTCTAATGTGTAATAAGGACTTTCCCACCAGTTATTGTGATTATTCCAATCGTATTTGTCATCGATATTTTCTATGGAGAGAAAGTATTGGTTGATATCTTTGGTGGATACTTTTAATTGGATTTCTCCCATGATATCAAGTGATGCTATTCCATTGCCATATTTAACTTTGGCTTCCTCATTATATGGATCGTATTCATATATCCAGTCTTCCCAATCAAGATCGGCTGATTTGTCAAATAAAACGCATGCCGGTAAACTTGCTGAGGCAGTAAGTAATGCTTGGGTTCCATAGTTTATTTGTGTGCTGGCAGAGGCTTTGGTTTTGGTCAGTTCTGTGTTGGCAGCAATCTGAATGTTGGCAATCTGAAGTGCTACGTCTGCTTTTACGTGATCACCTTTTTGTACATCAAAATCTGCCTCTAATTTAATATGTTCTGTATTATCCTCTTTGATGGTGAAAATTATCGTTGAAGGTAGCACTGCTGTGAATGGTTGTTCCATGTATTCGTAGATATAATATCCATCCGTTTGTACCCATTGATATTCATAGTGATCTGGAACCTCTTCGCCTGGCTCAAACTCACGTGTTTCAATGTAAGTACCATCTTCAGAATAGATATTCACATATTCATAATATTCACAAATATAGCTCTCTACAAATATGAGTTGGTTTTCTCCATAACCAAGAGATTCTACCCATTCTTGTCCTATGATAGAATCTGTTTCATAAGTGGCAGAGAATTCAAATTCGGAACCTTCACCCATCAGTTTAGCTTCACATGATTTACCTTCTGGATTTTTGAAACGGAATATAATTTCGTTTTCACCAGCTTGGCCTTTGTATTCCCACATATGAGTCATCTCATTAGCTTCAAAAATAGCAGCAAGTTTTGGGAAACTGTATAATTCGGTTGTAATGGAAGTGGTGACATTGCCAGATGCTACGCGCTTTATGTAATTGGGTAGTGTCCTAAATAAAGCGTAGTCTTGTTTATAATGCTCTTTTACATCTTCCCAACCATATTCATCATAAGTATACACAAAATAATCAGTGAGTTCTAGAACATCACGTTGATCTTCCACTTGAAATGTATTCAGAGCACGTGTTGCAACTTCACGCATCTTCTCCATCTGTTGTTCAGGAGAGAGAACTACTTCGTTTCCGGTATTGTCATTACCATCACCGCTCGGGGTATTTCTGTCGACACATGAAGA
>CALUKG010000052.1 GCA_944321155.1 uncultured Bacteroidales bacterium | reverse complement strand
AAAAAAGCCAACTAATTCGCAATAATTTGTGGATGAATTAGTTGGCTAATTTTATTCTATTTACTGAATGTCCCTAATTAATGAGATGCATCAGGAATGAAACCTACTCCTATAAGAGCAGCCAAAGTATAATTATTGGTATTAAGTATATCAGCA
Source organism: uncultured Bacteroidales bacterium (assembly GCA_944321155.1). Taxonomy (GTDB): domain Bacteria; phylum Bacteroidota; class Bacteroidia; order Bacteroidales; family Paludibacteraceae; genus Gallipaludibacter. Next base: position 14,677 of record CALUKG010000052.1, on the reverse strand, counting down.
AGAATTCTGTTTATGCAAAACAGTTCTTGCTGATATGTTTTCATTGCTGTATCCATTAATATAGAATACATTGTTTGAAGAACGAATTTGTGCAGTCTTTGCCTTCTCCCCAATCTATGACATAGGATCTCTTATCTGTTTTAAGCTGTCCGGTCACAATCCAATACATGTTGTGTTCTGAGGTTATTATGCCATAGCATATGGTTATGTGGTATAGATGTAGATTATATTCTTTCTTTTGGGATTTTTGAAATGGAATCTCATATGGTTCAAAGACGCAAAGCTTTTTGATATTTGTGTCAGCTATAAATTGATTATACAAATCATCAGAGACATAAGTATCACCAATGGCAATATGGCCAACATATTGTTTGTCTGGTTCCTCGGAAAATTTGAATGCAGCCATGGCACATCCAGTAAAAGGATAGCTGATGACGATATCTCCAGCTTCAATATATGACAATTGCCCTTTTATATATGGCAGTATGGTCAAACCTTGATTGATGTAATCTTCTTTTTTTATATGTGTGACAGGAGAGTATCTGTTTTCATCTGATGTAAATTCATAATCTTCACGTTTCAGTTCTACAGTGGGAAACCATTCAGGAAGAGGATGTTCTTTGTGGTAATTGAGGAAGTCTTCTAAATTTTCAATTGTAAGTTTTGAATCGGGTTTAAACATAATCTGATATTTTTATTTTTTCCTACTCTGTTTGTCATTGGGCTTTTCGGATTCCGCCACGAATAAATGTATACAGCTTTTACAATGCAAAATTAGAATGTAGGAAAAGGACAACAGTTAAGCATTTTCCAGACAGACATAATTTCTTTTAAAATGGAAAAGAACAGTTTTCATATGGGTATTTATAGGTTCGAAATATATAATGCTCGGAAAATGAAAAATTGAGTATGTTTGTTTTTTTATATTTTTGTAGACAATTACGGTGGAGGCAGTAATGCCGATACATAGTATTAATCTTTTAATAAAACAGTTATGTCAGCAATTAAAACAGTAATCAAAAGTTTTGACCCAACAGATGAGAAGTATGATGAACAACTCGAAGCTGTACGTGCATTGGAAACATTAGGATTGGCGAAAGCCGAGATCTTCGTCAGTGACATTCAAACCAGCCTGCTTACCGCAGGAGAAGAAAGAAGTAACAAAACTGTGCCTGTAACCTTTATGGTTGGAAGCAGAAAAGAGGTGCGTGCTTTCTCTTCTTCAGAAGCAGGAAACATAGGAACGGTAGTGAACGATAATTTGGCCCCTTTCCTTAATGGAAATAAGGATACAATTATCAAGGGGGTCGGCAATCTTATTGGTAGTGCACTGAATATCTTTTTGGGAGAAGGCGAGGCTACGAGTGATACGATAGAAATGTATTATGTTGCAACTGATGGGCTTTCTCCTGTCAGAATAGACATTAAAGCTTGGTTTCAGAGTGTTACCGCCAAGTCCATTACGTCAAAAATGGAACGGATTGTTACCGTGGTGGCCACTAAGTCTATTATTGATGTGAACCGCATCGATTTGGCTACATTCCTCTATCTGTACCAAGGACAATTTGATGTGAATAACATGACACAGGATGAATTGACAAAGGCTATTGATGCAGCAGCTAATGTGTACAATAAGTTTTTGGACTACTCCCTACGTGCAGGGACCATAAGCCAACAACGTGCCAATGTATCGGAAGAGGTGAGGGAAATCTATAAGGAAAGCCTTGGGAAAGTTAACAAGGTAAAGGATATCGAAGTGACTTTTACGGATAATAGAACAAAAGAATAGTTTGGAACTTCAATGGGCAGTGTGTCAAAAACGCTGCAGTAGGGTCATTCAGTAAAAAGTATAAAATCAGCCAACTAATTTTTATTTTTTTCCTACTCTGTTTGTCATTGGGCTTTTCGGATTTCGCCACGAATAAATGTATACAGCTTTTACAATGCAAAATTAGAATGTAGGAAAAGGACAACAGTTAAGCATTTTCCAAACAGACATAATTTCTTTTAAAAGGGAAAAAAAGAATAGTTTTCAATATCGGTATTTATACGTTCGAAAGAAATATGGGGCGTTTGGAAAACGGAAGAGGTGTGATAGGTTAAGCGCTTTTATTTTTGCAGACAATTAACGGTGGAGGCAGTAATGCCGATACATAGTATTAATCTTTTAATAAAACAGTTATGTCAGCAATTAAAGCAGCAATCAAAAGTTTTGACACCGCAGATGAGAAGTATGATGAACAACTCGAAGCCGTACGTGCATTGGAAGCATTAGGATCAGCGAAAGCCGAGATTTTCGTCAGGGACATTCAAACCAGTCTGCTTACCGCAGGAGAAGAAAGAAGTAACAAAACTGTGCCTGTAACCTTTATGGTTGGAAGCAGAAAAGAGGTGCGTGCTTTCTCTTCTTCAGAAGCAGGAAACATAGGAACGGTAGTAAACGATAGTTTGGCCTCTTTCCTTAATGGAAATAAGGATACAATTATCAAGGGGGTCGGCAATCTTATTGGTAGTGCAATGAATATATTTTTGGGAGAAGGCGAGGCGACGAGTGATACGATAGAAATGTATTATGTTGCAACTGATGGGCTTTCTCCTGTCAGAATAGACATTAAATCGTGGTTCCAGAGTGTTACCGCCAAGTCCATTACGTCAAAAATGGAACGGATTGTTACAGTGGTGGCTACCAAGTCTATTATTGATGTGAACCGCATCGATTTGGCTACATTCCTCTATCTGTACCAAGGGCAATTTGATGTGAATAACATGACACAGGATGAATTGACAGAGGCTATTGATGCAGCAGCTAATGTGTACAATAAGTTTTTGGACTACTCCCTACGTGCAGGGACCATAAGCCAACAACGTGCCAATGTATCGGAAGAGGATAAGAAAATCTATATGGAAAACATTGGGATAGTTAAGCATGTAAAGGATATCGAAGTGAAGTTTACGGATAATAGGCCAAAAGAATAGTTTGGAACTTCAATGGGCAGTGTGTCAAAAACGAATGGCACACTGCCGTAATTTACTTGATATATGAGAAAAACCTATATATTTATATGCCTTTTGTTTGTTGTGAGATTAGCCGGCATTAGCTCCCTCTATGCTGCAACTTCAGGTAAGAGCAGTGATGCTTCAAAAGTTTCATTGCTTAATGAAAGAATAAAATCAAAAGGTGAATTCAAGGGACTTGTTATTTTGGTGGAATTTGAAGATACGCCGTTTACTATTTCCAATCCAGTCCAACGGTTTGACGAGATGTTGAACAGCGGAAATTATAGTTATCAAGGGGCACATGGAAGTGTGAAAGAATATTTCATGACCAATTCGGACAACGCTTTTGTCCCCTCGTTTGAGGTGGTTGGACCTGTGAAACTATCAAGGAAAATGTCTTATTATGGCGAGAACGGGAAAAACAGAGAGGAAATCCATGCGGGGGAGATGGTCGTGGAGGCTTGCCGATTGGCTTCTTCCCATGTCAACTTCTATGATTATGACAATAATCAGGATGGTATGGCCGATTTAATCTATATTTTCTTTGCTTCTTACGGAGAGAATGAAAACCCTGGGGACAAGGATTATATCTGGTCGCATGCAGGAAATATTGCAGATTCATGCTTGATGCTTGATGGAATAAAGGTTGGGCGATATGCCTGTTCGCCTGAGTATATAGGAAAAGATGACGATGAGAATATACGGATGGCAACAATCGGTACGTTTTGTCATGAATTCAGCCACGTTTTGGGATTACCTGATTTTTACAATACCTTGTCAGGGAGTGGAATGACTCCCGGTAGTATAAGCCTTATGGATCGAGGCAACTATCTCAACGAAGGAAGATGCCCTGCTGGTTATTCCGCATTTGAAAAGGAATATGTGGAATGGATGGATGTGCCGCTCCTTACAGAAACAGATGGCAGAAGCCAAATCCTGCTGGCACCGGTAAACAGTGACATAACATGTAATGTACCATGTGCTGTAAAAATTCATTTGGATAATGATGAATATTATTATTTGGAAAACAGACAGAATGAGAGTTGGGACAAATATCTGCCCTGCCAAGGCTTGCTCATCTATCACGTGGATTTGTCTGATAGCCTTGCATGGGATAGAAACGAAGTGAATGTAAATTATATGCACCCCAATTATGAACTCATCCGTGCCAATGGAAAATATGAAACGGATTACAAAAAGGTGTCTTTCCCTGGGGATGCCAACAAAACGGCATTTACTCCATCGAAAAGTTGGAACGGTAAGGAAGCTAAGTTCAAAATAGAGAATATAAAGAGTATAGGAAGATATATTGTATTTGACTGTGTAAACCTACAGAACTAATATACGATAGAAAAATGTTCGTAAAACAATGATTAATAATGATAAAACAATATCTTGATACTCGGAAATTCAATAAAAAGCAATATGAAAGAAACGAGTCAAGAATTGATTATTGTACTCCCAGAAAGCATGAAGGACCTGCCGGTACGTATTATATGTGATGAACAAGAAATAGGACTGACTGTTAAAGTGATAGGCCAACCGACAAGTCAAACGAGAGAAATAGAAAATTTGCATGCGGTCGTCTATCGTCAAGACCGATATGAACATTTGCTGATGAATGAGATTCTTTGGATTGAGGCAAATGGAAGCTATTGTCATATCCATACAGCAAATGATAGGAAAATAACGTTGTCCTATCCGTTGAAATGCATACAAGAAGCGCTGCCAGGAGGATTTTTTATTCGTATTCACCGATCGTTTTTGGTGAATTTGGAACATGTTCGATATATTATTGGAAATTGTGTTGTCGTTGGAAAACAAATGCTGAGAATAGGGAAAGAATATCGTAAAGAGGTACTTGATAGGTTCATTTTTCTTGGAGTGAGAAACAAACCCGAATGAAATTCATATGAAAAGAGGCAACTGATTGTATTAAATGTAGAATTGTGGAAATTCTCTTTTTATTGTATTTGTTAACCTTGGTCTGTACCAAAAACAGTTTGACATGGGTAACATGACACGGAAAGAACAGGAAAAGACTCTTGGGGAAGTTGTTGGCGTTTATAACAAGTTTAGGGATATGTTTGCAGGAACAAGGATGTGTTTCAATAGTATTTAAAATATCAATGCGTTCTTTTATGATGATTGTTTTGTAAAAATGGCAAATTTTATAGCGACTGAACGGAAAAATGAAGTAAATGCTTTATCTTTGCAACCAGTTTTTGTTATGAGGCCAATTCTTTCTAACTAACTATATTTATCGTAATTGCTGTTACGGTAATATGTATTACGATAGATGCTTAATATGATAAAATTTTGATGGAGGGATAGCGCTTAAAGTCTAAAGACACATCTTGAAATCTGTAGGCGATTATGAAGGCTATGAGATTTTATATAAAGGACTCTCAATAGAGGATATGTAAATTTTGAATAAATAGAAATATACTATGACTCAGAAACGAATTTATCTTTGCTTGGCTCACATGAGCGGCAATGAAATGAAGTTTATCCAAGAGGTCTTTAACACGAATTGGGTGGTGCTTCTCTGATTGAATGTGAACGGATTTGAGGAGGATTTGAAACAGTTTGCAGGAGGAGAAAAGGAAGTGGTGGCTCTCTCGGCCGGAACAGCCGCAGTACATCTGGCCTTATTGGCTTGTGGAGTTGGGCCGGGTGATGAGGTGCTGGTGCAAAGCTTTACATTCTGTGCTTCTTCACATCCTGTTACCTATTTGGGGGCAACACCGGTATTTGTCGATTCGGAACAGGATACATGGAATATGGATCCGCAATTGCTGGAAAAAGCCATACTCGACCGTATGGAGAAAACAGGCAAAAAACCGAAAGCAATTGTACCAGTCTATCTGTATGGCATGCCTGCAAAAATTGATGAAATAATGGCGGTGGCCAATAAATACGATATCCCTGTAATTGAAGATGCTGCTGAAGGACTCGGAAGCCGATTTGATGGTAAGGTGTGCGGCACGTTCGGCAAATATGGGGTGTTGTCGTTCAATGGCAATAAAATGATTACGACTTCTGGTGGAGGGGCGTTGGTTTGTCCTGATGTGGAAGCCAAACAGAAAGTGATGTTCTATGCTACACAGGCTCGCGAATCATATCCGTATTACCAGCACGAGGAAATCGGATACAACTACCGCATGTCTAATATTTGTGCTGGCATCGGTCGTGGACAGATGACGGTGCTGCAAGAGCACATTGACCACCACAAACGTCTCACTGCCTTGTATAAGGAGCTGTTGGCTGATGTGGAAGGCATACATTTGCATGAAAATCCATCATCACGCTATGATAGCAATTATTGGTTGAATACGATTACCATTGACCCGTCAGTCAAAGTGAAAGGTGAGGAACTGGCTTATGGGGCTGTCATCCAAGGTGCTGTGGGCGGTGCGGCAGGTGTGACACATGAGGCAAAAAATGTTCATACCGATTGTGAACCCAACCGCAATGTGGAGGCAATGCGTATGCAACTGGATGCGGTTGGCATAGAATCACGTCCGTTGTGGAAACCGATGCACAAGCAACCTGTGTATAAAAACAATCCATCCTATGTGAACGGTGTAAGTGAAAGCTTGTTTAAAGTGGGACTGTGTCTTCCGAGTGGACCATGTGTTACTGAGGATGATGTACGTTTTATTGTGGCTGAAATTAAAAAGGCAATAATCTAAGCTGACTGCTGACTGAAAAATGTTGTGCCTACATTTTGCCAATACGGAAAAAGACCTTACATTTGCAGTCACTAATTAATTATTAACATTAAACGAAAAGAAAATGGCTTACGTAATTTCTAACGACTGCGTTGCTTGCGGTTCTTGCATCGACGAATGCCCAGTAGGAGCAATCTCTGAAGGCGACATCTATTCTATTGATCCGGAAGCTTGCACTGAGTGCGGAACTTGTGCTGATGTTTGTCCTTCTGGAGCAATCAGCAAAGGATAGTCTTGTTAATGCACAAAAAACAAAGGGGTTGTGTCAAGATTTTGATACAGCCCCTTTAAAGTATCTCAGAATATGTAAGATGCCTCTTAGGTGTCATCTATTCCAGATAGCAACGTAGTAGAATTGCGTAATATGGGATATTAAAAAATCACATTATACTGTGATTTGTGGCATTTTTGCCATGTATATCGCTAGGCATATATTCAAAATCACAGTAAATTGTGAATCTCCTTGCATGAATCAATGGTATTGTCTATTTTTGTGGAAAAATCACATTGCATTGTGAATACAAAAGATATTGGAAAAATAATCAAGGAGCGCCGAATGAGTTTGAAGGTGAATCAATTCGAACTTGCGGAATTGGCTGGTGTAGGAATTAATACATTGGTTGCCATTGAACGTGGACAAGGGAATCCAAAGTTAAGTACACTATTGGCTATTGTTGATACATTAGGACTGCAATTGGACCTTATAATGAAGGAGGAATGATATGAGAAGATGTGAAGTGTATGTACATGGAATTAAGGCGGGGATATTGACTGAATTGGATAACCATGAATATGTTTTTGAATATGATAAGACATATTTGACAGGAGATGAAAATCCACCAGTATGTCTTAATATGCCTTTACGTACAGAGGAATATCATGCAAAATCACTCTTCCCGTTTTTCTTTAATCTTCTTTCAGAAGGGGAAAATCGGAAGATGCAAGCCCAATTACTCCATATAGCACCGGAAGATGATTTTGGTATTCTGATGGCTACAGCGCAGACTGATACCATTGGTGCTGTAACGGTAAAACCTATAATTGTATGATACAACTCCATGTTTGCCCATCTACTTTAGCAGAAGGATTTGATACCTATTCACCATCTGCGAGAAAGCTTTTGTTTGACGGTAATAAGGTCAATCACTACATGGACATGCCTAGTCCAAATACGGATGATATACAGATAAAAGAAACATTAAGCAATGTGGGACGCATATCCCTTTCGGGAGCACAGCCGAAATTTTCTGTTCTGGTGGGGGAGGATAGGAAATTACGTTATACAAAGGAGGGAGAGCAAGGTACTTATATATTAAAGCCCCGACCAAATGCTTATCAAATCCTTAATAAGGATGATTGTGCTGCTAACGAACATTTAACCATGCAAATCGCAGAACAGGTGTATAAAATTGAAACAGCACCTAATGGAATCTGTTTCTTCTCTAATGATGAAATGGCCTATTTTACAAGGCGGTTTGATGTGGCTCCTAATGGAGGAAAATATCAGCAGGAGGATTTTGCGGCACTGATGGGATACACAAAAATAAATGGAGGGAGTGATTTTAAATATTTAAATGGCAGTTATGAAGAATGTGCGGAAATTATTAATAGGTATGTTAAAGCTGCTCGAGTTGATTTGCTGCGTTTTTTCAGATTGATAGTGTTTAATTTTGTCTCTCTGAATGATGATGCGCATCTTAAGAACTTTTCGTTAATCAATCGTCATGATGAATATAGATTGTCGCCGGCCTATGACCTGATGAATACTTCTTTACATTTAGTGAATTCGAGAATCTTTGCTTTGGATAAAGGCTTGTTTAGGGAAGGTATGACAATAAATGATACGCATTTTGTTGGGAAAAAGGAATTTATGGAATTTGGAAGAAGAATAGGTCTTCCTGAATCTTTGGTGCAACGGGAGTTGGAGCGTTTCTCACAAGATAATCCTTTGATTGATAGCTTGATTGATAAATCATTCTTGTCTGATGCTTTAAAAAAACAATATCGTGATTCAATGGCCTACCGAAGGAAAATGCTAACGTTCTAAACGAACTTGATATATTGCTTTTTTGTCAATTTATTTTACTATATTTGCAAAAGGAATAAAATCTAAAATAAATTGCAAGCCGAACACAGAGGTCAATTTTATTTGAACTATGGTGAGGCGCAGCATTTATTGTAAACTGAAAGTTTAAAATAATATTGCTATGAGAAAAAATGCATTTCTGTTGCTCTTATTTTGGGCAACTTCCATGACAACAACTTGGGCATGTACGGGTATTTCATTTAAGGCGAAAGATAATTCCTATGTGGTAGCAAGAACCATAGAGTGGGGAGGCAGCGACTTGAACAGCATGTATGTGGTGATTCCACGTGGACATCAGGAAGTGGCACTTACCCCAACGGGGCAAAACGGACTGAAATTCCAAAACCGCTATGGGGTAGTGGGACTGGCTGTGGCACAAAAGGAGTTCATTGCCGATGGTATGAATGAAGCGGGACTGGCGGCTGGATTGTTCTATTTTCCCGGATATGGAAGCTATTGTGAATATGACAGCACACAAAACAGTAAAACCATTTCCGACTTGCAGGTAGTGCCTTGGATGTTGGCCAATTTTGCAACCGTTGATGAGGTAATAAGGGCATTGGATAATATTAGGGTAATTTCCATTAATCCGGATGGAGGAAAGGCTTCTACAGTACATTGGCGCATTGCGGATGCATCTGGCAGACAAGTCGTATTGGAAATTACGGAGGGCGGAAAAGCGCATTTCTTTGAAAACAAGGTGGGAGTATTGACCAACTCGCCTGGATTTGAATGGCAGGTGACCAATCTGAATAACTATGTGAATCTCTATCCGGGAAATGCTCCCGTTAAACAAATGGGAGGTGTGACATTGGCTTCTTTTGGAGCGGGTACAGGTTTTCGTGGAATACCGGGAGACGTAACCCCTCCATCGCGTTTCGTTAGGGCTTTCTTCTATCAGACAACGGCACCACAGGCTGCAACGGCTTACGATGCTGCCATGTCGGCTTTCCATATACTCAATAACTTTGATATCCCTATCGGTGTGGAGCATGCTGACCAAAAGGAGATGCCTGATTTGCTAACGGCTACACAATGGACGATTGCGACTGATATCACAGGAAGGAAAATTTATTATCGCACTGCTTTCAACAGCCTGATTCGTTGCATTGACCTTAACAATATCCGCTTTGATAAAGTGAAATACCAATATGAGCCTTTGGATAAAGAAAAGAAGGAAGCAATAGAAATGGTTCATATCAAAAACTAAGATGCTGTAGCGAAACAAACCCTTTATACAGAAATGGATTGCTTTTCTGTATAAAGGGTATCAATAAGACTGATTTCTAGCCGTATACATCGAAAAATAATATTTTTTTGAAAAGAAGGGGCATAATCCATTCTTTTTGCCTACATTTGCACGCTAGTTTTAAAGCATGGGAATTAACATTTGTCATAACTACCAGACACATCCGTTGCCTTAGGGTGTTTCCTGTCTGAACCGAATAGGTCAGGGAGGCGGCTAATGCATTGGATGTTGGAGCTATGCCAATATATACTGATTAACACATTAATACCGCAAAAGATTTGGAACCGAAATTGAAACTGTACGGTTTTAATAACCTGACCAAAACACTGAGTTTTAACATCTATGATGTTTGTTACGCTAAAACAGAGCGTGAACAGTTGGATTATGTCCGTTACATTGACGAACAGTATAACTCTGAACGTCTGACCAATATTTTGTGTAAAGTGACCGAAATGATTGGGGCAAAGGTGCTGAGCATTTCCAAACAGGACTATGACCCCCAAGGAGCTAGTGTTACGTTGCTCGTTTCGGAAGAGTACAAGGTGAAGAACAACATGAAAGGAGAAACGGTTGTCGGACACTTGGACAAATCACATGTGACGGTCCACACCTATCCGGAATATCACCCCGAAAATTCTATTGCTACTTTCAGAGTAGATATCGATGTTTCCACTTGTGGACATATCTCTCCTTTGAATACACTTGACTATCTGATTAATAGCTTTGACTCTGATATCATTACAATTGATTACAGGGTGAGAGGCTTCACGCGTGATATGAACGGACGGAAATGTTTCAACGATACGGAAATTTCTTCCATTCAGAATTTTATCGACCCTGGCATCTTGAAAAGGTATGATGCATTGGATGTGAATGTGTATCAGTCAAATATATTTCATAGCAGAATGCTCATTAAGGACATTGTTCTGCAAAATTATCTTTTCAAATTGGATAGTTATGAGCTGGCACCGGAAGAACGGATGCTTATTTCCGAAAACCTGCGGAGGGAAATGATTGAAATATATAGTGGACGTAATATTTTTTCCTAAGTCGTTTCAACTGAAATAGAATGGTGGAACAAGAACGAACGCCTATATATGAGGCTTTGAAGGAATATAGAAACAATCGCATTGTTTCATTTGATGTACCTGGACATAAACAGGGGAGGGCAAATACAAAATTGACAGAGTTTCTTGGCAAAGACTGCATGAGTGTCGATGTCAATTCGATGAAACCACTTGATAATCTGTGCCATCCGACTTCTGTCATTAAAGAGGCCATGGATTTGGCGGCCAAGGCTTTTGGCGCTTCGCATGCATTTTTTATGGTCAATGGAACTTCATCTGCCGTACAGGCAATGGTGATGAGTGTTTGCAAAAAGGGCGAGAAGATTATCATGCCGAGAAATGTGCACAGAAGTGCTATCAATGCATTGATTCTGAGTGGTGCGCAGCCGATTTATGTTGACCCTAAAATGAATGCGGATTTAGGCATCTCTTTGGGCATGACGGTGGAGGGCGTAAGGCAGGCAATAGAACAACATCCCGATGCAAAAGCGGTATTTGTCAACAATCCTACTTATTATGGCATCTGCTCCAATTTGAGGGAAATTGTGAAAATGGCGCATGAGGCTCACATGAAAGTGTTGGTGGATGAAGCGCATGGCACTCATTTCTATTTTGGGGAGAATTTGCCGGTAAATGCGATGGCGGCTGGTGCGGATTTTGCCGCGGTTTCAATACATAAAACAGGAGGAAGTCTTACACAGAGTTCATTGCTGTTGCTCAATGACAATGTGAATCAGGATTATGTACGGCAAATCATTAATCTGACGCAAACAACCTCGGCTTCATATCTTTTGATGTCTTCGCTGGATATTGCACGCTCTAATTTGGCATTGCACGGAAAGGCGATTTTTGCGAAAGCTACCCAATTCGTGGAATATGCACGGGAAGAAATCAACAAAATTGGCGGATATTATGCTTTTGCCAATGACATTGTCGACAAGGATGCGGTTTATGCATTTGATATTACAAAATTGTCCATCCATACGCGTCGAATGGGCTTGGCTGGAATTGAAGTGTACGATTTGTTGCGCGACGATTTTGGCATACAGATTGAATTTGGAGATATCGGAAATATATTGGCCATTATATCGGTGGGTGACCGCATGCAGGATATAGAACGATTGATTGCTGCTTTGGCTGAAATCAAGCGTTTGTATGAAAAGAGCCCGGTTGGACTTTATGACCACGAATATATCGAACCGGAAGTGGTCTTGACACCACAAAAGGCTTTCTATGCCAATAAGGTGTCTTTGCCGATTCAACAAACGGAAGGTTGTGTGTGCGGAGAATTTGTTATGTGTTATCCTCCAGGAATACCTATTCTTGCACCGGGAGAGAGAATCACAAAGGATATATTGGACTACATCTGTTTTGCCAAGGATAAAGGTTGTTTGATTACAGGGCCTTTAGATGTGGATATTGAATATTTGTCAGTTGTGGAATAATAAGATGAATGGATATGGAACTTTGGTTTAGTGAAAAACATACGGAAAATATCCAGTTTCAAATTAAACTGGAAAAACAGCTTTTTTCAGGAGAAAGCGATTTTCAACGGATTGACGTTTTCCAAACGATAGATTTTGGAAAGATGTTGGTTTTGGATGGTGTTATCATGACCACCGAACGGGATGAATTTATCTATCATGAAATGATTACGCATGTGCCCATGGCTGTGAATCCGGACATCAAGAAGATTCTTGTAATTGGAGCGGGTGATGGCGGAACGGTCAACCAATTGATCAAATATGATTCAATTGAAAGGATTGATGTTGTCGAAATCGATAAGATGGTGGTGGATGTGTGCAAGGAATTTTTTCCGATGGCTTCCAGTTTTGATGATGAGCGGGTACGCCTGTTTTATGCGGATGGTTTGCGCTATATCCGTACGGTACAAAATGAATACGATTTGATTATTGTGGATTCCACTGATCCTTTTGGGCCGGGAGAAGGACTGTTTACGAAAGAGTTTTATGGCAATTGCTACAAGGCCCTGAATGCGGATGGCATTCTGGTCAATCAGCACGAAAGTCCTTTCTATGAGGGAGATGCTATGGCAATGAGAAGGGCGCATCAAAGGATTTGCAGTGTGTTTGAGGTGGCGAGAGTTTACCAATTGCACATCCCGACTTATCCTTCTGGACATTGGCTGTTCGGTTTTGCTTCAAAGAAGCATTTGCCTGAGCCTCGTGCCGAACGATGGAATATGCTGGGAATCCAAACAAAATATTATAATACGAATTTGCATAAGGGGTGCTTTATGTTGCCTACCTATGTGACAAATATGTTGAAGAGTGTAGAGAAATAAATTATGAATCCAAATATAGCTACTTTTATAGCATGCGATGCTGCATATGAAGAGGCAAAGGCCGTAATCTATGGAACGCCTTTTGACCAGACAACTTCTTTCAGACCGGGAACGCGGTTCGCTTCACAGACCATGCGCTCGGAATCTTTTGGAATAGAGACCTATTCTCCCTATCAGGATAAAGACTTGTTGGATATCAAGGTGATGGATGCGGGTGATATAGAATTGCCGTTCGGAGATGTGGAAAGGTCTCTCGGCATGATTTATCAGCAGGCAAAGCAAATTCTTGAAGATGGAAAAATGCCGGTAATGATTGGAGGAGAACATTTGGTGACTTTACCCCAATTTAAAGCGGTATTGGAGAAATATCCCGATGTACATATCATCCATTTTGATGCACATGCTGATTTGAGAATGGACTATTTGGGACAACAATTGTCACATGCATGTGTCATGAGACGTTGTTATGAATTGGTGGGTGAAAATCGTATCTTTCAGTTTGGCATTCGCTCTGGAGAAAGAAGCGAGTTTGAGGTGAAGGGGGTTTATACACATAAGTTTGATTTGGCTACATTCCCTCAGATAGTGGAAGAACTGAAAGGAAAGCCGGTATATTTTACACTGGATTTGGACGTGCTCGATCCTTCTGTTTTTCCTGGAACCGGTACTCCAGAAGCGGGAGGTGTCACTTTTAAGGAACTATTGGAGGCGGTAATGCATCTCCAGAAACTGAATGTCGTGGCTTTTGATGTAAACGAGCTGGCACCGAATTATGACCATAGCGGTGTATCTACAGCCGTAGCTTGTAAAATCTTGCGTGAAATTCTTTTGGCTACAGTTCAAATGTAGTTGGAGCTTTAAGTAAAATAGAAAAAGGAGAATTGTGCTGATGCGCGATTCTCCTTTTTGTATATAATGCACTGGTGTGTAAAAGGGATAGTATGAGAAGATGCATTTTAGAGAGGGATTAAGCCCAAAGTGATGAAGATGATGGGAAAATATTTTGTGTTTATATCTTATTGTATATCAACTTTTAATGATTTGTTGTTGAAAAATAGTTTGAATTTTTCCGTTGAAATATTTGCGTATATGGTAAAAAGGTTCTACTTTTGCACCCGCTTTCGGAACGATACCGGCGGGTGTCAGGGTGCCGGGAGCTGTAGGATTATGTGACATGGAGTCCTCAATCTTCAGAGTCTCCTTATTTGGAGCGAGCGATCTTTGGATGACTGGAAAAAG
>CALUKG010000051.1 GCA_944321155.1 uncultured Bacteroidales bacterium | reverse complement strand
CTTGCAAACGGATGCTGTATCATGTATCAAAATGTCAGCCGTGGGGTATTTCCAAACGGCTGACCCATTTCCAATTTGGTGATTATATACGACAATACCCTAAATTTTGCCACGGCAAACCTTTCCTGCCTCTGAGGTGGTTACGTGGCAAAGTTTGGGGTATGCCACGCTTTTTAGGGCGTGGTTTGTGTATTCAAGTGGTAAGAATAACGGTGAGGCGTGGCAAAGTAAGGGATGATAGTATTGGATATGGCGTGGCATTACAAAGTTAAGAATAGCGATGTTGAAGTATGGCAAAGTATTTATTCCATGCCTTTGCTTCTTTAGCTAAATGAGCATAATACTGTTCTTTGTCATCGTCTTGAATTATACCAGTAATGGCTGCATTAAAAGTAGCAGTTATAAGATTATTCAAAGATGCTGTTAAATGCAGTTCTTGCAAATCGTTCTGTTTCATATTCGCTTTGTTTTTAAGGTGATTAAATACGATGGCATTTACGATTGCAAAATTGGTGGTTCTGCAATTGCAAAGGTATGAAAAATGAACGAGCTACGAAAGGAATGTCTGTGAAAGATGTTCCTTTCTTTGTTTAACGTATGGTGGAGCAATAAGCAGCAAGGTTAGATAAAGCGATGACGCTGTAAATAGGCAAAACGGTTAAGTAATAGTGTGAATGAATTAGATTTTGGGTGACTATAAAATTTTGCAGTAACAAACTTCTCTCATTTACAGAGCAGTGTTTGCAAAATTTAGGGTATTCCGATTTTTAGTATAGGTGATAACGGTGGAAGTGGCATATAAGACTTATTCCAGTTATTATTGTTGTAAAACCGATATTCGCATGAAACTTATAGCAAAGGATGAAGCAGAATTGCACGGCAAGGCTGATGTCGTGGACTATTTCAGAAATCATTGTGGCGTTGACAATGAAAAGGTACTTGAAAAACTGGTCAACCAAGTTCTTTCTTTACCTGACGGTCATCGGTTTGGTGTTCCAACTGGTTATCGTGATGAGGCATCAGGGCGACTTGTTCAACATACTGTGACCAAATTAACGTGGCACCGCATTTAGGACATTGATAATCGTCAATAGTTACTTCTGCGTTACAATAAGGGCAAAGTCTTATATTCCTATCTTTCATATGGTCAATCATTATGATATACAAAAGTACGAATTTTATGAGAGAAAAACATTGTGTAACCATCAATTTCGTGGTGCACTCTATTTTCTGACAAAGTTATAAGAAGAAAGAAAACTGAAGTGAGAACAGTCAATCATTACCAGCACACGTAGTGCTTCACTGTCACCCATCTTTTAAGAGTACTGTCATACTCACGGGTGGTTTTGATTAGAACTTCTTTCCTACTTTTCATATGAAACTCATTTATTGATTGGTGAGAATGGTTTCTTTGAAATGTACTCCAGTTCTTTTTTTACAAAGATAAGTTTTTTATCAAGTTGCTACCATAACATTCTTACAAAGTTTAGAATGAAAACAAGAACATGCAGAAGGAATTATTGACAATAGAGTTTCGGTATCATGATGAGCCGAATGACATAAACAGTGTTTACCGTGAGAAGAAAATCGCCGTTGGAATATTCTATACGCTGGAGGAAGCAATTAATGAGGGCAACAGAGTACTGGAGATTTTATCAAAGCGCTTTGAAGTGCGTCCAGATGACAAGTTCAGCAAGAACCTTTTATTTGGAACTCCTTGTAGATTAGTTACCAACTGCTGTTATCCAACAAAGGGAATATCCTATTTTGCCAAGATTGTGCCTTTGAAGTTTGATGACCTGTCGGATACTATTGGTGAAGTATTTGAGGCGACAGAACGATATATGGCATATAAAGAAATGGAGTGCGAATAACTGTGATAAAAGGCTGGGAAATTAGGAACTATTCAACAATCATATAATACGCAGTTACTTCCCATTGATCAGTCAAAAAAAGTCAGAGGCAATGAACGCTACGGATTACAAATAAATCCGTTCAAAGACAGTAACAATTTCAATACCTTTATTTGTCTTTTGGACATATTGTTCTTTAATGCGTTCAATATATTTTCTCTTCATAGGCAACACTTCCTTTCCTTATCGTTTTGTGGAAGAAAAATCAGGGTTGTATAAGAGAATGCCTCTGACTTTTTACAACAAAGATACGGTTTTATATTCTGAATTAGTAATATCAATGCCTTAAAACTTATTCTCTTTCTACAACTGGTGAAAAATAAGCATTGATTATATTACTTATTCTTTCTTGGGCATTATCTGATTGAATAAGAGTTTTTCTGTCATTGAAAATTTGTTTTATTTTATCGTAGCTGAATTTATCACTACTTGTTTTTTGATTTGGGAGTTTTTCTAAATACGCTAATACTGTTTGTAGATTGTCACTATTTAAGTTTGCGATTACAGATAGAACACAAGGGAAAGAATTGCAATGAATAAATAGATTGTTATCCATTGTCATCATTCCATGCATTAAGCCAAGACAAAATGGTAGATTATCAATCCATAACTCACTGCATTTATTAGTAAAGGTTAGAGCAGCAAAAGTATTATTATAGCAGCATAGTCCTAAGAAATATCCCAATTTTTCAGATTCAGTTTCATTGAAATTATCTGATATTGGAGCATTAAAACTATCAAGAAAATTTACATATTCCATCTGGTCGTAAAATTGCCAGTTTTTGATAGATTCATTCCAAATTCTATCTAAAAGAAGTCCTTTATCAATATACAGTTGCCATATATTATATATGGAAAATTTTTGAAGTTTCTTATAATAAATATCCAAATAATCCTTATGTATATTTGTCCTGCGTATCAACTTATATGCCTGAATTAAAGAACTAATACAATCATTTTTAGAAGTAAAATCTATGTATCTAAATAAATCGCCACGGAATTTATCATCTAACTTTTCCCACGTTTCTGGTATATTGAAAAATAGCCAACAAATTTGAGGATATTTCAACATTTGCCTTTCAAGCGTATAATTATTACTGTTAATATTGACTTGAGTATGCAATATCAATTTAATGATATAATGTCGAAAGAAACTGATTAGGTGTTTGTTGCTATTTTCATGCGATTTGCTTAAATTGTAAAACATAGTTTTATATAAGAAAGGATAATGCATTTCCTTTACACGTACAAAGTGATTATCTATAAAGTTATCTTGCTCTGATTGGCTTGTTGGAACTACGTGAGGGTGATTTATAATTTCATTAATCCATTCCTCTATGCTTTTCTTACTATAATATAATGGTTTTGAAAGTGTAATATCTATCATCTTTGAAATAATATACTCCAAGTCTGAAGATTTTACTTCTTGCATATATGGATGTGCAAAAATACAGCGTTGCTGCCACAATGAGTTAATTGTTGTATATTCAGTATCAGAAATAATTTCACATTCTTTTGCCGATGATATAATCTGAGTATCTGTAGATTGATGTTGTTTTTCCAATGTTTCTATTTTCCCCCATTCTTGTTTTCCTCTTGCATCTTCTAACTCAGAAAGTTTTATTATTTTTCTTTTAAGAGATTCAATCAGCAATATCCAAGACAGAAGATACCCTGAACGGTATAATCTATTCTTATAACAAGATACAACTTCATCATATAATTTAGCATCCTCATTATCAAGGATTATACTTTTCAATAGTTTAACTTCGTTTTCTTTCATAAATAAACCAGTTTATATTTGCAAAGCTACAAAATTTGCCCGATAAAGTGCAGTATTTTCTTGTTAAGTAAGTTTAACTTTTAGACAAAACTTTCTTGTTAACAGCAAATTAGCAACGTGCCACACCACATCCACCACGAAAAACCACAGTTTTAGGGCGTTTTTTGCTCCCAAAGAAAAAATCACCAAAGTTATGTATAGCAAAGAATAAACTTTGCGATTATGAAGAAGGCTAAAAACAGGACTATTGGTGAGTTCACGTCATTGTTCGACTTGCTGCAAGCATTCCCGACAGAAGAAAGCTGTATTGCATACCTTGAAAATCAACTTTGGGGTGATGGTGAGCCAGTATCACCCTATGACCCGACATCGAAAGTTTACCGCCGTGGCGATGGTATGTACCGTTGCAAGAACACGGGCAAGAATTTCAATATACGGATAGGGACAATATTTGAAGGCTCCAAAGTACCATTGCGGAAATGGTTTGTGGCAATCTATGAAATAACCACCAGTAACAAGGGCATTTCTTCTATCAAACTGGCAGATGATATTCAAGTGACGCAAAAGACTGCATGGTATATGAGCCAGCGCATCCGTGAGGCTTTCAATATTGCTCTTGAAGAAAAACTTGACGGAGAAGTAGAATTGGATGAAACCTTTGTTGGTGGCAAGAATAAAAACCGCCATAAGAATAAAAGGGTGAAAAATTCGCAGGGTAGAAGTTTCAAAGATAAAGTTCCCGTCATGGGTATGTTACAGCGTGGCGGAAAGTTGGTTTGCGAGGTTGTACGCAATACTTCTTATAAATCCCTTACCGTTCCTATCCTTCGTAACGTAAAGCGCACCGCAACGCTCTATTCTGATGAATGGCAAGGATATAAGACAATCCATAAATTGTACAAACATTACATAGTTGACCATGGTCACGGACAATATGTAAATGGCAACGCTTATACGAATAATATCGAAGGATTTTGGAGTATATTGAAACGTGGTCTTACTGGAATATACAACCATACAAGTAAGAAACACCTTCAAAGATATGTAAATGAGTTCTGTTTTCGCTATAATTATAGAGAATTGAGTGGTAAAGAAAGATTTAATTGCTTACTTTGCAATTCCAGACATCGTATAACATACAATGAACTTACAAGATGAAAAAGGGAACTAAAGAAATAAACGTGGATGAACTTCAAAAGGCATTGGATATTGAAATCCGTCCAGCCGAAGAATTGAAACGCCCTGTGGCGCATCCCGAAAGGTTTGACTTTTTTATGGCTAATGCTTTACGAAAAAAGACAAAGAAGAAAACACGTAAATAAGGCATAAGAAATGCCCGCCACGGCAGTTCAGTAACCGAATAAGGATAACGGTACATCGACACCGTAGCGGGCATGTAAGTTGCTATTTGAACAGGTGCTTCCCCCACGAGAAGTAGGCGGCATTCTCATTACAATTTACCACCTATTGAACCAGTCGACAAGTTCAGCATAAGCTACAGGAATGTCAACCTTACTCCCATACTTTGTCTGATAACTCGTTTTAGGTGCATTGGAAGCATTATCTACGGCATGATGTTGCCCGCAACCAGATGGAAGTTCCCTTAAATAACATATTCCTCCGGCATTTTTTATCATTTTCTGATAAAATCTTGATGTGGCAATAGGAACATTCGCATCATCAACAGCATGCCATATTTTATAAGGTACATTTTGAATTTTCTTTGCTACATTAATCATGGAAGTGATGTCGCTATTTCCTTCCAAATCAGATGTAGACAATCCTGTGTTTAATATTTCTTGCGCCAAATTCTCGAAATCAATACCTTCTGTATTAATCCACATAGGATTGTACCCTACAAATTTATCGATGTTGCTTAACAAATATTCCTTATCACCACTTCCATTCAAATGGTCAGATACATTAGGAGAAGGCAATCCTAATTGGTCCAGCCAAAAATTAGTTGAGCGGGACAAGCAAATGAGCATGTTGGCAAATATGTCGCAAGTTGGAGCCAATCCTCCTGCCGCACGAATGGGGAATGGCCTTAATGCACTCATCAGTTCCGTAAGTATTCCTCCACTACTTTTCCCAAATATGTACACACCGTCTTCTCTGATATTATAATTCCTAATGATGTAGTTGTACAGCGAACAATAACATGAAAAGCCTAAAGGTGTTGGACCGTTACCGTCATACTCATCTTTATACAAACTTGACAACGCACTACAATCAGCCACGGCATATCCATTATTGGCTATGAATTTAAGAAGTTCACCGTATGATTGTATTTGCATTTCACTGAAAACATATCCTTCAGTTCCGTGGAAAAATATCACCAATGGAACAGGGTCGCCATATACTGAATAATTGGGTGGCAATATTAAGAAACCGTTATTATATGCTCTTGTTCCGTTGTACCCCTTATAGTCTAAAGTTGCGCTTACTTCATCCGTAATGACGGGCAATTCAATTTCATACGAAATGTATTTTTCTTTTGTACTCCTTTCCACAATATCATTCTTGACATATTCTAATGCAGATGCGTGATATAATATAGAATATTGGAGTGAACGACCTTTCGCATAGGCACTGTTTTTTGATACTTCAAATTTTATAAGTTTAGTTCCTTCTTTAAGCGCATAATTATTATCAGTGACGGTCACATATCCCAGATAAGTAACTGGGTCTGAATAACAATGGATATTCAAAGTTTCTAAACCATCAGTTTTTTCTACCATATCGCTACCATCCCATTCATAATACTTTCCATCCTGTTTGTTATAATATATTCCATTATCAATGAATGGTACAGTTTCGTATTCTTCTACATCCCCAAAAACAATACATTTTCTTAATAATTTGGTATTTGTATTGTAATAAACATCCCCAAGCTTGGTCACAAGTCCTGTTCCTAATGTGCCAAAACCGACTAATTCCAAATCGCCTAATAACACATTAACAATTTTATCTCCGTTTTCTATTCTCAGAAAATTTGGCTGATTATAATAATTAAAGAAAGCATAATCTTGAACTATGGCACCCAATGGTCTGCCTATATTAGTTGATATTTGCCCACCTTGCATAGATATAGTTGCTGTAATCTCTGCAAAATTTTCATTTGAGGTAGATACCAAATCATTTCCGTTCCATTGATATAATTCGTTGTTGAAATAATACAATGCGTCATAAAATAAGGGAATTGATATGCTTTTTGAGATATTTCCATATTGGTCTTTTTCAACAGCTTTTTTAATGCTTTTTTGCTCTGTATTATAATATACAGAACCCAATCTGACCAATGTACTCTTCCATGATGTGCCAATATTATCCAAGAAAAAAATACGGTTTTGATTCATCCGTTCGGATTCACCAAACAAATACTCCATATCTTCTCCATTCCATTTGTATATGTTATTATCAGAATAGTTAAGATATAGTGTATTTTCTTCAAATTCCAGCGTGGTAAATTCACCCGTATATGGATTAGTGTATTGCGTACATTTTCTCAACAATTTGGTATTTGTATTGTAATAAATATCCCCAAGCTTGGTCACTCCACTTCTTGCAGAATCAATTCCAAATCCTGTTAAACAAACAACTGAATATTCTCCTGAAGGAAAAATGCTTGATTTATTAGTAACTTGTACCAAATCATTTCTGTTCCATTGCCATAATTCACCATTGAAACTATATATAGCTCCATCTACATAAGGGACTGTCTCTACAACATGAATAGGGTCTACAGATGTGGCTCTCCTTAACAATTTCGTATCAGTGTTGTAAAAAACATCACCGATATTTTTGACACCTGCTGTTTCTGAATCGGCGGCCATCCCGACTATATTTATTAGCAAATTTGATACACCATATTGACTCATTGCAGATGTCTGACTATTTCCAATCGTATGAACCAAAGTTCCATCAAATCCACGTAGCGGTAGTTCATTCCAAGTATGAACACCATCGCCAATTTTATACTGGTTAGGGTCATCGGTCACATACCCTACCTCACCTTCAAGCAATATGGGATTGTATTGCGCCCATCTTGCGGCGGTATCACGCCTTTGCTGAATTCTGTCTGCCATAATATTTTAGCTTTATTATTAGTTACAAATTCTTCAATGATTGCTCTCTTGCATAATCATGCCACATACCATATTCGTCATAGTACACCGTTGGATTTACCCATAGTATGATGTCCGTGGTACGCTCACCATAGAGCATTTGCATACCATAAGCCTTTGCCATTCCCGTGGCACGTGTTTTTATGCTCTGTATGTCACGGTTGCTGAAACCACTGGGTATATTTATCACAAGTGGTGTGGTCACGCTTTCCCTTCCGAACTTCAGCGTGGCATTGGTATATGTCTGCATCTTGCCGTCACGGTGTACTCCGTCTTTGAGGTCGGCTTTAATATCTCCGAACTCTTCTTTCAACGCACGGATAATTGCCTGCACAGCCTTGTCCCGTGTCCTACTGCCATTTACAATGTCTTCGGGTGATAAGAGTAAGCTCTTAGTCTTACGGCTGGTGGATAATGCCTGCTCCGTGGCTTTACCTTTATTGCGCAAATCTTTCTTCTTTTCCAAAAGTACCTGTTTCATTTGCAACAGACGTTCATCCGTTGGGTCATAAATCAACCGTTTCTGAATGTTCTGCATTTGCAGGTCAATCCATGTTTCGGTTATATTGCCGTTATCCAGTTGTTGTTTGTAGGTTTCAACCTCTGGATAAAGTACATCCGTATCACCGCCATTAGCATCCAACGGTTGGGATTGCGCAGCCTTCTCTATCTCTGATTCCATAGAAGGAGTTGAGGCATAGAAAATGCCTTTGTTTATTTGCTTCTCCCTTGCCTTGCGTGCCGCTTCAATACGTTCAGCAGTACGCAGGTTGTCTTGAAATAGTATATTGTTCATATCTTGATATGTTTTTAATCTTCTTTGTACATGATTTCTTCGGGTGTCCTTGCATTGTCTAAATCATCCTTGTATGTCAATGCAACATCAATGGCTTCCGAAAGGGTGGCGGTTTCCGTTTCCCCTCCTTCTTCATGTTCGGTGTCGATAGGAAATTTACTGACCAAATAACCATCTTCTGTTTTGCTGATAACAATGTCGCCATTCTCTTGATTGGTTATGTAGGAGTTTGCCACATCCTCAACTCCGACATATTCCTTTTGGTCTTGCTCATTGAACTTGCGCAGTTTCAGTACACGCATCTTATACATGTCGGATTTATCGGCAAGTGTTTTCTCTTTCTTCTTGGACTTGCCTGCCGTATCACTATCCTTTGCTTTTTGGAAATATGCGTTGTCATCCCCAAACGCTTTTACCATCTGTTCAATTTGACGCTTTCGGTGATTTTCTGTATCATCTAACCAGCTCATATCTGTTTTTGCTTTATCCGTTACACATTCAATATTTTGGTAGCTTCGCTGCCTTGAAGACTATCGAACATGGCTACGCTTGTAGGATATACGGCTTCCTCGCAGAAAGTTTTTACTTTTGACCTTATTAAAATATGATTGCAATTACCCTATAACTGGGTGGAATGAGAATGGCGTGGACATTTTGTTATTGAAGCACAAAAATGGTTCTGAGTAGCCAACAATCCTTAATTTATGAGAGTTTGCAAATGTTGCCTGTTATAAGGAGTATAAAGAAAGAGTTGAAGATATGGACTATTCAAAATGCACCAAACATGAGAAATTATATCGAAGTCTTTATAAAAAGCTACTACGAGCTGACCAACAAAGGTTGGCAAGTAGTGGCTTTATATAAGCGTATTTACATCTAAAAGAGAATAGTCCAAAATCTTCAACTCTTTCTTAATCTCTATATCTGAAAGTAACCGATATAACACTACAAATAAATAAATGACATGAAACAGTCCGTAAAACAGCTTATCAAAAGCCACAAGATGTGGCTTAAATTAGGCAAACATAAATAATTGTAGTGCTTATCGGTTGCTTTGTTTGAAATTTGTCGTATGATTTTTAACTGTACTGAAGAATGTTCATCCGTTCAACTTCCTCTCACTATCGGCAAAGGCAAGTTTCTTATACATATCATCCGTCCATCTTTCCTTGCGCTCTACAAGGTTGTCTATGACGCTTCCAAGTTCTTCGCAATAAACTTCGTCACGGACTTTTATAACTTTGCTTTTATCAGCCGAAAGCAACGTGACTACATAACAATCCCTGCCTTCGTCCAAACTGACATAAACCCAGCCTTTGTGAAGTACACCGCTTACACGCAAGGCAAGGGTGGCTCTGTCCTGATAAACCGTGGCAATACGTTTTGATATGCCCCAAGACATAATAACATCAGCCGTTACGCCACAGCGTATCTGACGGTTGATTTCATTGGCGATTTTCATTAGAAATTCTTGTTCCATATATGTGTTACGTTTTAATAGTTTTCTCACATATAGAAACTTTGGAACGGAATTTTATTGGTAGTAGAGTAAATAGGCGTTTATGAGATTATGGTATTGGTGGGATATGATTTGCATTGACAAAAAGAAGGGCAAGAAATAAATCCTGCCCAGTTTTCAATCTTCTTCTGAATAAACATATCCTTGCAATTCGACATTAAACATCTTCGCAAGTATATAGTTTAAGAAGTTAAGATTTTCAACGTCAAGCTGATTTTGATATTCACTTGTTTCCATATTTCTGTGCATTAAGTTATACCTAAATTTTACCAATACAAAGGTACAAAGAGAATATGGAAACTAAAAATGGGAGCAATCCGTGAGGACACTCCCATTTTCAATATTCCCAAGTAAAATAAGACGCTTTCTTGCTTTTGTTAAATTATCATATTTCTCACCTTACCACGGATATTCATCTTCATTCACATTAGGCATATTCTTTCGGTAGGAGTCATTGTCAGAGTTTGATTGGTAAATCTGTTTTTCTTTATCTTTATTGATGTTTTCCGTCCAGTTAGTTATACGATACCAACCCTTGAATGTTTGGTTCATAATCACAGTATCGCAATATATAACATTTTTAGAGTGCAAATATTTCAACTCTTCATCACTTAACCCTGTGTAATTCCAATCAGCTTCTGTTGGGTCAAAATAATCGTTCAAGTCAACCTTTACATATGATGTGTTTTTAATAACCTTTTTCGTTTCGTAAAGGTATGTATTGCGGATAACAATAGAGTCATGAACTTTCCCATTCTTAACATAAGAACTTTTTGTATAGCTTTGATGTGGTCCTGAAATCAAGCCTGATGGATTGCTCTTTGTCTTAGGAACTTTTGTTGAATGGGATTTTGTAGATAAACTTTTCACTTCGCTTTTTATACCATATTCTTTCATTATTGGTTCGTAGTGTTCAATTATAGGTAACAACTCTTTTCGTAGTAAGTCTTTGCGTATCTTATCCTCATTGAATAAGAAATATAGTCCTATTTTTGTTTCAATAATGTTCAAATCTTTGAAATCCGTTTTCTGTCCTTGATGTTTATCTTCTACTGCTTTGTCAATAGCATCATAGTAATTGTTCATCATCGCAAAAAACTCTTTTTCTGCGTCTGTTTCCGCAAGTTTCATATCCAAACGGTATTTTACAACTTTCGTGGTATGTTCTTCCACTTTGTTATTGTCATCAGATAAATGCTGATATAACAAGTACCCCCCAATTCCAATTGCTGCACCCAATATCAAGATTGCTGCTGTCACAAAAAACTTCTTCATTTTGGCGAATTTTTCGAGTTTAACTCTGTAGCAGCCAATGAGAGCCATGTTTAGCAAAGTTTATGTATAAGAAAGTGGGCTGCCCCTGTGCACACTCGTAAGGTATCGCCAAACACCTGTATATACGCACAGTAGGGCAACCCACTTGATATGAGCTGTCCTCTGCGCCTCGTATATACACTTTTGAGATTGGCGATTTCAACGAGTGTGAGGCACTTTCTTTTTATTTCCCACAAAAATGTCCCAAAAGACTTTGCAAAGGTACGAAAGTTATTTGAAAGTTGTTATAAGTCAGATAGAATTTGTATCTTTGCAAATAGCAAATTTTTACAATTATGAAGAATGTAATAAAAGAAATCCAGTTTGATAATTTTGATTCTTTTGTAAAAGCCATATCATATGGTGGCGAAATTTATAACACTATCTATCCGAATTTTATTTTCAGAGGTGAATCTTCTGGTAAATTCAAACTTATACCATCTGCATTGAGAGAAGATAATAGAAACAAGGTAATGCGATTGGGCAATTGTAATGGTTTAGAAAATCAGATGATGAGAATTGCTGCAGAATACAATATACTAAGGAAATTCTATTATTCATGCGATGATGCAAATTTATATGTGCCCAATTGTCGCATCAGAAAATACCCCATTGATGATGTTTCCGTTTTCTTGAATCATGAAACTTGGCTTCCTGAAGATTTATATGAGATTACTGGCCTTGCTCAGCATTATGGATTGCCCACAAGGCTATTAGATTGGAGTAAAGATATATATGTATCGTTATATTTTGCATGTTTGGGGGCAATGAAGCAAATAAAGATGGAAGCTCACATTAATGATGACAATATCGTTTTATGGGCTTTGAATGCAAAGAAAATAGAAGTAAGCAAATCCATTGGCAAGATGATACCCTTGAAATTTATTAAACCATCCTATCATGGAAATCCAAATTTAGGTGCGCAAAAAGGACTATTTACTTTATGGGAATTTGTTACAGATGAACAAAGAAATAATAAAGTTGAAGCAACTCCATTAGATACATTCTTAATAAATAAAGCAATAGATGACCAAACTTTGCTATACAAATTAACTTTGCCGACAAAATTCGTTCTTTGCCTATATGTTATGCTCCGCAATTTAGGATATAATGCTTCTCGTATCTTTCCTGGCTATAACGGAGTATCTCAACTTATTTCCGAAGATTTGCTTTACAATCAAATTCACTCTATGGTCACTGCTTAATCCAGTCCACCGTTATCACCTACACTAAAGCATCAGAATACCCTAAATTTTACAAATACCACTCTGTAAATGAGAGAAGTTTGTTATCGCAAAATTTAGGGTATTGTCGTATATAATCACCTCCAATTTTTGTAATTTCATTTCAGCAACAGGACAATTCCGTGGGGAAAACTTCTGCCTCCGAACGATCGGAAGCTATTAAAATGATGCTGTCCTCTTCAATTTCTTCAGGAGCAGATATTATCTCATACTCCCCATCCGATAAACCGCCATCCGGGTCATGCCAATAGACTGTGGCACCCTTCTTGATAAAATCATATTTGTCCATAGCCATTATTTACCTGTAATTGTTTCTGAAAATTTGTTATTTTGATGCCGCTCCCAGTTAGCCAATGCCGAAGGTTTAGAGGAATTGGCATAGCAGTATTCACAAAGATGGGGGCAGGTGTCATACTCCCCGATGTCCTTGGAAGCCATGCAGCCACACAACAGGCGTTGGCCTGGGTCTTTCTTATGCCGGCTTATGAAATACCGATTTCCCGGCAATGGTATGGCACCGGGCGGCAACAAGCCGTCATCAAACAGGCCGTGCGAGGTTATTTCTTTGACTTCGACACCCATGTGCTTCATCAACGTCTTGTCCTGCCAAGCCAAGCGGGCGATGAGGTCGGCATCGATGCAACGGTTATGAGCTATGCCATACCGGGCAAGCTCCACCTTTTCACCGCAAGTCGCCAAGGCATAATTCCAACCATTCGTCTTGTTCAACTCGGAAAGGCGTTCTGCAAATTCAACCATCTGCCCTTCCGTCCATTCCCTGTAACATATCCCGCTCTTGTCTAAATTGGATTTTACCTTTCTATAGTTAGCGATGTCGGCATAGCTGAACACCATTTTTTCGGTATATCCCTTGAGTTGGTCACCTATGCGTTCCACCTTATCAAGCAAGCCGTCCAAGGAGAGGCTTTCCATGAGCAGCATGGGGTCGAAACGCCATATCACGGCTTTCTTGCCTAAACGTGTGGCCAGTTTCTTGAACGTGTCTATGCGCTCCACCAATGGAGGAACACC
Source organism: uncultured Bacteroidales bacterium (assembly GCA_944321155.1). Taxonomy (GTDB): domain Bacteria; phylum Bacteroidota; class Bacteroidia; order Bacteroidales; family Paludibacteraceae; genus Gallipaludibacter. The sequence goes on along the minus strand of CALUKG010000051.1, from coordinate 1,224 downwards.
TGTTTCCAAGCGTTCGAGTTCGTAATCGTTTAATGTGTATTGTATATAACACCCTATGCCCTTTCCTCGCAGAATATCCAAATAAGGCAACAAGGGGTGCGGGTTCTTCGACCAAAATACGATAAACCTTGTATCCTTGTAAGATACGTAACTCCGGACTTTGCTGAAAGGGTTTGTCCATACCGAGTAACCTACTTGGAGGCGATGGAAAAACCAGTCGGCATAAAACGCCGGAATGTCGGTGCTGCGGCTTGCGGAAACAATGACCGGGCAACTTGCCACGGCATTGCCGCCATCTTCCAATATAATGTTTCGTTTGTCCATATCGGTGATTTTCTATGCAAAATAAACAAATATAAACCATATTCCTTTTTTATCACGTAATTATTACGCACGCTAATATGTGGCAACAGATGTATTGACGGCTTGTGCGGTATGGGACACTTGCAAGGCATCCCATGAACCGCACAGTCCGTTTGATTTTAGCCTGTTTAGACCACTCGGTAATGATGCAGGTAACAATATCCCTCGTTGTCGCCAGTATGCCATTGCTCATTGAGGGCTTCCACGTCTGCTTCCGACTGTATATCGCACTTGCTTATTTCAGCTATCCATTGCAGGGCTTCTTCCATACGGTTAAAATACTCCACCATAAATTCTCCATCGGGAACATTCACGTCCGCGATGTAACGCTCTTTGAAATAACGTCCATCGCTATCATTAGTCAGGTATTCCGCCATCATCGGTTCTTCGGAGCGGTAGTAATAGTTCAGTGATGGAAATTTTTGACAGATGAAGTCGTATGTTTCGATGCAGGGTGACCAAGCAGTTTCGGTTTCCATACGCAGAATATTCCCTTGACATTCCAAAGAAAACCATGTGCCTCGGCAATAGGTTTCTTTCCAATGGCCACCCAAGGCTTCGACAAGGCATCCCAGCCAGTTTGTACCAAAGCCGTTTTCTACCAATGGAGTTTTGCGCCTTTCCAACCTTTTCATCGTTTGGTAAAGGGTTTTGATTTCTTGTTTGTCACCCTCGAATACAAGGGATGTGTTACACCAATTAGGCATGATTGTAAATGTTTGTTGGTTAGATAATATGTTTGAATGGGGTACAGGGCATTGGGAAAACCCTGTACTTTATGTTGTGTCACTCGGGCAACATCATCGGCATCAGCAAAGCCAAGTGTTCCGACTGACCATCGCCCGAAACGGGTTCGATGAT
>CALUKG010000050.1 GCA_944321155.1 uncultured Bacteroidales bacterium | reverse complement strand
ACGCAAACTCAGTTATCCCACTGTGCGCAATATGCTCGATGACATTATTGCCGAATTAAAATCATTTCAATAACCCTCTAAATCCAACACTGTTATGAAGAACATGAAGTTATTATTGAATCCCTTTGTCCAAATTGCCGGCCTGCAATCACTTGTGATTGGACTTGTCATGATGGTAGTTACATCTGTCATAGCCTATTATGCTAACATTGCTTTTGATGGTGTATTAGATATACACATTACCGCCCAACAGCTCACTTGGAGCAAGGCATTCCTTTATCCGTTTATATCTGTAGCTATACTTATTCTCATTAGCATGGTTTTGGCAATAATGGCCAAATCCCATTTCAGAGTGATTGATTTGGTAGGAACCATTTTGATGACACGTATACCTTTTATTATCGGTGCATGTTGCGGTTTCTTTGTGCAACTTCCTGATGTAAATACAATGGTGGAAAATCCTTCATCTCTGTTACAGACTAGCATAATATTGACGGGAATATGTACCGTATTTGTAATTATATGGCATGTTGTGCTCTACGTAAACGCCATGCGTGTATCTTGTAATATGTCAGGCAAGACACTTTCAATAGTAACTATTATAGGTATTGTTGTCAGTGAAATTCTATCAAAATTCATATTGACATGGCTGTTTTAGCCTCCAAACAATGAGTACTTCTTATAATTATAAGCGCATCCCTTTAAAATAGGAAGATGCGCTTATAGTTTATATATAAATTATTTATATTCAGAATATTATCTTTATTGTGCACAAACGCGAACAAGCTAACACGCGCAACAAATAGAATTATTCGCACATCAACAAACTGCACATTCAAGGCATTTTCGTGAAATATGATACTTTTTCCTTACCTTTGCCCCGTTTTTCAAATACTAATTTAAACAATTATGGGTAACAACTTATTGAAAGGTAAAAAAGGTATTGTGTTCGGTGCACTCAATGAAATGTCTATTGCATGGAAAGTTGCGGAAAGAGCTGTTGAAGAGGGTGCAACCATCACCTTGTCCAACACTCCGCTGGCTGTTAGAATGGGAACAACCAATGAATTGGCTGAAAAACTCAATTGCCAAATCATTCCAGCTGACGCAACCAGTGTTGAAGACCTTGAAAATGTATTCAAACAATCAATGGAAATTCTTGGAGGAAAAGTTGACTTTGTACTCCACTCAATTGGAATGTCACCAAATGTACGTAAAAAACGTACGTATGATGATTTGGACTATGGTATGCTTAATACAACGCTTGACATATCTGCTATCTCTTTCCACAAGATGATGCAGGTTGCCAAAAAATTGGATGCTATCAACGAATGGGGCTCTGTTGTTGCATTGACATATATGGCAGCACAACGTACCATGTATGGATATAACGATATGGCAGATGCCAAAGCTATGTTGGAATCTATTGCCAGAAGTTTCGGATATATTTATGGACGTGAACATCATGTACGTGTAAATACCATCTCTCAATCACCAACCATGACTACTGCTGGTAGTGGTGTGAAAGGATTTGACAGCCTGGTGGACTTCTCAGAAAGAATGTCACCTCTCGGCAATGCAACTGCTGATGATTGTGCCAACTATTGCGTGGTTATGTTCAGCGACCTGACCAAGAAAGTCACTATGCAAAACCTTTTCCACGATGGTGGTTTCTCCAGCATGGGTATGAGCTATAGAGCTATGGAGCAATACCTGAAAAGCTTTGATGGCATCAAAGACGAAAACGGTAACATCATCTATGGTTAATTTCCAATAATACAATAACCCTAAACAACTAAACAATTGTATGGATTCAGGCCTTCTTACATTTGCAATGCTTTGCTTTACATCGTTTTTCACGCTGGCTAACCCATTGGGAACTATGCCTGTTTTTCTGAACCAGACAGAAGGGTGTACAGAGGAAGAACGGAAAGCAATAGCCACCAAATCAACCATTGTAGCATTTATAACTTTGGTTGTTTTTGCTTTCTTTGGAAGATATATCTTTTTAATTTTCGGGGTATCTACTGATGCTTTCCGAATAGTGGGAGGTATTATTATCTTCAAAATCGGATATGATATGTTGCAGGCACATATCACGCATATCAAACTCAATGAGGCAGAAAGAAAACTACAACACTTTACAGACAATATTGCCATAACACCCCTGGCTATCCCGATGCTTTGTGGTCCGGGTTCCATTGCCAACGGTATTGTGCTGATGGAGGATGCAGAAACTATCTGGTATAAAGTGGCAATGATTGTTTCCATTGCACTGGTATATTTCATTACGTTCCTTATCCTAAGAGCTTCGAACAGGCTTTATAAATTGCTTGGAGCAACCGGTAGCAATGTTATGATGCGACTGATGGGTCTGATTTTGATGGTGATTGCAGTGGAATGTATGATAAGTGGTCTGAAGCCTGTATTATCCAGTATTATCTCACAGGCGGCTTAACACCATACAGATTTTATAGGAATGATTAGAGGCGGGCATTTTGACATGACCCGCCTCTTTCGTATAACAAAGGGATACATTCATGGAACTTGCCATATTACAATAAAACACCTACATTTGTCATGAATAAACATTAGCTACGCAATACATTATGAGAAAACGTTTTTCTATTATTACTTTATTGCTAATCAATTGGTTTATATTGAATGCACAACATGTTCCGCAACATATAAGCTACACGCAAATTTATGATTACATAGACGAATTGGCGGCCGACGGATTTATTCAGGTCAATTCGGTTGTACGCCCATACACACGTGATTTCATTGCGGAAAAACTACAGGAAGCACAAGCCTACACTGACAAAATGTCGAAGCGGCAAAAGGCGGATTTGTATTTTTACCTGAATGATTATGCCATAGAACGTGACACACTCCCCAAAACTTATGTGCACTGGACGGATAAAAAAAGTTTTGACCTTTCACTCGTGCAACCATCATTTCATTATACCGACTCAAATTTCAAGTGCCGCATTGTCCCATTGCTGGGCATGGACATTATTGCCAACCAGAAGGGCGCTGTTGTTAAACGATGGTATGGAGCCGATTTGCAAATGGATATCGTAAACCATGTGTCTGTCTATGCCAATTTGCGCGACAATTCTTTCAATGGTTCATGGTTTTTGAGTGACAAATATTTCCCAAGTGCTACCGACAAAATGTATGGTGCTCGGCTCTCGCAACCTTTGTTTCTCAACAATCTGCCGGGCTGTGAATACAAAGAGGCATCCTATGGAGGCGACTACAGTGATATGAGGGGGGGAATCATTGCTTATTGCAAATGGGGTAGTATAGGGCTTATTAAAGATAACATTACTTGGGGCGACTCCTATAATTGTTCAAATATTCTCTCTGGCAGAGCTCCTTCATTCCCGATGATAACCCTCAATATCAAGCCAGTCAAATGGTTTGAATTGAACTACATACACGGATGGCTGGTGAGCAATGTGCTGGACAGTACCAATTACTATCTGGAAAATGTGGGTACGGATACGGAAAAGAAACATTACCGGCCACACAACAAATTCATTGCTGCCAACATGCTCACATTTACACCCATACCAAAGCTGGATCTTTCTGTAGGAAATGCCATCATTTATGCGGAACAGAATGTGCAACCTGCTTATTTCATTCCCATTGCGTTCTATAAATCCATCGACCATTTTCTGACAAAAGGAACAAGAACGGAAAACCAGAATTCACAGCTTTTCATCAATATCAGTTCACGCAATATTCCTCATCTTCACCTTTTTGCATCGGCTTTTGTTGATGAAATCAAGTTTGCGCGTTTCAAGCCTTCCAATCCACAAACAAATCCCATTTCCTACAAAGCGGGATTTAATTTGACCAACTGGCCGCTCAAAAACCTTTCATTGGTGGCTGAATACACCAGAAGCAACATCATTTGCTATAAACACTCCATAGAACCGCTATCATGGAAGTCAAACAGCTACGTATTAGGACATTATTTGGGCGATAATGCTCAGGAAATATTCGTTTCGCTTCGCTACCGACCTATTAGAAGTCTGTATTTTGACTTGTCTTATACCAATGCACAAAAAGGCAATGAATATGACTATCTGAGAAGCAATATTATAGAAATCATTAGTCAAAAACCCATGCAGGATGTGGTGTGGAAACAAGACCTTGTGTCATTTGACGCTATCTATGAAATCTTCAACAATTGCTATGCTAAAATCAATATTTCCTATAATCACGCACGTTCTTCGCAACCCTCATCCGAACCGATAGAAGGGGAAGTAAGACTTACGGCACAGGAGTATCTTGACAGATATACCCCTGTGTTCTATCAAGGAAAAAACATAACGTTTACATGTGGACTCAATTTTGGATTCTAATATGGAACAAGCAACAAAAGTGATTGGAATTACCGGTGGAATAGGGAGTGGAAAGTCATTCATATCCAATGAAATAGAACGACGTGGATACGCTGTTTACAATTCTGACCTCAATGCAAGAAATATCATTGACACCGACCCGCATGTCATACAACAACTGAAGCAATTGTTTGGAAACGACATCTATTCCAGCAATTGCCTCAACCGACCGGAAGTGGCCAAGCTGGTATTTGCCAACAAACAGTTGTTGCAGCAAATGAATGCCATTGTGCATCCGGCAGTCAAACAGCACTTCATCACATGGGCTGCTTCACAAAAACAACCCGTATTTCTGGAAGCCGCCATATTGGTGGAAAGCGGTTTTCACACATTGTGTGATGAATTGGTGCTTGTAACTGCTCCGCTTGACCTGCGTATCAAGCGTGTGCTGAAGCGTGATAATACTACGCAAGAAGCTGTTGCACAACGAATAAAAAACCAGATGTCAGACGAAACATTGCGGCAATACGCAACAGTGGTGGTAAACAATGATGAAACAAGGCCCGTCTCTGTTTTGGTTGATGAACTATTCAGAAAGTTAGAGATGTTGAAATAAATAGATGTTTTCAGCTGAAAAAGCTATCTTTGCATAGTTTTTTATGATTCAATATGGACTTTATCAAACTACTTAAACGATTCATTCCACCCTATAAAAAGGAAGTGGCGCTCAATATTCTGTTTAACTTGCTCAGTACGCTTTTCAGCCTGGTTTCTTTTGCTGCCATTATTCCTATATTGCAAATCCTTTTTGGACTATCGGATAATTATACGGCCTACCAAATCATTGATTGGTCTCAAAAATCGAGCGATATTATTGCTGCACTTAAAAACAATCTGTTTTATTGGATTCAAATTCAAACTGAAAATCAAGGAGCAGGATGGATTCTTTTGGCACTAGGCTTCTTCCTCATCATCATGACCTTCTTGAAAGTGGCATTTTCCTATCTCAGCTCTTTCTTTATGATTCCTATCCGAACGGGCGTGCTTAGAGATTTGCGAAGCAGTTTGTATGCCAAGGTGGTTTCATTGCCTATCGGTTTCTTTTCTGAGGAACGTAAAGGTGATGTGATGTCACGCATGACCTCTGACGTGGCCGAGGTGGAAGCTTCCATCATGTCGTCGCTCGATATGATGTTTAAAAACCCCATCATGATTATCATCTATTTGGTAACCATGTTGCTCATGAGTTGGCAACTGACCTTGTTTGTGTTTCTGTTGTTGCCAATCAGCGGATTTCTTATTGGAAAGATAGGAAAATCTCTGAAAAGCAGATCAATGAGAGGACAAGAGCAGACAGGTGAACTGCTGACACAAATTGAAGAAACATTAGGAGGACTTAGAATTGTCAAAGCATTTAATGCAGAAAAGAAACTGATTGACCGTTTTGATAACCTCAATGATGAGACACGTGCCACCTTCAACAAAATCAATCGTCGCTATGCCATGGCTCACCCCGTAAGCGAATTTCTGGGTACGGTGGTTATTGCCATATTGTTGTGGTATGGAGGCGCTTTAATCTTAAGTGCTCACAGTCCTATCAGTGCGCCTGAATTCATTTATTACCTGGTTATTTTCTACAGCATCATCAACCCTGCCAAAGAACTTTCCAAAGCTTCATATAGCATCAGAAAGGGTGTTGCATCTTTGGAACGTATCGACAAGATTCTCAAAACGGAAAGCAACATAAAAGACCCTGTACATCCCAAAACCATTTCATTCAACAATGAAATAGTATTCAACCACATTCATTTTGCCTATCAGAAAGACCGACCAGTACTCAATGATATTGAGCTACATATCAAAAAAGGACAGACGGTTGCATTGGTAGGTCAAAGCGGTTCTGGCAAAACTACCATGCTCGATCTGTTGCCACGTTTTTACGATGTAACAGCTGGACAAATTACCATTGACGGCATTGACCTCAGAGAGGTATGCACCAAAGACTTGCGTGCATTGATGGGAAATGTCAATCAGGAAGCTATTCTGTTCAATGATACTTTCTTCAACAATATCTCCTTTGGTGTGAAAAATGCAACACAAGAGCAAGTGGAAACGGCTGCACGCATTGCTAATGCACACGAATTTATCATGGCTACTCCAGATGGCTATCAGACGACAGTAGGGGATAGAGGTTCACGTCTGTCGGGCGGCCAAAGACAACGTATCAGCATTGCAAGGGCCATTCTCAAAAATCCGCCTATTCTGATTCTCGACGAGGCAACGTCTGCATTGGATACGGAATCGGAAAAGCTGGTACAGGAAGCTTTGGAAAATTTGATGAAAAACAGAACCACATTGGTCGTGGCTCACCGTCTATCCACTATCAAGCGTGCTGATTTGATATGCGTTATGCAAAACGGTAGAATTGTTGAACGAGGCACACACGACGAACTGTATGCCCTCGGAGGATATTATACCAAACTGTGGCAAATGCAAAAATAAGAGAAATCAACGCAACCGACGTCTGAATTCCGCACACATAATGGCTGTTGCAGCAGATACATTGAGTGATTCTGAGGTAACAGCCCCTGCCGGATAGTTGGGAATAAACAGTTTATGGGTAACACACTTTTCCACTTCTCGGGAAATGCCTCGCCCTTCACTTCCCATCACTATAATGCCCGAAGCTGAGAGTGGGGTAGCATACATGTCTTCTCCATCCAGAAAAGTACCATAGATAGGCATCTTACCTTTGCAAGCATTCAAAACGGACACCAAATCGACATAATGTACCTTGACGCGTGCCAATGCGCCCATGGTAGCTTGTACTGTTTTGGGGTTATATATGTCTGCACAGGTGGAAGAACACAGCAAGGTGTCTATGCCAAACCAATCGGCAATACGCATGATGGTGCCCATGTTGCCTGGATCTTGTATGCCATCCAATGCCAAAACCAGCTTTCCGTCCAATGTTTCCAACATGAAATCATATTGCGGTTGCTCAAACAAAGCCAAAACATGTTGTGGTGTGCGCATCAATGATGCCGAATGCATCTCATCAGCGGATATTTCCACCGTTTCGCAGTCGGGCAACTGGCCTGCAGAAGCTAACCAATCGGTGGTTGCAGCCAACAAACGGCATTGGAAATAGGGTAAAATATCGCGCACCAACTTGTCTCCTTCTGCCAAAAACAAACCAGTTTCGTTACGGAATTTCTTGTGCTCCAGAGAGCGGATAAGCTTTATCTTGCTTTTCGATAACATACAAATGATTTACTAATATTTTCATGCAAAGCTATTGTTTTTTCTGAACATCTGAAAATTATCGCACGCAACTGTTTCCTTCATCCGCAAATAATTGTATATTTGCATATTTAATATAGCGATAAATACGATTTCACTGCCAATGGCAAAAAGATATATCTATAGCATTATATGCATGTTTTTCATCCTGATACTTGCAGGATGTAAATCAACCAAATATGTACCAGAAGGTGAATACCTGCTCAATAAGGTAGCTATCAAATCTGATGTTCCCGATGTTAAGAAAGAGGAATTGCAAAGCTATTTGCGCCAAACCCCCAATGCCTCAGTTCTAGGTTTTTGGAAACTCCAGTTGGGCGTATATAACCTGTCGGGCAAGGACACAACCAAATGGATTAACCGCATGTTGCGCAAAATAGGTGATGCACCTGAAATATATAATCCGGAACAAACGGATATGTCTCTCTATCAGATGCAAAAGTTCCTGCAAAACAAAGGCTATTTCAATGCAGAAATTACCACTGAATTAACCACTAAAAAGCAAAAGGCCAAGATAACCTATCATGTGAAAGGCAACCGCCCATACATATTGAACAGATACCAGATACTTATCGACCAGCCTGATGTATATCAAATTGCTTCTGATACTGCTCATTCGCTTATCAAGAAGAATATGCTGTTTGATTCCAATGTTTTGGATGCCGAGCGTGAAAGAATAGCCTCTGAGATGCGCAACCAGGGATTTTACAACTTTGAGAAAGACTATCTTAATTATGTGGCCGACAGCTCCATGCATAATAATACCATCAATCTGCAATTGGGTTTCCGACAATTGCTGACTGAGGCCAATGACTCCTTGAAAGACAAAATCTTTACACAGTACAGAATCAAGGAAGTAATCATACATACAGACTATGACCCTTTAAGACGAAACAATATACAGGAACGTGTGGATACAATCAGAAAGGGTGATTATCTCATTTCATACGGCAAGAAAAGAAATTTAAGGATACAGACACTTATCAATAACTGCTTTTTGGTTCCGGGAGAATTGTATTCTGACAGAGATGTAGAAAAAACTTATGCCACTCTCAATGCATTGGCTGCGGTTAAATATGTCAATCTGCTGTTCAGAGAAGTAGAACCCGGCTGGCTCACATGCTATGTGGTGACCACACCCGCAAAAAGTCAGGCATTTACGGTAGAAGGTGAAGGAACTTATTCCGCTGGTGATATTGGTGTGGCTGGAGGTATCGGTTATCAGCACAGAAACCTTTTCAGAGGTTCAGAACAGTTTTCCATACAAGGACGTGCTGCATATGAATGGCGGCAAGTAGGGGGTAATGCCATTGAATTGGGAGCGGATGCATCTCTCAAATTCCCCAGCTTTCTGATTCCTTTTGTCAACAGTGCATGGCGAAGAAGCAACAATGCAGCTACCGATTTGAATGTTTCTTATAACTACCAGAAACGGCCGTTGGAATATTCACGTACCATTGCCAGTGCCGGTATCAACTATTCCTGGCACAAACAGGGTTCGCGTTTCCGACACTCTTATGATTTGGTTGATTTCAGCTATGTGTACCTGCCTTGGATTTCCGACGAATTCAAGGATTATTTCCTCAATAACCAGTCTGTATTGAAATACAGTTATGAAGACCACTTCATTATGCGTATGGCTTACAATGGTTCCTATTCAACCTATAGACCTAACAGACCATTAAGCAACTATTATTCACTCAGATATGGTGTGGAAACGGCTGGTAACCTTTTGTATGGTATCAACCACCTGTTTAAAATGCAACCAGCTGACGACGGCTCGTTCCGCGTGTTCAACATCCGCTATTCGCAATACGTAAAGGCCGATTTTGATTTTGCCTATAACCAAGTAATTGACCCAAATAACCGCTTTGTCTATCATGCTGCTTTGGGAGTTGGATTGCCTTATGGCAATGCGGCATCACTACCTTTTGAGAAACGTTATTACAGCGGTGGTGCCAACAGCGTAAGAGGGTGGGCCGTACGTACATTGGGGCCGGGTACATTCAAGACCGACAATACCTATATTGACTTCAACAATCAATCGGGAGATATTAAGTTGGACTTGAATGTGGAATACCGTGTGAAGCTGTTCTCCGTATTGGAAGGTGCTCTTTTTCTGGATGCAGGAAATATCTGGACCATTCACGACTATGAAACCCAGCCAGGCGGACTTTTCCGCTTTGATACCTTCTATAAACAGATTGCAGTGGCCTATGGTTTGGGTATCCGTCTTAATTTCAACTTCTTTGTATTCCGTATTGACTATGGCTTGAAGTTATATGACCCTGCTCTTGTCGGCCAGGACAGATGGCGTGTAAAACCTACATGGAAAGATGATATGGCATTCCATTTCGCAATTGGTTATCCGTTCTAAAACCTTGTCATTATGCTGAAACCTTTCATGATACCCCATGTGCTGGAATGTGGCTGCGACGAGGCAGGACGTGGCTGTCTGGCTGGTTCTGTGTTTGCAGCGGCTGTCATTCTACCGCCTGATTTTACCAATGACCTGCTGAATGATTCGAAGCAGTTGACAGAAAAGCAAAGATATGCTCTTCGCCCCATTATTGAGCAGCAAGCAGTAGCTTGGGCCGTGGGTGAGGTCACAGCTGCCGAGATTGACCAAATCAATATACTGAATGCTTCCATATTGGCTATGCACCGTGCCATTGAGGGACTTAAAGTACATCCTGAACATATTCTGGTGGATGGCAACCGTTTCAAACCTTATCCTTTTATTCCACACCGCACGGTGGTAAAAGGAGATGCTACTTACATGTCCATCGCTGCGGCTTCTATACTGGCCAAGACCTATCGTGATGACTATATGGTGCGATTGGCACAGGAATATCCTCATTATGGTTGGGAGGTGAATAAAGGCTATCCAACTCCCCAACATAAAAAAGCCATCCGTGAGTTTGGCTGTACGCCTTATCATCGGATGACCTTTAAAATGGAGTAGGGTAATATTTTCCCTTATCTTACCACTTCCGTGAATTCCGGTTTTCCGCCGTTTTCCACTGTTACATAAATGGTGGCTTCCGTTGTATTACCTTGCACATCGGTACTTTGTGCAATAAAACGGTAATCGGTTGATTGCGATGTTACCCGTTTGCCTACTGTAACAGGAGTACCCAACGGATATTTATAATCTCCACATGCAGCATTGAATAAAGCCACTTCCTCTTCGGTAACCGGTTGCTGGGCTGAATATTCAGGCAATGTTTCCACTTCACCAGCCAGATAGTCATTTTCTATAAGGAAACGTTTTACCTCGGCAGGTGCTTTTGCCAAACGGGCATTACGAACGCCATAACCATTCAGAATTTTTGCCTTGGGCTGTGTTTGTTTCAAATCTTTTACACTGGAATAAAGTCCACCGCTTCCGTATGTACAGAATGGAACCAGTTTCTTGCCGGCAAAGTCCACTTCATCCAACAAGGTTGCCACGGGCAAAGCATACGTTCCAAACCAAATAGGATAACCAATGAAAATAGTGTCATACTTTGTCCAATCCACATCAATAGCTTTTAATTGGGGTAACTCGTTATTGGCCATCTCCTTTTTGCATCGTTCGATGGTAGCGTCATAGGTTCCGTTATAAGGTTGCGCCGCATCAATACGCAAGGTATCTGCGCCAAGCAATTGGGATATTTCCTGTGCTACAGATTGCGTGGCACCTGTTTGAGAATAATAAACTACCAAATACTTTGACTTTTTTGTTTCTGCGTCAGAATCGCTCTTCTTTTGTGTGTTACAGCCAAACAATGTCAGAATGGCTGCCAATAATGTGAATCCTTTTTTCATAATAGTATTGTTTTAGTGGGTTCATCAATTCTGTTATTTGATATTTCGTATCAGTTTTCCGCTCCACTCAATCAGCATGCGGCTATTGTCTTCAAATGTCTCTTTGTCATCTGTAGCACTGATTGTTTGTGCTTTTTCCAATATGCTTCTATCTTCATCTGAAACTTTCCCTGCCAAAAAGGCCATGGACGAGAGATATTCTCCATGTTCCATATAGTGTTTCATACGTACCGTAAAACGTGCGGACTTGTATAGTTCCACCAGCATAGCAGCGTTACGTGCATGCAGAAAATTGTGCGAAGAGGCATGATAAAGATTGCAAGCCCCTGTTAGCACCGCTTTACGTACATCTTCAGCCGAAAAGAGTGTTTGCAAACCTTCCAATGTACCCATTATAGGATGGGTATCCATATACAGTTGCAGCAGGTCGGATTTCTCCCAATTCAGCAATTCTTCTTCACCTGCCACAAAACCACATATCAACTCAGAATGTTCCATAGAGTCGAGTAGGGTACGATAGGCTTTCAAGTCCGCAAAATCCAACTTATCGACAATAACCACCACATCAATGTCACTGGTCGCTGTCTGCTCGCCTCTACCATAACTGCCTTGCAAACCGAAAAACTTTAACCGCTCTCCAAATAAAGCGGTCAAACGCTCTTGAAATTTACACAGCCATTCTGTTATCTGAATTGTATTTTCCATTATTCTATTTGCTGCCATTTTTACGGGCACTTAAAACGTTTCTTATCACCAATATAGCACCAACCAAAATAAAAGGAATACTCAATAGTTGCCCCATATTGAAAAACAAGGAATCTTCAAAATAGCTTTGGTTTTCTTTGGTGAACTCTAAAAGAAAACGCACGATGAAAATAGCAAAAATGCATAAGCCAAAATAGAAATAGCTTCCTATCTTAAACACATCACTTTTATATTTATACAAGAGATAGCCAACCAAAAAAATTAAGAAATAACATAATGACTCATATAGCTGTGATGGATGTCTGGGCAAATCATCAACTTGTCTAAATATAAACGCCCAAGGCAAATTGGTTGGACGTCCAATTATTTCAGAATTCATTAAATTGGAAATCCTGATAAAGGCCCCACCTAATGGAGCTAAAATAGCTATAACATCTATAATCTTAGAGAAGGGAATATGAATTTTCCGTGAGTATAATAACATGGCTAAAAATAGTCCAATGGCTCCCCCGTGACTTGCTAACCCTTTATATCCAATAAACTCATAGACTCCTTCAGCATTCTCTCTAAAGGGAATAAATATTTCAAGTATATGGGAAGAAAAATATTCAAAATCATAAAATAAGCAATGTCCAAGCCTTGCGCCTATGAAAATACCAAGAACACCATATATAAAAAGTTTATCCATGGCATCAGGAGTATAGATATTCTCCTTTTTGAATATATGACAGATTATGTAGTAACACAAGGCTAGCCCAGTGACAAAAATCAAACCATAATATTGAATCTTAACTGGACCAATACTGAATATTACCGGGTCTATATCCCAATTTATGTATAAAAGGCTATTCATGTTATTCGATTATAGAGGCATTTAAAGTCATTATGCGCAATAAACAACATAAACAATTGCACGATACTCAATATGGCAAAGTTATTGAATTATTTCGTATTGCAAATGCTTTCTTCATTTTGCAAATATATAAAAATAGAAAAATACGGGAATCAAACTAAATGAATCCCGTATTTTCCATTTATTATTACGCCGATGCAATAGTGAATCTTGGATGTTTTTACATACGACTTTTTTGACTTTCACCTGCTCCTGTACCTTTATATTTACTCTTTGCTGTATTGAAATTATATCTGACAGTAATAGAAATATCACGTGTATCCCAATCTTTTTCCATTGCAATTTCCCGAATGTCACTCTGCAAAATCATATTGCTTTGTGCTGTTGAAAACAAATCATTACATTGGAGCTTAATGGTCCATTGATCATTATTAAATGATTTGTATAATCCTAAATCGCACTGCCAAGTATCTTCTAAATACATATTCTCAGCATTACCTGCTGTTCGATACGAAAAATCTACATTCAACCATATTTTAAATGGTAATTCCAATGCATTATTGAAACGAAAAATCCCTATAGGTTTATCTAACCTGATAGTCTGACCACGGAAGTTAACATGAAAGAATTGAGCACGGACACCAGCCATCAAGACAGGATGATAAATGCCAAAAGTAGGAGCAATGTTTAACATCCCTGATAGTTCATGATAGGGTTGGGCATTTTGTTTCTGCAGCAAAGCAATTTCTGGATTATCACCATATTGTGTATAAACCGACATTATGTAATCAGATACATAAGCATAGTTCAATCATACATGTCAGCCAACGATAATTACCAAGTAACGACACATAATCTCTATAAGAAGGACGTAAATATGGATTGCCAGATTGATAAGTGTAACGATTGATATATTGTACATTTCCATTCAATTGACTAAAAGCAGGACGAGTTATTTTTCGAGTATAATTCAACCTCATTCTAACATTATTGATAGGGAACGAAAGCATTGCTGAAGGAAACAGATTATCATAAATACGACTCTGTTCGTCCATTTTCTTACCATCCTCATAATATCGGCTATCCACATGTTCATAACGTAATCCTACCATTGCGCTTACTTTTCCGAATTTTTGGCTTAATTCTATAAATCCAGCTCCATTGTCTTCATGCAACTTGGTATTACTATCCATTATGAACATTTCACTACTTGTATAAATGTCTTCTCGCCGAATAAAACTCCATTCTGTTCCAAAAGACAATTTTCCTTGCCATAAAGGATGGGAAACCACTGCTTTTGTAGCATATAGACGACTACCCACTTGGTTTTCCGTAATGAACATACGATTTTCTGTTTGTGTTGCCACTTCATTTACATGTTGCTGTTTCGCCTGATTATTCCATAGGAAGTCTGCATTGATATCCAACTGCCACTTCCCCCAATTTCCATTGTAGTAACCTGATACCAAATGTTGGAATACAGCTTGTTCGACAGTATCCACAGTTGTTAGCTCATTTTGAAGTATGCTGTCTAAAGATAATGTTGTTGTCGAATTATTATGGATATTGTTAGGACGAAATGAAAAATCGTAGAAAAAACCTAGCGAATGTCTTTCATTAAATGTATAATTCATGCCCAATTTGGCTGCATACAACTGTGATTGGCTAAATCTTTTGGAGGTGGTAGATTGCTGTATCAACTCATGTGAATAAGTATTCTGAAACATGGTATTGTTCTGTCGTTCCCGCTGATTGTCATATTCCAGCATGCCAAACAAATCAAAGCCATTCTTGCGGTAATTAAAGTTCACTTCTTCCAATCCATATAAATAATATTTTATTCCTAATAATGTACGATTATTGAAACTAAATCCTTCACCAACAGGTTTTACGGTCTTTATTCGTATAACAGAATTGACAGATGCATCATATTGGGCACCTGGAGTTGTAATTACTTCGATGTCTTTAATAGAGTTGGATGATAATTGGTCCAATTCAGAAACATTCCTGACTTGTCGCCCATTTATATAAATCAATGGTGCACCTTTACCTAAGACCTCAATACTTTTTCCATTTCGGATGACACCAGGAATACGTCCCAATACATCATTGGCAGTACCCGCATGTTCCAAAGGACTATTTTGGATAGTTGTAACTAATGCATCATTCTTAATGCGAGTAATGGCAAGATTCCCTTTAACCACCACTTCGCCTAGTTCTTCTGTTGCAGCAGTTAATTGTATGCTCCCCATATCAATGGGTTGTGCCGCCAAAACTAAAGTACTATAACCTATAGAAGATATTCGGATTATCTGATTGTCAGATATGTTACTTAATTCAAAGACACCATCGGCATTACTAATACATCCTGAAATAAAGGATGTATCTGGTAATTGTTGCAATACAACGTTGACAAAGGGTAAAGGATTATTCTGCTCATCTACAAGTTTTCCTCTTAATGTCTGAGAAGTAGCATACATGGGCAATAATGTGAATAACAACCCACACATTAGCTTCTTAATTATTTTCATCGTTAAATCAGTTATTTAGTGTAGTTAGTAATTTTGTATATTTTTACACTTCAAAAATCTTTACAAAAAAGAGGCCGACCCAAAAGTAAAATTTGAGGTCGGCTTCCTGTTTTTTTAATTCTCAAAGATATTCAGTTGTATT
>CALUKG010000049.1 GCA_944321155.1 uncultured Bacteroidales bacterium | reverse complement strand
GGTACATTGCAGGCTACAAGTAATATGGCAGTACGTATTGTTGGTGCAGATTCCTATAATATGGGACGCTATTCAAGCGCTTATGTGAAGAAAATCCAGGTTCAGATGAAACCGGGCTTCTTCCTGCCGAAGAACTTGAGTGTTTCTGAATTGACAGACAATAGTGCAACCGTTACCGCTGAAATCGGTCGTGAAACAACGGAATGCAGATGGATGGTAAATGATCTAGTACTAAATACAACTTTTGATGGTGTTTTGTCATTTGTTGGTTTGACAGAGCAGACAGAATATACCGTTAAGGTTCAGGCTACCGATGGCAGTGGTACCTGGACAGAATGGAGTGAGCCATTGGTATTTGTAACAGCATGTGCACCCAAGGCATTACCTTATACAGAGGGCTTCTCGGGTGAAGAGTTGACGGCTTGCTGGGAATCCAGTGAAGACGTATCTCAGGCGGCAGATACCATTACAATCCCAGAAGGATCCTATATAATTGTTCCTCTAGTGGATGCAGACTTGAATGCAACTCAAATCGAAGTAAGATATGAGTCTGGAAATGCTCAGTTGACAATCGGTACGATAGCGGGTTCAATCGACAGCTTTGAACCGTTGCAGAATCTGGATGCAGCATCCAATGAAGCTCTGGTTTCCTTGCAGAATGCTCCGGAGGGTTATACCAATATAGTATTGATGGCAACATCTGGCACGGTGAAGGTGGATGAGGTTACGGTTGCCTCTTTGGGCGATGCATGCTTTGCTCCGACCAACATCACCCTTGAATCGTTCAGCAACACATCCGCTAACTTTACTTGGAAAGCGGGTAAGGATGAAACGGCATGGAATGTAACATGCACAGTCAACGGAGTAGCCGGTGAACCTGAATTGGTAGAAGAAACTCCTGTATACGAATTGACAGGTCTGACCTCAGGAACAGAACAGGAAGTGAAGATCAGTATTACTTCAGCCTGTGATGAATCAACGGCAAGTGCAGTTTCCGAAGCTTCATTCAGCTTCACAACCGAATGCGATTTGTTGACCATAACGGAAGATGCTTCCTATGTGGCAGACTTCAGTGCAGGTATGCCGGAGTGCTGGGCTGACGTGGTTCCAGGCACTAACGTAACTGGTGGCAACCTGTCCATGACGGGTAACGGTGAGGCTTATATCGTGGCATTGCCTGGCTTCACGAACGATCTGTCGGGCTTAACCGTTATGTTGACTGCAGGTCCTGGCGGCAGTGAGAATGAGTCATTGGATTTGGGATATATTACCAATGTATCAGATCCGACTTCATTCGTTACTATCCAGACACTGGATTTGGGTGCAATGTCATCAACTGTAAAATCATTTGAACTTGCATTGACCGATGTAGAGGCCAGTGGTCGTTTGGCATTGCGTGGTAATCCGAACTACAGATTATACGTTTATGCACTGGAAGTGGCCATCACTCCTTCCGTTGAGAGACCGGATGCAAGAGTGGTTGCAACAACAAATTCTTTTGAAGTGACTGTAACTGCAGGTCAGGAAGCCACCGCAGCAGAAGTGATTGTTGTGGAAAGCGGTGCAGACCGTTCAACCGGTGAGGTACAGAATGTGACCTTGCAGGGTGGTGTAGGCAGTATCGTGGTCAATGGTTTGGAACAATCCGTAGCATACGACATTTATGTGAGAGTATCAGCACCATCGAAGAGCTTGTGGTTGGAATTGACCAAATCGACCTTGTGTTATGAGGGTGCTCTTCCTTATTCGGAGAATTTTGACAGTTTCATGTCTGGCGTAAGTACGGATTATGAAGCCTCCTATAATCCATATCCAGTAGCACCAAGCAATCCATCCTATCCGGATTGCTGGACGTTCTTGAATGCTGATGTTTATGGACAGAAGCTGGTGTTCCTGGCAGACATCGACGGAGAGTCATACGATGGTGTATCGCTCTATTTCGACCAAGCCTGGATGGGTGATATCTATGCCGTATTACCGGCAGTAGGTATTGAAGCCAAGGAGTTGCGTTTGAGTCTCCAATACCGTATGTGGGACGAAAACGGTACTATGAGTATAGGAGTAATGAGCGACCCGAATGATATGAATACATTTGTTGAGGTGGCCAAGCTGGTGAACCAGCAGACATACACAGAAGCAAGTGTATCATTTGACAATGCTCCTGATGGATATGACTATGTAGCGATACAGCATCCAGGTAGCGGCAGACTTTGGATAGATGATGTACGTTTGTCTTGTGTAGATGAGCCAGAAACGGTAACTGCTACAATTTGTTCCGGCGAAGAATTTGTATATGCAGGAATTGTAATATCAGCTGATCAGCTAGTTCCAGGACTGAATGAGTTTGATTATGTTGAGCCTTCATTAAACGATGGTTGTGACAAGCGTTACCACTTTGAAATTATGGTGAATGAGGCGGAGCCCATTGTGATTTCAGAGATATTATGTTCCTCGGAAGAGGTATATATAAGTGAAGAATATGGCTTTAATATCACTAATCCTCAGACAATGAAGTATTATTTGGAATTGCCTGCTGAGGAAGATGGTTGTGATCAACTCGTTTGTCTGGATCTCATTGTCGAGAACCCTGTTTATATTCATACCGCTACAGTATGTCAAGTGGATTTGCCATATGAATATGAAATAGATGGCGAGATAAAGCAGTTCAATGAAAGCGGGGTGTATGATTTTGCGTTACCATTGCCATCTGGTTGTGACAGCATTGTTAGAATTGAATTGACAGTTAACAATAACATCAGAGATGAGTATCGTACCATTTGTGAAGGTGAATCTGTATTTTACCAAGGCGTACAACACACGGTATCGGGTGATTATGCTTATCCATTAGGCACGTTCAGTACAGAATGTGGGGAAGACACAGCAATTCTTCATCTGACAGTTTTGCCACGTGAACTTCATATCGACACAACTATCTGTCCTAATGGACGTCCAAGCGACGGCATCCAATTTGGTACAGAATTCATTACTGAGCCGGGCGATTATGAACGGACTTATGAAAATGAGTTGGGATGTGAGGTAACGGAATATCTCCATATAGAGTTTACTGATCTGGAAAAAATAGAAGCTATTGTAAATGTATGCTATGGCGAGTACTTTGACGGGTACCTACATACAGATGGACGTTATTATGGTGCAATTGAGTCTGTTAATAAAGATACAGTTGTAAAAATGATTGTTGGTGTTACCAATGATTATTGCGGTGATTCTCTTTATTTGACAGTTCAGCCAATTGTCATACCGGAAACAACTCGTGATACTGTGGTGACAGACGCAGAGCTGCCGTTCCAATTTGGTGGAGTAACAGTTAGTGGTGCAGGAACCTTTACAGGAGTTTTTGAATCTGCTCAAGGTTGTGATAGTATTGTTCATTTGAATGTGCAAATAATAGGGCAAGAGACAATATTAATAAATGCCGAACTATTGCAGCTTGTTAAAGTGGAAGATAAAAGTATCATTTTTGAAACAAATGAACAGTCAGATGTCATTTTATATGACATGCTGGGACGCTTGTTGCAAGTGCATGAAGATGTTTTGGGCTCTGAAACAATAGAGGTGCAAACATCAGGTGTTTACTTGTTGAATGTAAATGGTATGACCTATAAAGTGGTGGTACCATAGTTTTCCAATTGTTTTTGAATGGAGCGGGGGCTTTGCTTTCGCTCCATTTTTTATGTTTTGTTGAGAATGGCGTATTTTAAAACACCAAACGCAGTCATTGGTTGCCACAGATGAAATATTAGTTTGTGTATATCGCTTGTTAATCCCAACTTTATATTATCTTTGCCCAAAATTACACACAGTTATGGTAGAGAAAGACAAATCGTTGTTGCACTACAATACTTTTGGCCTTAAAATTAATGCTGCATACTTTGCCGCTTATGAATCGGTAGAGGAATTGAAAGAATTATTAAGTTCTGATTGGGCGAAAGACAACTCTTTGCTATTGTTGGGAGGGGGTAGTAATATCTTGTTTCTGGATGATTTTGAAGGATTGGTTCTTTTTTCCAAAATAAAGGGCATTAAGGTTGTGTCGAAAGATGAGGATAATGTATGGGTAGAAGTAGGAGCTGGTGAGAAATGGGATGACTTTGTGGCCCATGCTGTAAGAAACGGTTGGTATGGTGCTGAAAATTTGTCTGCTATTCCAGGACAGGTGGGTGCCTCTGCCATTCAGAATATAGGAGCTTATGGCAGTGAGGCGAAAGATTTGATTGCTTCTGTCAACTGTGTGGAAATAGCGACAGGAAAGGAATTTGTTTTTGAAGTAGAGGATTTGGACTATGGTTATAGACATAGCCGTTTTAAGACGGAATGGAAAGACCAGTATGTGATAACATCTGTAATTTACAGATTGTCCTTGCGTGAGCGCTATCGATTGGATTATGGTGGATTACGCGCCATGTTGGAAGCGGAAGGAGAACCTACGTTACAAAAAGTGCGTGATGCCGTCATTCGTATAAGGAATGCAAAGTTACCTGATCCAAAGGTGTTTGGCAATGCTGGCAGTTTCTTTATGAATCCGGTGGTGGACAGGGAAGTCTATGAGCGTTTGGCGGCTAAATATGGTGAGTTTACCCACTTCCAATTAGAACATGACAAAGTAAAAATACCTGCTGCCTGGTTGATTGAGCAAAGTGGGTGGAAAGGGAAAAATCTGGCTCATGCAGCGGTACATGATATGCAGCCGTTGGTACTGATAAATCTTGGAGGGGCTACGGGAAAGGAGATTTTGGAGTTGTCACAAAAAGTGGCGGCAGATGTGTGGGATAAGTTTTCCATACGTTTGCATCGTGAAGTAATTGTTGTTTAAAAACAGAATGCCGGAATCAATCTATGTAACTGGTTGTGGGGTCGTATCAGCGTTGGGGATAGGTCAACAAGAGCTTCAGACTGGTTTGCTTCAGGGGCGCAGTGCGTTAAACTCCTGTTTGCACCATATATCAACTGTGCATACCATACCTTGTGCAGAAGTTTTCCCTTCTTATGAAGAACTTAAGGAGACAATGCAACTTCCTGACATTCCTTATACAAGAGCGAGTCTGATGGGAATCATGGCTGCCCGTGAGGCAGTAGCCAATGCAGCCTTGAAATTTGATGGACATTATAGGGTTGCTTTTGTATCGTCTACATCTGCTGCCGGGATGGATAAGATGGAGCTATATTATGGCGATTATTTGAAGAGCAAACAGCATGTTCCTTATATAGCTTTATATGATGCAGGGGCTGTTACCGATGCTATTGCTTCAATGGTTGGCAATTTTGATATTGTGACCACCGTTACCGCGGCTGGTAATTCGTCGGCAAATGCTATACATACAGCTATCCGAATGATACAGACGCGTTATGCCGATATTGTCGTGGTGGGGGGCACAGATGCATTGACTCGCTATCATATCAATGGATTTTCAGCGTTGGGTATGTTGTCACATGAGGTATGCCGTCCTTTTGATGCACGGCGCAATGGCTTGAACGTGGGGGAGGGTGCTGCATATTTGGTTTTGGAGAATGAAACAACTGTCAAGCGGCGCTTTGTGCAGCCTTTGGTTAAACTTTCTGCGGCTGTGTCCTTGTTTCAACCACAAATGCCAGTGAATGATTCTGCTCACCCGATATATACATGTATGAAGCAAGCACTTGAACAAGCAGCTCTTCATCCGGAGAATATTGATTATATCAATGCACATGCTACTGGTTTACCATCCGATGACAGAGCGGAAGCACAGGCAATTATGGCTGTTTTCGGTGCCGAATATCCGCTGACAAGCTCCACTAAGGGTGCTGTTGGACATACGGTTGCTGCCGATGCAGCTTTACAGTTGTTGATTACAGCAAATGCCATTCAGTATGATTTTATTCCCCCAAATCTTCATTTTACAGAGCCTATGGAGGAATTAAATGCTTTTGTTCCTATAGCTACAGCAGTAACCAATCATCCATTGGAAAACGCATTGATTAATACCGCTGGCATGGGCGGCTATTATAGTTCTTTTATTCTTTCAAAAGTGAATTGATATGGGGTTTTATGTAAATGGATTGGCACAAATCTCGATTCAGGCTCCTTTGAGAGATGAGTGGATGGAGCAACCTAATGATTATGCACAAACACATGTGAGGGCTATAGAGCCGGATTTTAAGGATTATATTTCGCCAGCTACAGCATTGCGTATGCCTTTGATTGTGAAAAGAGCTGTTGTGACTTCGGTTGAGGCCTTGCGTTGTGCGGGAATAGTACAGCCAGATACAATCCTTTCGGCTACTGGCATAGGTGATACAGAAGGATTGGAGCGGTATTTACAGACGCTTTCTTCTCAAGGTGAAGGGTTGTTACAGCCAACGCATTTTATGAGTTCTCCATGCTCTTTGGTTGCGGTTGAATTGGCAAAGGCGTTGGGCTGCAATGCCTATAACAATACACACATTCAGCGGAATATATCATTTGAATCGGCATTGCTTGAAGCGCAAATGCTTTTGAAAGAAGGTAGGCAGAGTGTTCTGTTGAGTGCCAATGATGAAGTTACGTCATCATTATTTTATTTGTATTGGAGATTGGGGCTGTGGCGTTCACATTTGGGCTCTACATTAGGTGTGTTTAAAAAACGGCATGCCAAAGGTACCTTTTCCGGTGAGGGGTCGGTATCATGCCTTTTGGGGACTTCTCCTCTATCGGATACGGTTATAGAGATAGCAGCTATTGATATCCTGCATAAGCCCACTTCAGAAAAATTTGAATCTCGTCTTAATTCTTTGTTGGATGAAGCAGGCATGTCTATAGATGATGTATCGGCAGTTATGTTGGGAAAAAATGGAGATGCTGTGAACGATACGGTCTATGAAGTCCTGAGAAAACGTTTTTTCAAGAAAATACCGGCTATCCATTATAAACATTTGTGTGGTGAGTACAGCACAGCATCAGCTTTTGGCTGGTATGTTGCAGTCCGTTTGTTGCAAAGCGGACGATTGTCGGAGACTGTATTGCCGACGAAGCAACTAAAAGAACCGCTTAAGAGCATATTGCTCGTGAACCATTCGCAATCGGTTAATTATTCGCTTGTCTTACTGAGAGTACAGAATTGATTTCATTATATAACATTATGTCAAGGTATAAAGTTTTTTGGAGATGGTTTGTTTCCAAGTTTAGGGAGTTGGCCAATATCCGTGAAGATACGGATGTGCAGGCAACTATTGATTCCATCAAAAAAAGTGTGGAGTTTAGAGGTCCAAATGTATGGATGTTGGCCTTTGCCATCATAGTGGCGTCTGTAGGTTTGAATGTCAATTCGACAGCTGTTATCATTGGTGCCATGTTGATTTCCCCTTTGATGGGTCCTATCAATGGAATTGGCTTGGCAGTAGGTACTATGGATTTGGCCATGTTCCGACACTCTGTCAAGAATTTAGGGGTGATGGTACTGATAAGTCTTTTGGCTTCAACAACATATTTTCTTATTACCCCATTGAGTGATGCACAGTCAGAATTGTTGGCACGAACAACCCCGACAATTTATGATGTGTTTATCGCTTTTTTTGGTGGTGCAGCGGGAATTCTGGCCTTATCACGTAAAGCACAGGCCATAACAACCATATCGGGAGTGGCTATAGCAACAGCTTTGATGCCACCATTATGTACGGCAGGATTTGGCTTGGCTTCGGCGCAATGGTCCTATTTCTTTGGTGCGTTTTATCTGTTTTTCATCAATTCATTCTTTATAGCAACAGCAACATTCCTTATGGTACGCTATCTGCATTTCCCTGCGGCTGTATATGTCGATGAAAGGAAGCAGAAATTTGTGAAGCGTGCGCTGACTTTTTTTGCTGTATTGGTGATGGTTCCGAGTGTTTTTATCGCTATCCGCATGATACGTGAAGCGTCATTCAATTCGGCAGCCATTAAATTTGTTACAGCTATACAGAATGATGTCGTTTACAAAGACGTGGAGGTGGTGAGCAATCGCCGTGAATTCTCACGTAAAGAACAGAAAATATATATATCTTTTGTCGGGAAATCCATGGATGACTTGCAGATACAGCATCTGTATGCTCTTCAGAAGGAATATGGTCTGCAAAATGCCAAGTTGGAGATTAAGCAATTGGGTGGCTCAACTGACATGCAGTCACAGAATCTGCTGGTGGCTGATTTGCTGGAAAGGAAAGAGGAACAACTGGCCCAGAAAGATTCTACAATACAGCAACTGGAGGATGAGTTGAGTAGAATAAAAAATGCTACAGCGGAATTTAAACAGATAGCCGCTGAAATGAAAGTTCAGTACCCGGAAATCGTTTCCTTCTCTGTAGCCAATGCCGTTTATACGCAGACTGATAATCTGGAGCAGGATACAGTGCCGGTATTGTTTATACATTGGTCGGAAATGCCTGAGGATAAAACGGTTTCTTCAAAGGTAAAACAATGGATGCAGGTGCGTCTGTCTGTACCTACTCTTGAATTGCGTGAAACAGTGGCTGAAAAGATGAATGCTTCTAGTTAATCTAAAACGATATAATGAACAAGACGGTGTGTCATAATATGCAATTTGCTTCGTTGCTATCAGGATTCATGCTCGGTCATTTACGCCAGTAAATTCCCAGCGCCCTCACCTTCAGCGCCTTGCATCTTACATGTTCTGACATACCTTAAAGAGGGTGACCAAAAAGTAAATCAGATTTTCGAAAGAATTACAGATTGTAAGTTTAAGGTGTAAAAGAGCCCTGTTAAACTCCTTTTTAGTGTTATGATAAGGCTTTCAATAGTATCGATTACTACAAACAACTTACGGTTTATAAGTTCATTCTTATGAAATTGGACTTTTGGGTCACCCTCTTGTTTGTTTAATTTCTTGCTAATCGTTTTATCCAAAGATAATAACCGGTTAGAGGAAGGCTTGCTCCAAATAATGCAGCTAAGAATGTGAGTATCTTGCTGAACCATCCGCCCCAGTTGCCAACGTGCAGGCTATAAATCCAGCCTCTTAGTTTGGAGTTGCGGCTTGTTGATTCATATGGGGTATATTGGATGATTTCCCCGTTGTCGGGACGAAAATCATAGCGGTCAGAAGCACGTTGATTACCCCATGCTTTCTTGGTGACGGTAGCGTATCCGTTGTAAATGCTGATATGGCAACAATCGGGTTGGCGCATCCATAACTCTTGATATACAGCTTCCCAATGGGCAGTTTCAAGCTTTGCCCTCTGCTTTTTGTTTGTTTGGTTATGAGGCTGTGATGTGGTCGATGCTCCAAACAATTGGTAAAAAGCCGACCGATACCAAGGAAACGACCATGTTAATCCCGTTAGACCCATAGCAAGTAATAACAGCACGGCATACATACCTCCTGCGACATGCAGACTGTAAAGGAATGTTCGGGTGCCTTTACGGGTCTTGATGCAAAGGCTTTTGCCGAGTGCTTTCCTGTTGCGCGGCCACCAGATGAAAATCCCCGTAAGCAGTGAGAGCATGAACAGCAAGGTACTGACGCCCACAATGGTTTTGCCCCAAAAGATTTTTCCATCTGTCTGGCTATCTCCCGTTTGAATATCCTGATACATATTGGAGAAAGTAAACGTCAGCATAAAGCGGTCTGCCCATTGGGTATCTGTAAAACCGAATTTACCGATGACAGCCTCGTTATGATAGGTGTCATGAAAGCGCTTTACATGTTCAATGATGCTATTGTCAGTCGCACCGGTGGTGAAATCCTTCACGGCGTTGTCCACATAATAGCTGTTGTCAGAATAGTTTTGAAATGCGTTGATTTCATAGGTAAGTCCATTCTTGAATGTCTGTCCGAAATGAACATGTGACTTGTGGGTGTTGAATGAGCCATAGCTGTAAGAAGAATCCAGAAACCAACGACGTTTCTTTTTGTTGGTTACGATGTTGATTACTCCACCCAGTGCATCTGTGCCGAAACCGATGGGTACAACACCCTTGTATACCTCGATTCGCTCGGCAAAACTGATGGGCAGGTTATTGACATTGAAAGAACTGCCGACTCCTTCTTGCGGAACTCCATCGATGAAGACTTTAACGTGTTTGCCCGTAAAGCCATCTAATGTCAGTTGGTTTTCTGAACCGACACCACCGGATTCACGCAAACGGATACCCGGCGCCTTGTTGAGCGCTTCGCTTAGGTTGGAACTGCTGTTCTGGAGAGCGTCCATATCAATGGCAATGGCATTATAAGCCGAACGACGTACACGGTGAATCCCTTTGGATACAACTGTTACTTCGTCCAATTGCTGATGTTCAGCCTGTAGCGTGTAGGTGCTTTTTATTGGCTGGCCTTTCTTGATGTGAACCTTTTGCTCCAATGTTTTATAGCCAATGGCAGACATGACCATAGTATATTGCCCCTCAGGTATTTCCAGTTGGAAGCAGCCGTTGATGTCGGTGGCTGTTCCATAAGTTGTTTCTTTCATGTATACGGTTGCAAAACAAATGGTATCTTTCTCGTTGGAGAAGATTTGTCCGGAAATAATTCCTGTTGTTTTGGTAGAGGCAAGTAGAGTTGAGGTAATAAGTAAAGAAATCAGCAGTATGAGTCCTTTTGTTACTTTCATTTCACTATTTATCAATTTTGGATGCAAAATTCGTATGAAACAGGAAATATTGCAATCGCTATTTTGGGGTGTTTATAAGGGTGATAATCCGTTTGCTGAAATGGGAATATACCTAAATTTTGGTACTGTTCTTTGTAAAAGCATAGTGTGTTCCGATTTGTTTTTTATGCTTCAATGCCGTATTTTTGCATGTGAATAAATAAAGGAACGATATGGAAAGTTTTGTGGTTTCAGCCCGGAAATACAGACCGTCTACATTTGAGACTGTAGTCGGTCAGCATACTCTGACACAGACACTTAAGAATGCAATAAAGAGTAATCATCTGGCGCATGCCTATCTGTTTTGTGGTCCGCGTGGAGTGGGGAAGACCACTTGTGCACGTATTTTTGCCAAAACCATTAATTGCCAACATTTGACGGATGATTTTGAACCTTGTAATGAATGTGAATCCTGCAAGGCGTTCAACGAACAACGTTCCTATAATATACATGAACTGGATGCGGCTTCCAATAATAGTGTGGATGACATCCGTTCTTTGATAGAGCAAGTGAGGATTCCACCACAGATAGGGAAGTATAGTGTCTATATTGTAGATGAGGTGCACATGCTTTCGCAGGGTGCATTCAATGCATTCCTGAAAACATTGGAAGAGCCTCCTGCACATGCTATCTTTATCTTGGCCACAACAGAAAAGCATAAAATATTGCCCACAATCCTTTCGCGTTGCCAGATATATGACTTCAATCGCATCACAATACCAGACACGGTGGATTATCTGCAGAAAATAGCGCAGAAGGAACAGATAAACATTGATGTAGAGGCCCTGAATGTCATTGCTCAGAAAAGTGATGGAGGTATGCGTGATGCATTGTCCATTTTTGACCAGTTGGTCAATTTCTGTGGTACGGATATCTCTTATCAGGATGCCATATCAACGCTTAATGTGCTCGATTATGAGTATTATTTCCGTTTGGTGGATTGTGCACTTGTTTCAGATGTTACCGGTGCTTTGCTGCTGTTTAATGAGGTATTGGCAAAAGGTTTTGACGGTCAGCATTTTGTTGACGGCTTGGGAAGTCATTTGAGAGACGTAATGGTGAGCAAGGATGTGGCAACGATTGCTCTATTGGAAAAAGGGGAGAGTGTATCCAAGCGTTATGCCGAACAGGCTGCCAAAACGCCGCTTCCTTTTTTATACAAAGCTTTGCAAATGGTGGGTGAAGCCAGTTTGAACTACCGCTTGTCGAGAAACAAGCGTTTGGATGTGGAAATTCTGCTCATTAAGCTTTGCCAAATCATGGGACCGGTAGAGTTGCCTTTACAACAACCCATTGCCCCCCTTTCTTCAACGCCTCAAAAGACAGATACAGGAAAGGAAGTAACAACTAAGGCAATGCCGGCCTCACCTCAAACGGGCCCAACGGAACATAATGTAAGTGCCCCATCTTCAGCCAAAGCTCCAGAGCCTGTTCCGACAATAAAAAAAAATGTCATACAGACACCTCCAGCTCCTCCTAAAACGCCCAATCGTTCCATCTCCATTAATGTGGGTAATTATGTAGGACAGGCAGAAACAACAGTAACTAGTACTCACTCTTCTGTCAGCAGGGAAAAGCGGCATAAGCCTTTCGATGAGGAACAACTCAGAAAGGCATGGGTAGCCAGTATTGACGAAGTAGCAGAGGATGATAGGCTGAAGAGTATTATGTATCGCAGAGAGCCTGTATTAGTTGCTGCAGATACGGCAGAAATTGTTCTGGAAAACAATTCACAGGAATCTGATATGAAAACGATAGAGACCAAGTTGATGCAATTTATCAGAAATCAGATTGAGAATGACGATTTTACATTGCGTTTCCGCATTGCAGAATCACAGGAAAAAGCGCCAGTGGCCTATACGTCGGAAGATAAAATGAAGATATTTGTACAAAAGAACAGTGCTGTGGGCTTGTTGAAGGAAACGTTCAGACTTCAATTGGAATAATGTCAGGTAAGCATTTTGCCATAGTAACTATATTGTGTCTGTTGGGGGGGGGAATGCTGGTCTCACCCAGTGAAAGAGTTTGTTTTGCGCTGATTTCAGATATGCATATCCAGCCAGAGGACCCCTTGGCCTTAGTTGGACTGAATGCATGTGTTGAGCAGATAAACAAAAGTGATTCCGTTGATTATGTGTTTGTGGCGGGTGATTTGGTGCAGCAACCCGACAATATTTCTATGTGGCAATGCAAAGAAGCGTTGGACCGGCTGGATATTCCCTATTTTGTTATAGCAGGTAATCATGACCGTTCCTATAAAGGGAAGGCGGATACGACTTTTCAGCATGTTTTTCAGCATGATACTTTCTGTTACTCAGATAGTTTACTGACTTATATGGGTTTTTCCATGTATAGGCAGCCCGGTGATGCTTTGCCGTGTTTGCTTGATGAAACGCGTGCCAAGTTGGATAGTACGTTAATGGAGCAACCTAATAGAAAGCCCATGATTGTACTGACTCATGAGCCATTGGTGGAGGGTGATTGCGCTAATGTGCATTCTGTAATCGGGTGGCTCAGTGAACATCGTGCCCTGTTGGTGCTTTCCGGACATTATCACCGATACATGGTATATGATTATGAGGGTATTCCCGGTATTGTCAATCGTGCTTTGCGTAGAACGAATGAAGAAACGGCTGCATATACGCAATATGTAATAAATGAAGGTGTTGTTTATATATACGAATGTTATGTGGGAAGACAACCGGAACTCTGGTTGTCTTTACCGCTGAATTTCAATTAAATAAAATAAGGTATGGAAATCAAACAGATGGCCTCCATCATAGGGGTGCCGGGTTATGAACAGGATTGTAGAGACATCAAATGGTTGCTCACGGATAGCCGCTCTTTGTCATTGCCGGAAATATCCGCATTTTTTGCCATAGAAACAGCTCGGAACGATGGGCATAAATATATTTATGAATTGTACGAAAGAGGTGTAAGGTGTTTTATTATATCGCATGATTTGCCCGATGCAGACAAGATGAGTGATGCCGCCCTCTTGAAAGTGAATGATACTACGCTTGCTTTACAACAATTGGCGGCATTTCATAGAATGGAATTTGATGTTCCGGTTATTGGTATAACGGGTAGCAATGGCAAGACGATAGTCAAGGAGTGGCTTCACCAGCTGCTTTTGCCTAAGTACAATGTAACCCGCTCGCCCCGTAGTTATAATTCGCAAATAGGTGTCCCTTTGTCTGTATGGCAAATGAATGCAGAGACGCAAATTGCACTTTTTGAGGCAGGTATGTCTATGCCGGGAGAAATGGAGCGTTTGCAGAGGGTGATTCGTCCAACCATAGGAATCTTTACTAATATAGGTGATGCACATCAGGAAAATTTTGCTACTTTGGAGCAGAAATGCCGTGAAAAGATGCGCCTTTTTGATGGTGTGGAATTACTGGTTTATTCTAAGGATATGCCTTTAATAGATCGGATTGCCAAGGAAAATAACTTGCCTACTCTGACATGGGGTGTTGCCAAAGATGCTGATATACGCATTGTGGAAAAACACAGTGGAGAAAACGAGACAGAGATTATTTATGCCTATAAAGGACAAGAGGGCCGTTATGTTATTCCGTTCAATGATGTGGCTGCTGTTGAAAATAGTCTGCATTGTCTGGCTTTGTTGCTTTATTTAGGCTATACATATACGGAGATAAGGCAGTTGATGGCGAAACTGAAGCCAATAGCCATGCGTTTGGAAGTAAAGCAGGGTATTAGAGGAAATATGCTGATCAATGATTCCTACAACAACGATTTGCTGTCACTCACAATAGCCCTGGATTTTCTGGATTGGCAGGCAGAGGCAAATAAATTGAGCCGCACGGTGCTGTTGTCTGATATTATGCAAAGTGGTTTGCAGGAGCAGGATTTGTATCAAACGGTGGCTGATATGTTGTTGAGCCGTAAAGTGGAAAGGTTGGTGGCAATTGGCCAAAATATAAGTCGTTATAGAAAATGTTTCTGTGAAATTCCAAGCGTTTCATTTTATCCGACTACTGAGCAGTATATTGCTTCAACGGATTACAGGTCTATTAAAGATTCTGTTGTGTTGCTGAAAGGTTCGCGCTCGTTTTCATTTGAGCAGGTTTCAAAGCATTTGGAAATGATAGCGCATGAAACAGTGTTGGAAGTGAATCTTTCGGCTTTGGTAGAAAATTTCAACTATTTCCGTAGTAAATTGAAACGGGGCACGAAAATAATGTGTATGGTGAAAGCTTTTGCCTATGGTAGTGGTGCCGTGGAAGTCGCTCGTACCTTGCAGCATCATGGCTGTGATTATTTGGCTGTGGCAGTGGCAGACGAGGGAGCGGAATTGCGGCGTGCAGGCATACACATTCCTATTGTGGTGATGGACCCGGAGATGAATGCGCTGGACGTGATTATTGATAACGAATTGGAGCCGGAAATTTATAATATGCGCATGTTGAAGGCTTTTGCCAATGCGGTGCGTAAGCAAGGGCTTTCCCATTATCCCGTTCATATAAAAATTGACAGTGGCATGCACCGTTTGGGTTTTGAATGGGCCGATATGGAAGAACTGATTGCTGCGTTGCGTGAAGACCAGACATTGACGGTTCAGTCGGTATTCTCACACTTGGCAGGTGCAGATGAAGCACGTTTTGATGATTTTACGGCAGAACAAATCAGACGTTTCAAAAAATGTGCAGATGCTTTGGCAGCCGCATTCCCATATCCAATCATGCGTCATATTTTGAATTCTGCGGGAATCGAACGTTTTACGGATTATCAGTTTGATATGGTGCGTTTGGGAATTGGACATTATGGTTTCAGTGCCCTTCCATCAGTGCAATTGAGAAATGTTTGTACGTTGAAGACCGTCATTTTACAGATAAAACATGTGGCCGCAGGTGAGAGTGTGGGCTATTCCCGCAAGGCAATGCTGAAAGAGGACAAGCGAATTGCAGTTTTGCCGATAGGTTATGCCGACGGTTTTGACCGCAAATTAGGCAATGGAGTAGGAGAGGTTTTGGTCAATGGAAAGCGTTGCCCGGTTGTAGGAAGTATATGTATGGACCTTGTGATGATTGATGTGACTCATGCAGATGCAAAAGAAGGAGATATTGCGATTATTTTTGGCGATGAGTTGCCCATTGATGAATTGGCACAAAAACTGAACACTATCAGTTATGAAGTACTCACAGGTGTTTCACGGCGTGTGAAAAGGGTTTATTATCAGGAATAGCTATTCATCAGATAATTTGCAGGGAGGATGTATCAGAGCTTCTGATATGTCCTCTTTCTTGTTGCCAATATAGAGTAATATGAGTATACGTGAGAATCCTGTGCTTAACGCAGAAATAGAAATAAAAAAGAAGACCCCGCTTCACAGGAGGGCACTGAAAAAGTAATCACAATTCAGTCCACTCTGCAGAGTAACTAAAAATATAGAGTTCGCCAACTCCTTA
>CALUKG010000048.1 GCA_944321155.1 uncultured Bacteroidales bacterium | reverse complement strand
TGAAAAATACAACTGAATATCTTTGAGAATTAAAAAAACAGGAAGCCGACCTCAAATTTTACTTTTGGGTCGGCCTCACAGATTTTATTTACAAGTAGGGTTAGAACAGCAACCACCTTTTTTTACTTCAACTGCCTTCTTATCCAGTTTTTCAAAAGCCGCAATCAACTTTTCCTTATTGGTGCGCTTTGGATTATAAGTAATCGTAACCGTTTGCGACTCCAGATTTGCATCCAATTTTTTCACTCCTTTTTCATAAGACATATAGTCAATAATTTTAGTGCGACATCCATCACAGTCCATAGGTACATTGAACACAACCGTTTCTTCTTTTGAAGTTTTCTTGTCTTGTGCCTGTGCATTGAATGAAACACAGAAAGTCATAATGGCCAAAGCCAAAAATAAAAATTTGGTCTTCATCTTGTTATTGTTTTTAAGGATTAAAATTATGTAGTAGCTATATTAGTCTTTCCAATTTGTGAGTGCCCAACGCATACCCAAATATACTTTGTATCCGTCAACCGGTCCCCAAATCATGGTTGCATCAAAGTTATCACCAAAAGGCATATCTGCTGCAATGATAGGATTTTTCTGTGTATAGTTGGTCATGTTTTCTGCACCCACATAAATGGACCATGAACGGAAATATTTAGTAATTTGGGCGTTGAGAATGACATAAGGTTTGAACGACTCTTCCCAAGCGGGCACTCCGTCAATCAGATAAGTATCAGGAAGACGTCCCCCGCCATTTACTTGTGTAGTAAAGTCAAACTGCCATTTTTTCAATGGAGTCTGATAAGAGAAAGTAGCCAGTCCCTTGAATCTATTGCTAAGCGGTTTTTCTCTCAAAATGCCATTATAAGTACTCTTCACATCTGTATGACGATAAGCCAAAGTTGCCGTAAAGCCTTTGAACACCTCCATACTGGCTTCAATTTGAGCGCTGCAAGCATAAGAGCGTCCATTCAAGTTGTAGAAAAGGACTTTATGAGGATCTGTGTCCAGATCGACCACTACCTGATTGATAAAATCAGTATAATAGCATTCAGCAGAAAGCGTAAGTTCACGTCCTGCAATAGGAACATATCCAGTAATGCTCAAACCATAATTCCATGCATTTTCCATTTTCAAATCATCGGCTATCACCATCTGCCGACTGCTGGCCATAAGGTTATT
Source organism: uncultured Bacteroidales bacterium (assembly GCA_944321155.1). Taxonomy (GTDB): domain Bacteria; phylum Bacteroidota; class Bacteroidia; order Bacteroidales; family Paludibacteraceae; genus Gallipaludibacter. Next base: position 15,184 of record CALUKG010000048.1, on the reverse strand, counting down.
GTTTTCTGCCAATACATTAGGAGCTCTATAGCCTTTGCCTACGGATGCTCTGAAATGGAGAAAATCCCACGGATTATATTTAATGTTGAGGCGTGGCGTAACGAATGCACCATAAGTAGAGTGATAGTCTGCACGCAAGCCAGCCAACATAATAAATTTATCTTTCCAATTGAAAGTGTATTCAGCAAAGATACCAGGTACATATTCGTATCGAATCAAATTGTTTTCAGGAAGATTCTTTCCATAATACCAAGACTCGTTGTAACGGTCAAAGTTAAAGCTAATTCCGGTGCTCAATTTGTGCATATCCGTCCAGCTTGTTTGGAAAATAGCATTAAGATAAGCATTCCATTGATCAGCATTATAAGCTTTATCGCCATAAGCAGCCTGTTGATTATGATAAGTTGCATTCGTAATAATACCAATGCTAGTACCCTTTTCATGGTCAAAGACATAGCCATTTTTCATGAACACCTCTGCTCTTCCCGTTTCTATATCAACAATATATGGATTTTGCAGGGAACGTAATTGTCCACCTTGACGACGTTCATACAGACCACGGGCAAAAATCTGTCCTGTATAATCACCTTTTTTGATGTACCATCTGTCAATAAGATTATATTGTGAAACACGAGGCATATCCAAAAACTCATCATTATTGTGGTCCCATTCCACAAACTCGTCAGAAGCATGAACGAGCAAGCCAGTTGAAACACCTGGTGCGACATCAAAATAAGTATTTGCATTTACCTCCGCACGTGCTGTAGAACTGACGAAAACATTTGCAGCCACCTTTTCATCGCCTGCCGGTTTTTTATATTCGACATTGATTTGTCCAGTCAAAGCTTCGTAGCCATTTAAAACAGATGAAGTCCCTTTTGAAACCTGAATACTTTCCATCCATGGTCCTGGCACATAACCCAATCCAAAAGGAGCAGAAAGACCACGGAAATTAGGAATATTCTCTGTCATGATTTGCACATATTGTCCAGAGAGTCCCAATAGTTTGATTTGTTTGGCCCCTGTTGCCGCATCGCTATAGGCCACATCGACCGAAGGGTTGGTTTCAAAACTTTCAGAAAGGTTACAACATGCCGCCTTACACAATTCCTCGCCACTAATAGTCTGCACATCAAATACCGCAGTACGCGATTTGGACAATGCCACCTTACGGGCAGCCACATCCAATTCAGACAATGCAACAGTACCACCCATTTGTACTGTCAGTATATCCCCATCTTTTGCTATCAGAGTATCATTCTCATATGATACATAGCTGACAATGAGCGTATCTGTAAGTGGTGATACAGACAAGACAAAATTACCATCCAAATCGGTAGTGGCTCCTACACCGGTATTTTTCCATATAAGATTAGCTCCTACAATAGGTTGACCATCTTCATCCGTAACCGTACCTTTTACGTCAGCCCGCAAAGAAAGAAAATTTGCTGCTACACAGCAAAATAAAAGTATGTATTTTTTCATTATGATAATCGTTTGTTATTGAATAAAGGAATAAGCCTTATGTAATTTCTACCATCAGGCATAACAAGAAAAACGCAGAAGCGCTTTAACAAACGATTGATTTAAATGAGCAGCACGCAATGACGCGACAAGACATAACGTCCGTCGCCTAAAAAAGACATCAGGGTATAGCATGAATCATCTGACGGAGCATCTGATTCAATCGGCAAAAAAGCAAACAATGGTAAAAGTGTGCAATGCATACTTACAAGCAATTGCACCTTTATTACATCAGGCATCTCTAGAATCTCCTGTGTAAAACCTTCATCGGTTACAAAACGATACAATTTGCAGCAATCGCATGTCTGGCTATCATTGCCATCACACATATGGGAATGCGTTGGCGCATGGTCGGCATATTGATGTATATCCTTACATGGAATATGAGCAATATGCTCCACTCCATAATCAGCACACACAGCACAACAATAACGGGCAACATTCAATCCTGTTCCCGCATACATGAAAAAAATGACCAAGAGGCCAATCAATCCATATTTAAACAAATGCTTTAACATGTGCGTTGACAAAGATAAGCCAAAAGCTTTATAGAGAAAGAAAAAAAGCCTCATGTTATAAGAAAGATTAACAAACAAAGAGAGTTAAGAAACTGCCAATCAATTAGTTTATCATATTTGTATTTCCTGTCATTTTTATCTACCTTTGCATTATTGTGGCTATGATTTAATCATGGAACAGGAATTGCTATACATCCATGTAAATTATACCCCACAGATATAAAAAACAACGAAATATAAACATGAAACGGATTGCATTTATCATTAACCCCATATCGGGCACCAAGAAAAAAGACAAGCTACCCCGTCTCATTCAAGACAATATTGACACATCAGAATTTGAGTGTTACATACATTTTACCGAATATAAAGGCCATGGCAGAGAAATGGCACAACGTTTTGCCAATGAAGGCTATTATGCTGTTGTTGCAGTAGGTGGCGACGGCACAGTGAATGAAGTGGCAGGAGGGCTGATAGGCACCCCAACAGCTCTGGGTATTATTCCTGTCGGTTCGGGAAATGGTTTGGCACGCCATCTACACATATCCATGCAGCCGGAAAAGGCAATACGCATGCTCAATCATTCAGAAATCATTCAAGCCGATTATGGCATTGAAAACGGCAAGCCTTTTTTCTGTACATGCGGTACCGGCTTTGATGCTTTTATCAGTTCTGAGTTCGCCAAAGCCGGCAAACGAGGTCTGCTCACTTACATAGAACGTATGATTACCGGATATTTCGGTTACAAATCAGAACACTACCAATTGGTAGGAAATGGAATTGACATTAAGACCAAAGCTTTTGTAATCACATTTGCCAATGCTTCACAATGGGGCAACAATGCTTATATTGCACCACATGCCAGCATTCAGGATGGAAAAATGGACATTGCTATCTTAAGCAATTTCCCATTGATTGTAGCTCCAAGTTTAGCCTTGCAATTATTTACCAAAACCATTGACAAAGACATGTTCATGAATACATTGAAAACTGACAAAATCAAGTTGATTCGGGAGCATGAAGGCGTATTCCATTACGATGGAGAGCCAGTAAACGAACCTGCCGAAATTGAGATTGAAATAATAAGAGATGGTTTAAACATATTAACTGAAAAAAGATTTTAACCCCCTAAAAGGTACAACTATATGAAAGTAAAGATTATCAACAAGTCCAAACATGCATTACCAAGTTATGCCACTCCGCTCTCAGCAGGAATGGACATAAGAGCCAATATAGAAGCACCTATTACATTGGAGCCTTTGGAAAGAAAACTGATTCCCACAGGCTTATACATAGAGTTGCCACAAGGATATGAAGCCCAAATACGTCCACGCAGTGGTTTGGCTATCAAAAAAGGAATCAGCATTTTAAACAGTCCTGGGACCATAGATGCCGATTACAGAGGTGAAATATGTGTCATTCTAATTAACTTGTCAAAGGAACCCTTTATCATTGAGGATGGAGAACGCATCTGTCAAATGGTCATTGCCCAACATGAGCAAGTCAGTTGGGAAGAGGTTGAAATATTGGGAGAAACAGAGCGAGGAGCCGGCGGATTTGGTCATACGGGAATCTAAATAACGAGCATCAAAACATTCAACATGAAAACCAAGCCACTATTCCTTTTGTGGGTATTTGCTTTTCTTTTTCCTGCAGTTGTCCATTCTGCACCAAAAGAGAAGCATGTCTTATCCGCACTAGAGCAACAAAATTTTGACTATTACTATTACGCAGCCATCAACAACCTGAACACAGGTAAGTTGGATAATGGAATGGCGTATCTGTTGCATTGTGAGCGTTTGGCCCCCAACAATGCTGCTGTTCATGCCCTACTCTCATCTATATATGCTGCAACAGACAGCGTCAACCAAGCGGTATCACATGCTAAGGCAGCAGCAGAAAATGACCCTGAGAACTGGATATATACCAATGATTACATCGCTTTATTGGCAGAAGTCCAATCGTATGACGAAGCAGAGAGAGCTGTAAAACGTTATATCGAGGCTGATTCTTGGAACGAAGATGCCTGGGGAATTTATGCACTTCTTTTAGCCCAACGCGGACAATACAGAAAAGCCATAAAGGCATATAATAAAGTAGAGACACTGAAAGGCATTAATGAAACCGCCTCTATTGAGAAGTTTAAACTATACATGGCATGTGGCAAAGAAAAGCAAGCTCTGAATGAGATTGACAAACTTGTCACCGAATATCCAACCGATTACCGTTATCAAGTGTTACGTGGCCAACTATACATGGGTCAAGGCATGCCTGACAAGGCCTTCGAAACATACCAAACTGTTTTGCAGAAGAATCCGGAAAATCCATATGTATATTTGTCACTGGCAGATTATTACAATAAAAACAACGAACCTGAAAAGGCTGTAGAACAAATTATGACAGCCCTCAACAGCAAGGAATTGGATGTCAATACCAAAATCCAAGTGTATGGGCAATATATCAACAACATATCGGACCTCGACAAAAAGAAAGAGGAATTGGAACATATGTTGAAAAGTCTTGTGGAGCAATATCCTTTTGAAGAAAATGTACACCTCTACTATGCCATGTATCTGACACGTGAAAACCGCCTATCTGAGGCAGAAGAGGAATGGCACACCTTATTGGAAATAAATCCACAAAACGCCAATGCATGGTATGAACTGAACAAACTGTACATCCATCAGGAAAATGTAGAAAAAATGATATCTTTAAACAGAAAAGCTATTGAGGCTCTGCCCGAAGATCCATTTTTCAGATACCAACTTGGCTCTGCACTTGCCATTCAAAAAGATTACGAAACTGCCATCGATACATTTCAGAATACCTTAGCATTATGCAACGAGCAGCAAGCTCCGCTCAAAGGAACTATTTACATGTACATGGGAGACTTGTACCTTGCGCTTGGCGAAAAAGAACAATCAATTGATTCTTATGAGCAAGCACTACAATATCTGCCTAATGATGCTGGACTATTAAACAATTATGCCTACACATTAGCTACAACCGGTGGAGATTTGAAGAAAGCCGAGCGAATGAGCCAAGCCACCATCAACAAAGACCCTGAAAATCCTATTTATCTGGATACATATGCATGGATTTTATATTTACAAGGCTATTATTCCTTATCTAAAATATATATCGAGCGTGCACTGAAATACACTGCAAAAGAAGATATTCCTGCCGAATATTGGGAACACTACGGATATATACTTTACAAACTGGACAAGCCGTCAGAAGCTGTAGAGGCATGGAAAAAAGCAATTGAATCTGGCAGTGAAAACCAGGAAATTATTTTTGAGATTGAACAACATGAAAAGAATCAATAAAAGTCCATTATCTATACTATTGCTGACTGTTCTACTGATTGCAGGAGGATGTAAATCCAAGCAAATGGTTCAACGGACGTCCCCTGTGCGTAGTGAGAGCAGCATTGTATTGGAAAAAGCTTTGCTGGCACAACCTCATTTTCAAACGGCTAAGGCAGAACGCATGACCGTAACCATCGATATGAATGGCCGCAAGACCTCTGTCAACGCAGCCTTGCAACTGATAAGTGATTCTGCCATGCATTTGTCAATCATGCCACTTTTTGGTGTAGAATTGTTTAAAGCAGAGTTGTCAAACACAGGCACCACAGTTATTGACAAAATGAACAGGCGCTTTGTGCGCACACAATTGAGCGAATTGGCTCAAATGGCTGGCTTGACTATCGGTTATGCTGATTTAGAAGCTATTGTTTGCGGACGAATTTTTGCATTGGGTAGTACTTTACCAGATGGGAACTCTATGAAACTGGTACATACAGAAAACAGCTACACACTTTCATTTGAGAAACAAGGTATAGAACACTCATTTACCATTGATTCCAATGACTACAAATTATTGAGAACCTCATTAAAAATGTCTTCAAGCTATATTGGAATAGACGTATTATATGGCAATTATCAATTGGAAAACGGAGTAAAATTCCCTTATAGAATTGAAATGCAATTCCATTTAGAGAAATTTTCCACAGATTGTGTATTCGAAGTGCTTCGTGCCCGATTCAATGAAGAAATAAAGCTGCAAAACACAGACTTAAAACGGTTTAAGGAAATAAGTATAAGTGAGTTTTTGAACAAATAAAACCAATGATGAGAATTATATATTCATTATTACTATTGTTGCTGGTTGGAAGTTTCCAATCATTCGGCCAAAGTGTAAAAGAATTGGAGAAACAGCGTAAAGCCACGTTACAACAACTCGAGACTACTGGCAAAATGCTGAACGAGACCAAACGGAACGAGAAAGCAACACTGAACAAGCTTACCATTATCAACCGCAACATCTCTGAACGCAAACGGCTGATAAATACTATTGGCAATGAGATTGATGCTATCAACCTATCCATGGACTCTCTAGAGAATGCAAAACAAACTTTGGAAGGAGAACTGGCAGTGTTAAAAGCGGATTACGCACGATTGGTTGAGGAAAGCCACTATTCGCTCAACAAGGGTTATTCCCAACTATTATTTATCTTATCTGCTGATACATTTGACCGCATGTACAGACGCTTGCGCTACTTACAGGAATTTGCCAGCTACAGAAGAATGCAAGCCGAACAGATTGAAGCATTGCAAAAAGAGATAGCCTGCCAAAATGAAGCATTGGAACAAAGCCGCAACAGCAAACAGGAGATTTTGCAACTCAGAGAAAGAGAGCACGACAAATTATCGGGCGACCAACGCAAACAACGCCAAATGCTGAACTCTCTGAAAAAGAAAGAAAAAGAATTGCTGGCACAACAGAAAAAGCAACAGAAAAAAGCAGACGAACTTAACTCACGCATCGAACGACTGATTGCAGAAGAAATCAAAAAAGCAGAAAAGAAAAGCAGTAGCAAGAAAACAACTTCCGGGCGCCCCGAAGAGCGCATGACCAAAGAAGAAACTTTAATAGCCGGCAATTTTGAGAAGAACAAAGGACGTTTGCCATGGCCAGTTGAGAAAGGATTTGTCAGCGGGAAATATGGAGTTCAACCCCACCCTGTTTTGGAGCATGTAACCATCAACAACAAGGGCATTTACATCCAAACCACCTCCAGCTGTGAGGCCAGATGCGTATTTGAAGGTGTTGTAACCCAACGCTTCTCTGTTCCGGGGAGTAACAATGCAGTAATCATCAAGCACGGAAATTATCGCACGGTTTATGCCAATCTCACTGAGATATACGTTAAAGAAGGAGACAAAGTAAGTCCGAAACAACGTATCGGAAAAATATATGTTGATTCGGACAATGACAACAAGACAGAACTGTATTTCCAAATTTGGAAAGACAAGTCTCTGGAGAATCCATCTTTATGGCTAGCCCGCTAAGCCATCAGGCAACCAACCAACTTATAATGGCCATTTACTAACTGTACACGACCTTTTACGACATAAGCATCGTGTTCAAAAAATAAGGAGAATCCGTTTTGCGCAGCCTCTGCCAAAATGGATTCTTTTGTTTTCATGGACAAAAGCGGTTGCGTGTCGGTTGCTGACACCCAAGCCAAAGGCAATGACGCGGCCAAAGGAATAATATCGTTAATGAAAAAAGTGCCTCCGTCATAATTCGGTAAAAAAGGCATAACAATACCATCGGTATGTCCGCTATAAATACGCAATTGCACTTCTGGGTGAATCCAAGTATCTTCCTTAATCAGTCGAAGTAAGCCCGCATCCTGAACCGGCATCATATTTTCAGGAAAATAAGAATTGCCTTCACGCACATTCGGATGAAGAAAATTCTGCCACTGCAATTCAGAAACCCAATAATTGGCATTCGGGAATTGCGGTTTACACATTCCGTCCGCATCTATGAATGTGCAACCTCCGCAATGGTCAAAATGTAAATGGGTTAAGATTACATCTGTTACTTGGTCACACGTATATCCAAACTTGGCCAACTCTTGATGAAAATCGGCAATTTCTGTTATTTTGTAATACTTCAAGTATTGAAGTTGTTTGCTCCCCACTCCCGTATCAACAAGCATGAGCCTATCATCTGTCTTGATAAGTACACAACGCATTGTCATGCGACAGAAATTTTCTTCATCAGCCGGATAGCGCTTGCTCCATACCTTTTTAGGCACCACTCCAAAAGCGGCACCACCATCACAATAAAAATCAGCAATATTGAAATATGAAATCTGCATTTTCTGATATGTATATTTATATTCTTATGCGGACAAAGGTAAGGTATTTTCCCTTATCACAAAACTATATTATTTATTTACAAATACTCGCCTTGCATTATCTTTCCTTAAAATAGGCTGCGGCTCGGAATAAAAAATATTTGAAACCAGTTTCAATATTTTATTCTCCACTCGACTTGCACTATCTTTACATAAAATAGGCCGCGGCTCGGGATAAGCAAATTGTGAAACTGCTTTTCCCATTTAATGCTTGAATTTAGGCTAAGCCTCACCATAACATAAGCAAGCTTTGTTCTGGATTTGGCTTGCACTAAATTTGTTTCTCCACTCGCCTTGCACTATCTTTCCATAAAATAGGCTGCGGCTCGGAATATGCAAATTGTGAAACTGCGTTTCCCATTTGCTTCTCCACTCGCCTTGCACTATCTTTGCCAAAAGAAATAAGGAGAAAAAGATTGGAATGGAAAAAGAAGTAAATGTTAAGTTTCTAGAGGATTTGAATGATTGCCAACGTGAAGCCGTCATGTATAATGCCGGACCGTCTTTGGTCATTGCCGGTGCTGGTTCGGGAAAAACACGTGTACTTACCTACAAGATAGCCTATCTGCTAAAAATGGGTATTCCTGCTTACAGAATAATGGCACTTACCTTTACCAACAAAGCAGCACGAGAAATGAAGGAACGTATCGTGCAACTGGTTGGAGAAGAAAAAGCCCGTTATTTGTGGATGGGTACATTTCACTCCATATTCCTCCGCATTCTGCGTGCTGAAGCTGCACATATCGGGTTTACATCTAACTTTACCATTTACGACACAGATGATACGAAATCGTTGCTCAAAAACATTGTAAAGCAAATGCAGCTGAACGACAAGACATATAAGCCCAACGCCTTGTACGCGCGTATCTCACGTGCAAAGAACTATCTTATTTCTCCCGAAAATTATGTACGCGACAGCAACCTAACATTTGCAGACAGAAAGGATGGAATACCCCGCATGGGAGAAATCTATGCCGAATACACGCGTCGTTGCAAACAGTCAAACATCATGGACTTTGATGACTTGCTATATTACACCAATTGGCTATTTAAGCATGAACCTGAGATCCTTGCACGCTATCAAGATAAGTTTGACTATATATTGGTGGATGAATATCAAGACACCAATATGTCACAAGACCTGATAGTCAAAAATCTGGTACAACCCCACCAACGTATATGTGTAGTTGGCGATGATGCACAAAGCATCTATTCATTCCGGGGAGCCTGCATTGATAATATTCTAAAATTTGAGCGTATCTATCCCAACACACATATTTTCAAACTGGAGCAAAACTACAGGAGTACACAAACAATTGTCAATGCTGCCAATTCCCTTATTTGGAAAAACGAATTTCAAATCAAGAAGAAAGTATTCTCCCAAAAAGACGTTGGTGAGCTACTGCATTTAATTAAAGTAAGCAGCGACAGGGAAGAGGGGGACAAAGTAGCCTATAAAATTATACAGCTCACCCGCTTTGATAACAATGCCTACAATGATATAGCTGTCTTGTATCGAACCAATGCACAATCAAGAACCATTGAGGAATCACTCCGAAGAAATGGTATTCCATACGTCATATATGGTGGCCAATCGTTTTACCAACGGAAAGAAATCAAAGATGCATTAGCCTATATGCGTCTAACTACCAATCCACATGACGAAGAGTCCTTGCGCCGCATCATCAATGTTCCTGCGCGTGGTATAGGCGATACAACCATAGGCAAACTATGGGATGCAGCCCAAATACACGGTACAAGCGTCTGGAATGTATTGCAACAACCATTGCAATACGGAGTTTCCATCAACAGCGGCACGCAAAGCAAGTTAAGCCGCTTTTATGAAATGATCCGTGTTTTTCAAGAACAGCAAAACACATTAAACGCCTATGAGTTGGCACAAGAGATTGTGAAAACATCCGGATTAGGTGCTGCCTTATTGGCCGAGAAAGACGAAGAAAGCCTCAATAGATACGAGAACCTCCAAGAATTGCTAAACGGTATTCATGATTTTATGGAACGGCAGCAGGAAGTAGGAATAGAAGAAGCTGATTTGAACCAATTTTTAGGCGAAATATCCCTGATGACCGATATGGATGACACGAAGGAGGACAACACCGAACGTGTTACCTTAATGACCGTACATGCAGCCAAGGGATTGGAGTTCAAGAATGTGTTTATTGTCGGTTTGGAGGAAGATTTATTTCCATCGCGCCGTTGCGAAAGCAATGCCGAATTGGAAGAAGAACGCCGTTTGCTATATGTTGCCATTACCCGTGCAGAGCAACGCTGTTTCTTAAGTTTCTCATCTTCACGTTACCGGAACGGGAAAACTGAATTTGCATCTCCCAGCCGCTTTTTGGATGATATTGACAAAAGATATCTGGACGATGATATTCGTGGCAACGCTCGCAGAGCACAATATATGGACTTTGACGATATCCCATACAGTCGCACCAATGTAAGAGGTTGGGCTGAAGACACCCCATTGGAGCCCCCCACTCCATTTAAAAAGCCCCGGCAACTTTCCAGTACAGGAAAAGAATATGTCAAAACAGAAGAAAAGAACCTGATAGAGATAGATGGTCTGACCCCCGGTCAGCGTGTCAGACATAAAACATTTGGAGACGGCACCGTAAAACAATGCTATATTGAAAACGGCAATGAGAAAGTGGACGTTGCCTTCGACCAAACCGGCAACAAGTCACTCCTCATCAAATTTGCCAAATTTGAGCGGCTATAACACATCGTTCACAACTCACCAACCCAAACAGCATCCAGCAGAAAAATCAAACGACTATTTCTGCTGATGCTTATATATATTCCATGAAGAAACATGGTCCATGGACTTGCGTATCTTGTTTCGTGTTTGGTCATTGCCATGCCCCATCACTATCAGCAAAGGAATACGTTTCCCCTTTGGAACACGCAATAGCTCCGCTATCTTCTTTTCGTTGAACCAACCAAGAATACAAGTTCCCAAGCCTTCTTCAGCCGCCTGAAGACAAAAATGTTCCACCGCCATTCCTAAATCTAACATACAATAATCCTTGTTCTTCAAAAGACTGCCTACCTTGGCAATAAAATTCATCTTTTCCAAAACAACCGCAACAATAACGGGTGCTTCTTTAGCAAACTTATTCATACCTCCATCTGAAGCAGCTTTGGCCACTTCAGAGAGCAACGCTGGCTCATCTACCACCACAAAATGCCATGGTTGTGAATTACACGCAGAAGGAGTAAGGCGTGCCGCTTCCAAACAACGTAATATACTCTCTTTGTCTATTTTTTCTTGCGTATAACTACGTACGCTTTGACGTTTTAAAACCAATTGCAGAAAGTCCATAATATTACACTATTTCTAATTGAAAACAAATATACAATATTATCCCAATAAAAAAGCGGCCTATCATTTCTGACAGACCGCTTTACATATTAATATATTTCAAGTCTTATTTCTTACCCGCATTCAACCATTCGATAAAGTGTGAAGGATTCTCATCGAAAGCATAACTTGAATTCAGCGGTTTGCCTTCAGTATCCAACATCACATAGAATGGCTGTGCATTAGCACCAAACTTACTACGTTGCAGATAACTCCACTTATCACCGATTGTCTTAATCTTTCTAACTCGGCCGTTTTCTTCCACCTCATAAGGTTCTGCCAACGGTGTTTTATCATCAACAAACAAGGTTATCAAAACAAAGTCCTGTGTCAACATCTGCTTTACTTCCGGATCAGTCCATACTGAAGCTTCCATCTTACGGCAGTTTACACAACCGAAACCAGAGAAGTCAACCACAACCGGTTTACCTGTTGTTGCGGCATAAGCCATACCTGCTTCATAATTATCAAACTGAGCATGCACTTCTTCATCGTAAAGATTGAAGTCCTGTGTATAGAGAGGTGGTGCGAAAGCACTTACAGCTTTCAAAGGAGCACCCCATAATCCCGGTAGCATATAGATGGCAAATGCCAAAGAAATAGTTGCCAGGAAATAGCGAGGAACAGAAACTGTCGGAACTTCATCATCGTGTGGGAAACGCAGTTTGCCCAACAAATAGAAGCCCAGAGAAGCAAAGATTACAATCCACAATGCCACGAAGACTTCACGGTCAAGAATATGCCATCCGTAAGCCAAGTCGGCTACAGACAAGAACTTCAACGACAATGCCAATTCCAAGAATGCCAAAACCACTTTCACTGAGTTCAACCAACCGCCTGACTTAGGCAGAGATTTCAACATCGTTGGGAAGAAAGCAAACAAACTGAACGGAATAGCCAATGCAATAGCAAATCCGAGCATACCGATTGCAGGTGCCAAGATAGAGCCAGTTCCAGCTACTTCCACCAAAAGTGTACCGATAATCGGACCTGTACAAGAGAAAGATACCAAAGCCAAAGTAAATGCCATCAGCAGAATACTCAAAATGCCTCCAGTTGTTTCTGCTTTCGCATCAATCTTAGTTGTCCATGAAGAAGGCAATGTAATTTCAAATGCGCCGAAGAATGAAACTGCAAACAACACCAATAACGCAAAGAAGAACAAGTTAAAGAATGCGTTGGTAGAAAGGCTATTCAATGCACTTGCTCCAAAGATCAATGTTATCAACAATCCCAAAGCCAAATATATGACAATAATGGAAATACCATACAAGACAGCATCACGTTTACCGCGGCTCTTATTGCCAGAACGTTTCAAGAAGAAGCTTACTGTCATCGGAATGATTGGCCATACACATGGTGTAAACAAAGCAACAAGACCGCCAATAAGTCCAGCAAGGAATATCCACCACAATGAACGTTCGCCTGTTGTACCTTTATTGCCAAAAGCGTTCAACTCATCAATAACTGGTGTCCACAAATCATTTGTCAATACTGCTGGCGTAGTCCCACCGTTCACCGTTTCTTCTGAAGTCGCCTCTGGAGCTGCCACAGTCTTAAGTTCTCCAAAAGAGAAAGGTACTTCATCTGGTGGCAAACAGGTTTCGTCATTACATGCCATAAAGTTAACATACCCAGACAAAGCTGGAGCTTCACCTGTATATTTCACTTTTTGTACAAAAACAGCCTCTTTTTCATACCAATTCAATTCCATGGCAAAGTTGGGATCATATTGGCGTACCAGCCCATCAGGCACAACCAATTCACCATCCAAAGCGATATCCTGCAGCTGCTCAAAAACAAAAGAAGTAGCTATAGGTCCGTCTTCCGGAAGTTGGGTTCCATACAAATGCCATCCTTCATCAATGGTAGCCTTCAACACTATCTCTCCTGCAGAGTCAGATAGTTTATTGTGCTCAAATGACCATTTGATTGGGTCATAAATCTGCGCAGACAGACTTAGAGCAGACAACAGCAAAGCAAATAAAAAATATCGTTTCATAAAAGACTGTTATATATTAAATGTTTCTATTATGCACGCTACATACACGTGCGGTTGCAAAGATAAAAAAATGTGCTTAATCGCCAAAACCACAAGTGTTTTTTTACCATGTGTAACAGTGTACTACAAAATACTAACAAAAGAATCAGACGCTTTTAAGATTCACATTAAAAGCGTCTGATTAAATAGTACTTTACTTACAAAATCATTTCAGTTTGAATCGCATTCTCCACCTGCCATTATCATAATCATGACTTGTAATCTCAAATTTCCCTTCGATTTCAGATGTATTATTCACATGAGCGCCAATACATGCACATATATCATAATCACCGACATAAACCAAACGTACCGTATCGGATGCATCAGAAGGCAATTTTGACAAATCGACCAAAGAAGCAGCCTCTTCTTTTGAAACATAGCGGACATACACATCTGCATTCGATTCAATCACCTCATTCACACGGCGTTCTATTTCTGCAATCTCCTCGTCTGTAGGAGGAACTGCTAAAAGGTAATCACATTTGCTCTTCTTTCTTTCGATATGTGCATTTTTTGAACGCTCACAACCAAACATTCTAACCATGGTTTGATTCAAAATATGCTCTGTTGTATGCATAGGTGGATATTCCTGCTTGTTATGCTCATTCAATTCGATTTGCTGTTCCATTATTCAATTAATTTCTTGTAATAAACATCACGCAAATATACAAAATTCGGCACTTCAGCCAAAACCTCCTCACAATATTGTGCTGCACGCTTTTTCCCCTCCACTCTCTCATAACATTGAGCTATACACAATTGCAAAGAACGAAAATTCCAATTGTCCACCTTTCCAGCATTGCGCATCAGAGTTTCTGATTCCAAAAAGAACTCCAAAGCCTTTGCATCCGATCCTCCCAATATAGCAGGCATATGCATTTTTACATTACCTTGCAATGTCAAAGCAATTGGGTTTTTCGCATCCAATTCCAAGGCCTGCTCTGAATAGGCCAAAGCCTCTTTAGCCATTTGTATGAATTTCTTTTTGTACAAAGACAACTGATAGGCACATACGGAAGAACGATAGACAGCTACCATAGACGGACTATAGCCTTGTTTTTCCAAATAGTCAATATGTGAAATAAATACATCCAAACGATGCTTCGCCTCATCTACACGTTTCTCATCTATACACCACGCAATATACCCATATTCATAATTCGTAACCCGAGCAATCTCATCAAGCGTCAAATTACCTTTCTTTTCCATTTCTGCTATGTATGCTCCCCATACAGACATATCACCAGACAGATAAGCTTCATACAAATCTTGCCCCATCATTCTACCTGGCTTTATTGTCAATGCAAGCAATAACAACCATCCTAACGTACATTTCAAACTCTTACTCATATCTCTTCCATTTTATTCTTATTGAAATCAAATACTATTCCAAAACACCCTCAGATAGTCTTTATAAGATTTTATTGCTGTCCGATAAACTCGATTAAATATAAAAATGTAGTGCTCGGCCATTGTGTATTCAGTGGTCGAGTCTT
>CALUKG010000047.1 GCA_944321155.1 uncultured Bacteroidales bacterium | reverse complement strand
CAAATACTTGCCGAATATGAACGGTTGGGAGTGAAAGAAGTTTGGCTTACCCCACACATTATGGAAGACATTCCTAACACCACAGAAAAGTTGAAACTGCGATTCGTTGAACTGAAAACTACCTACCAGGGTTCAGTGAAGCTTCATCTCGCCTCGGAGAATATGCTCGACAATCTATTTGAAGAACGATTAGAAAAGAACGACCTCTTACCAATAGGCAATGATGGCAAGCATTTGTTGGTAGAAACAAGTTATTTCAATCCTCCAATGGGCTTGAACAATATTCTGCTTCGTATCAAAGCCAAAGGGTATTATCCAGTGTTGGCACATCCAGAACGATACCTGTATATGGACGGTAACAAATTCAGAGAGCTGAAGTCTATCAGTGTACAGTTTCAACTCAACTTATTTTCGCAACACGGACAATATGGTATAGAAGTTAGAAAACGCGCAATGATGCTGTACCGAATGGGTATTTATGACTATATGGGGACGGATTTGCATGGAATAGGGATGTTAATGAAAGCATTACAGGTTAAAATTAATAGGAACTATCCAGTTCCTAATAGCCCTTTAATAAAGAGACAACAGTAAACATATATAAACTTAGTCTATCCCTATTGCATAGAATGTAAGCGATTAAAGATAAATCGACTAAACATCATGAAAATCGTTTAAATGGAAATCTACTTTAAATACTTAATCTATTTTTTCTGTTTTTTCCCATTTCTGTTACCATTAAAAGTATTGGGAACAGATATTCAATTTTATGCATTTATCGTGTCTATTGCATATTTATCTTGTTTATCCAAATGGTATTATTCTAAGGAGATAAAATTATTTTGCTTATATTTTTTTATTGCTGCAATCATTGGAATACTATCGGCTCCCAATATAATAATCATGGTAAGATGTTTGTTTCAGTACGCATCACTTTTTTTTATTTGTTGTGCTGTATACAATCTATTAATTCGAGAAAACGGATTAGACATAAGGTTGAGCAAATATTTTATATTATGTTGGTTTATAGTTGGGGCAATTCAAACATTTTTATTCCCTGATTTTGGAGGATTCTTAGTAGCGAACTCCCGCACTACCTCTGATAGAGGAGTGTATTCGCTGGCATCAGAACCTTCTTTTTTCGGATTACAATGTTTTTATTTCTTATTTATCGCCTCTACATTCGACAAACACAAAAAAATATATTTTGCACTAATCTCAATAATGGTATTGATATTTGCTCAAAGTTTTACAGGTTTAGTGTTTCTAATATTCATGCTTGCATTCTTTATATCAGATAGTATAACATTTCGAAATATTTCTATTAAATGGATTTTATCATCGATTATAATAATTGGTTTATCAGTTTTTTACATTGGGAATCACCTTAGAAACTCAAGATTAGGCAGTATAATTACCTTATTGATTTCTAACGAAAATCTAGCCAAGAAAGATGAAAGTTCATCTGTAAGGTTCAACGCTATATTTGAGTCTCTACAAACAAGCTATAATAATGTTTTTTTCCCTAATGGTTTTACTGAAAGGGTTGGAAGTATGTTTGGTGGAATCTTGCAAGAACTCGGTATTATCGGACTTCCTCTTATGGTAATAGTGACTTTATTATTAATCTCATACTATAGAAAAAAATGGGTTAAATATGTGGCATTCATAATTATATTTATTTTGTTTTTCACCAATATGCAAATGGCAAATCCAACATTTGCTTTTGTATTAGCTTTGAGCATATATCAAAACGAGAATCAAAAACAAAGTGCAGTTGCAACTATATGAAGTATATGATTTTTAGTGCATAAAATAATTTATATGCAAATCAAAATACCATCTAATCTTAACAAAATCTCCAAGGATATCATTTTTAATATTATTGCAAATTTGATACCTGTCGCTGTACTACAATTGATAGTACTACCCTATATTGCTAATGAACTTGGTGATGAGAAAAACGGACAATTCCTAACAGTTTTGGCTTTATTGCATTTCATAGTGCCTATTACAAGTAATTCTCTATCTACAGCAAGACTTTTATTAAATCAAAAATATCAAGAAGATAAAATTACAGGAGATTTTAATCTTTGGCTATCACTCTATGCCGTATTAAATATAGGATTGGTCGTTATCGGCTGTCTGTTCTATTTTAATAAAATAAATACTATTGACATAATTTCTATATGTTTATTATCTGTTGTTTGGATGATAAAAGATTATTTATTAGTAGAATTTCGATTGTTTTTGACATATTCTAAGATACTTATAAATAATCTATTTCTTACTTTAGGATTACTTATTGGAGCCTATTTATTCAATTTTTTCTCTCACTGGTATATTATATTTATTTGTGGTTATAGTGTTGCGTTCATGCATGCTGTTTTATCAACATCTTTATTGAGGGAGCCATTTGGAAAAACAGAGAAATTTAAACATCTTTCTAATGTGATTATCAAATTGGTAGCCGCAAACATTTTAGGAATGTTAGCTGTTAATATGGATAGGCTATTATTATTCCCTCTCGCTGGTGGTGCCATTGTGTCAATATACTTTTCAGCATCTATTATAGGGAAAATTGTGACTTTGATTTCTTCACCAATTTCAAATGTTTTCTTGAGTTATTTTGTTAGAATCAAACAATTGACGATGAAAAACCTTTATGGTCTACTGATATTATCGGGAATTTTAGGGATCATGGCATACGGAGTAATTCTTCTAATTAGCCCATTATTACTCAGATTGTTATACCCACAATGGTGGGCAGAATCGTTGAAATATATTTATATAACATCTGGAATTTCGTCTATCGAATTAATAGTAGCCCTGACAACGCCTCTACTATTAAGATTTAATGGTGTAAATATGCAAATGAAAATACAAACCATCTATTTTCTACTATATGCGGTGTGTGGGTTATTGCTTTATTTTTGGGGTGGATTAAAAGGTTTTGCCTTTGGAGTGATGCTAGCAACAATGTCTAAGATGTGTTTAACCTGCTACTATTTAATTAGAAAGATTAGAATTTTAAATATTACAGAAATGGGATGAAATATGGATCTTGAATAATTAAACAAAACAATAATATAATTCTAAAATGAACACAATTCTTAGGAACATTCCTTTTTCGCCACCAGATATGGGAGAAGAGGAGATTGCAGAAGTGATTGATACACTTCGTTCGGGCTGGATTACTACAGGTCCAAAAACAAAAGAATTTGAACGACAAATCGCGGCTTATTGTCATACTGAAAAGGCTGTCTGCCTCAATTCTGCCACCGCCTGTATGGAGATGGCATTAAGACTTATAGGTGTGGGCGCGGAGGATGAAGTGATTGTGCCGGCATATACTTATACGGCTACCGCCAGTGTGACGCAACACATAGGTACTCGTCTGCGTATGATTGACTCACAGACGGACAATGTGGAAATGGACTACGACCAATTGGAGAACGCCATCAACGAACATACGAAGGTTATTATGCCTGTTGATCTTGGAGGTATTGTTTGTGACTACAATCGGATTTTCGAGATTGTGGAGCGCAAACGCCATTTGTTCCGACCTAAAAATGATTTGCAACGTGCTATAGGGCGAATCATCGTTTTGGCTGATGCAGCGCATGCTTTTGGATCCATGAGAAACGAGAAAATGTGTGGTGAGATTGCCGATTTTACGTCATTCTCATTCCATGCGGTGAAGAACCTCACTACGGCGGAAGGAGGAGCATTGGTCTGGCGGAATATTTCCGGAATAGACAACGAGCAACTCTACAAGATGGCGCAGCTTTACAGCCTGCATGGACAAAACAAGGATGCGCTTGCCAAGACCAAACTTGGAGCATGGGAATATGACATCATCGGGCCGTGGTATAAGTGCAATATGACGGACATTATGGCGGGCATTGGCCTGGCACAGATGCGTCGTTATCCAAGTTTGTTGGCTCGCCGCAGGCAAATTATCGAGCGATATAACGGGACGTTTGGCTGTCTGAATGTACAGCCGCTGCTTCATTATGGCGACACCTTCTCATCAAGCGGTCACTTGTATATGGTGCGCCTGACAGGAAAGGATGTGGAGTACCGCAATGAAGTGATTGTGAAAATGGCGGAACGTGGCATTGCTTGCAATGTGCATTACAAGCCGCTTCCCATGATGACAGCCTACAAGGCTCTTGGCTTTGACATAAAGGATTATCCGAATGCCTACAATTTGTATCGCAATGAAATAACATTACCGTTGCATACACGGTTGGATGATGAGGATGTGGAATATGTGATAAACAATTTTGTGGAGATAATCAATGAATAATAATGTACAAATGTTTCTTTAAACGATTGTTTGACATCATTGGAGCAATTATTCTCCTACCTTTTGTTCTGCTGGTTGTCATAATATTCGCTCCCATTATCTATTTCACAGATAAGGGACCGATATTCTATAATGCGCCACGGGTGGGAAAACATTTCAAGATATTCAAGATGTACAAGCTCCGCTCGATGTACGTGAATGCGCCTGACATACGCAATTCAGACGGTTCTACGTATAATGCAGCAGATGACCCGCGTGTTACACCAATCGGACGTTTTATGCGCAAAACGAGTATTGATGAATTTCCTCAATTTCTGAATGTTTTAATCGGTGATATGAGTTTTATAGGACCACGTCCGATATTACCCAGGAACGAATATACCGAGTTGCAGGAGTATCTCAAAGAAATGATGACGGTAAGGCCGGGCATTACCGGTTACAACCAGGCAAATTATAGAAATTCCATAGCTCGTATTGATAAATACAAGAATGATGCTTTTTATGCTACCCATTTGACATTCTTGATGGATGTGAAAATTCTATTCAAAACGATTGCTACGGTATTGTTTCAAAAAAATATAAACACTAACAGCAATGGAGGCAAATAAGTTAGGTCTTTATTATGAAGATTTTGAAGTGGGTGCTGAAATTACTCATTCATTATCCAAGACAATTTTTGAGAGTGACAACAATCTTTTTTCGCTACTGACAATGAATGCTCATCCTGTGCATACCAATATAGACTATGCATCTAAGAACCAACATGGTAAGATATTGGTAGTAGGCACATTGGTTTTTTCATTGGCTGTCGGCATGACTGTTCCTGATATTAGCGGGAAAGCCATAGCCAATCTTGGATATGAAGACATTAAGCACTTGGCACCCACATTTATTAACGACACTTTATATGTGAGGACAAAAGTCCTTGATAAGCGTGAGTCTAAGTCAAAACGAGACAGAGGAATTGTTTACGTGGAAACTATCGCATACAACCAACGCAAGGAGGCTGTTCTGTCTTTCCGCCGCCACGTATTAGTAAAGAAAAAAGCAGAGGAATAGAAATGAAAGTTGATTTTTTGATGCGTAGTTTGATGTTTGTCCCTGCGCATAACGATAGATTGATGAACAGTGCATCGCGCAGTTCGGCCGATGTGTTATTGCTTGATATCGAGGATTCTGTTCAACCCATAGAAAATAAGCAAGTTGCACGGAATAACATTATAAAGTACATACAAGAAGGTCTGTTTAAAGATAGAATATTGTTTCCCCGAGTGAACGATAGAGAAAGCGGCCAACTACTTAAAGATGTTTATCAACTTAGCATCGATGGTATAACGGGCTTTATGTACCCAAAGGCTCATAAAGGAGAAGATATATATTTCATTGGCAAACTGTTAGAAACCATCGAAGCTGAAAAAGGTTTTCCAATTGGAAAATTCAAGATTATTCCGTTGATAGAAACTACAAGTGCTGTAATGAATATTCAGGATATATGCAGTGCCTGTCCCAATCGAATAGTTGCTGTTGCCTTCGGCTGTGAAGATTTTGTGACAGACTTAGGAGGTAAGCATGATTCTGAGGGGCAAAGCATATTTAGCCCTCGGGCCATGATAGCCATGGGTGCCAAAGCCTGCGATGTTGTTCCCATAGACACAGTGCATATTAAAGTACACGATTTGGAGGACTTGGAAAAAAACTTAATTCTTTCCAAGAAGTTAGGATTTGAAGGAATGTTGGTTTTGAATCCAAAAGAACTTCCGTTAGTTCACCAGTATTATACCCCATCGGAAGAAGAAGTTTTGTGGGCTACTGAAATGATACGCCTGTCGGATGAAGCCATTGCCGAGGGTAAAGGGGTTGCTGTTAAAGACAATAAATTCATAGGTCCACCTATGCTGAAGATGGCAAAGGAAATTTTACGTAAACAACAAATAATTAGCAATAAGAAGTAATATGACACAGAAAGTTATCATTATTGGGGGGATAGGCAGCGGTTCTGTCATTGCCGAGGCAATTAAAGATGCCAACCAAAGAGGATATAATGAGATTTCAGTAGAAGGTTTTTTAAATGACCGGGCTGAGGCCGGAACGATGCTGGATGGTACGCCTTCGCTTGGCATCCACACTTCCGAAAGTATCAAAGAGTTCTACAATCGTGGCTACAAGTTTATATATAGTTTACACCGCATCGGAGGCGAACGTCGAATGATTCAATTGTTTGAAGAATTGGGGCTGAAGCCGGAAATGCTTGCCACATTTGTTCACCCCACAGCTTATGTCGCTAGAAATGTCCAGATTGATCCTGGCGCAGTAATCATGCCGTATGTTATGATTTCATCAGCTGCACATATATCTTTAAACACGTTAATTATGACAGGGGCCACTGTGGGGCATAACACAACAACCGGGGAATTCTCTCATATCGCATCACAGGCAGTTGTGGGTGCATACATTAAAATGGGGAAAGGATCCAATGTCGGGTTAAATGCTACAGTATTGGAATATAAAACTATAGGACAGTTTAGTGTAGTAGGTATGGGAAGTGTGCTAACAAAGAATGTCCCTGACAATGAAATCTGGGTCGGAAATCCAGCTCACTTCTTAAGAGTTGCAGAATAATGGCACCTACAAAAATATTACTTCTCGCTTCTTATTTTTACCCGGAACAAGCAGCCAGTTCATACCTTGCTGAAAATCGTAATCGAGCTTTTGCTGAAGCTGGATTTGATATGCTTGTTTACACACCGGTGCCGACGCGGGGAATTACTAATAAGATAAAGAAAGAGTATGGCAAACGGAAACACGAACTAATGTATGATGGGAAAATGACAGTTCGCCGTTTTTCATTATTCCAAGAAAAAAAGAATTCAATAGTAAGAGCGGCACGTTACACGTTATCTTGTCTAAAACAATTCACTTTTGCTTTATTTTCATCTGAGGCTCGCCAATGCAATATCATGTTCATTTCGAGTACTCCTCCCATTCAAGGGGCTATGGCCGCATTAGTGAAGAAATTTAGGAAGATGCCATTGGTTTATAACCTGCAAGACATTTTTCCAGACTCTTTGGTCAGTACTGGACTTACCCAAAAAGGAAGTTTGTTATGGAAAATCGGCAGGGTAATTGAGAATTTCACCTATCGCAATGCCGACAAAATCATTGTTATTTCGGAGGACTTCAAACGGAACATTATGGCCAAAGGAGTGCCTGAAGAGAAGATTGAGGTCATCTACAACTGGGTGGACGAGCAAGCGGTGAAGGAAGTGAAGCGGGAGGATAACATATTGTTCGACCGTTATGGATTGGATAGAAACAAATTCTATGTGACTTATTGTGGCAATATTGGTCTCACACAAAATATGGATATGCTGATGGATGTTGCCAAAGAACTGGAAACCGAAAAAGACATTCATTTCGTGCTGATAGGAAACGGTGCTTACAAAGAAGAGTTGGAGAGTATAATATCTAAACGTGACATTAAAAATGTAACCCTACTACCTTTTCAGCCATACGAAGAAATTTCTCACGTATTCAGCTTGGGAAATGTGGGGCTTGTTATTTCCAAACCGGGAGTAGGAGAAAACAGTGTACCGAGTAAGACTTGGAGCATTATGTCGGCATCCCGTCCTGTACTTGCCAGTTTCGATGAAAACGAGTTGAAAGAAATCATAGAGAAATATCATTGCGGATGCTTCACGGCGGCAGGGGACAAAGAAAGTTTCAAGAAAGCCATTTTGTCATTATATGGCGATAAGGAGCAATGTAGTCAATTGGGTATGAATGGGAGAAAATTTGTTATGGATAATTTGACTCGCGAAATAGGCACTTCAAAATACGTCAGAGTTGTACAAGAATTAGTAAAAGCTTCAATGAATTAAGCTTATAACGAAACATTCTAAGTTATATGATTTATGAATCAAATGAAAGAACTGTTTAGGTGGTATTTTTCCAAAAATGCTCTACCTGTATGGTGTATCTTTTTGCTTGATTGCGCAACGGTTTATTTATCTTGCCTGTTGGTTTATGCAATCAACAATGGCATTTTAATGACTTTGCAACAATTTTGGCCTTTGACCGGTACATTATTGATTTATATTGCCTGCTATATTGTTGGGTTTAGATTATTCCATACTTACTCAGGTGTTATCCGGTTTTCTTCTTTTGTAGATTTGCAGCGTGTAGGTTTTGCCGTCATTACCGGCTTCGCACTGATCATCATAGCCCGTTTGTTCGGACTCAATGAAATATTGGTTGAAATCCGTCTGAGGGACATAATCTTCTCGGCTCTTTTAATCCTCCTTTTGATGTGTGCCATGAGGGTTCTGGTAAAGTATTTATATGATACGACGTATCAGCTGAAACAAGCAAAACCCATATTTATCTATGGTGTAAAACAAGGTGGCATAAGCATTGCGAAAAGCATTCGGAATCAAGATCCTGCCAAGTATGTATTATCTGGATTTGTTTCAGATATAACAGACATTCAACATAGACGGTTAATGGGAGTAGAAGTGTATGCAAATAATGACAAACTGATAGATACGATGAAGAAGCATCATGTGAGACACTTATTTGTTTCCCCCTTGAAGAGTGAATCTATCCGGAATAACACAGAATTTGTTAATCGCTTAATTGAAAATGATATAAAAATATTCATGGTTCCAGATGTGCAAGAATGGGATGGGAAAAGCGACATCAACCATACGCAACTGAAAGAAGTAGAAATAGAAGATTTGCTGCCACGCGAGAAAATTGAAGTTGATATGGATGCTATAGGCAAACAACTTCAAAATAAAATTATTCTGATTACCGGTGCTGCAGGAAGTATTGGAGGTGAGATTGTCCGACAAGTGGCTCTTTACAGTCCGGCCAAACTGGTGTTGGTGGATCAAGCGGAAACCCCACTTCATGACATACGGTTAATGATGGCGCATGATTTTCCTAACACCCAATCATACACGCTCGTTGCCGACATTGCCAATCAAGCGAGAATGGAAGAAATATTCTTAGCCCATAAGCCTGACTATGTGTTTCATGCAGCTGCATACAAACATGTTCCCATGATGGAAGACAATCCCAGTGAAAGCATCATCAACAATGTGTTAGGTACGCAAATTATTGCGGATTTATCCGTCAAGTATGGTGTCAAGAAGTTTGTGATGATTTCCACAGATAAAGCTGTCAATCCTACCAATGTAATGGGTTGTTCCAAACGAATCTGTGAGATATATGTTCAAAGTCTGGATAAAGCCATCAAAGAGGGAAAAGTGAAAGGTGTAACCCAGTTTGTCACAACACGGTTTGGAAATGTCTTGGGTTCCAATGGTTCGGTAATACCCCTATTCAAAGAACAAATAAAGAACGGGGGACCAGTTACCGTCACCCATCCGGATATTATACGTTATTTCATGCTTATACCTGAAGCTTGTAAACTTGTCCTTGAGGCAGGAACAATGGGGCATGGAGGAGAAATTTTTGTTTTTGACATGGGAGAACCCGTAAAAATCATAGACTTGGCCAAGCGGATGATCCTGCTAAGTCATGCCAAAAACATCGAAATCAAAATTACTGGACTTCGTGACGGAGAAAAATTGTATGAAGAAGTTTTGAATGAAAAAGAAACGACCTTGCCCACTTTCCATCCTAAGATAAAGATTGCCAAAGTTCGCGAATATGATTATGACTCCATTCGTTTAGAGATTGACGATTTAATCCAGCATAGCAGGCATGATGATGATATGCACATCGTTGGACAAATGAAGGCGATTGTTCCGGAATTTAAAAGCCAACATTCCAAATATGAAATACTAGATAAAACTCTTTGACGAACACAACTTCTAATGCTTTAAACTGTTTCAATCAAATTCATTAATATGTTGCAAAGAATGAATACAGCACTTATTACAGGAATAACCGGCCAGGACGGTTCGTTCTTGGCTGAATTTTTATTAGAGAAAGGTTACGACGTACACGGCACGATACGTCGTTCATCTGTGGATTACCGCGAACGTATCGCACATTTGGAAGGACATCCGAATTTCCACCTGCACTATGCAGACTTGGGAGATTCAATGAGCATCCTGCAAGTCGTGAAGAAAGTAAAGCCCAATGAGATTTACAATTTGGCCGCACAGAGTCATGTACAGGTATCTTTTGATTCTCCAGAATTTACGGCTGATGTTGATGCTACGGGTGTACTTCGTATTTTGGAAGCTGTACGGCAATGTGACTTAATAGATACATGCCGTATTTATCAAGCATCCACATCTGAACTTTATGGTAAAGTTGAAGAAGTTCCACAGAATGAAAATACGCCGTTCCACCCGTACAGTCCCTACGCCGTGGCCAAACTCTACGGGTATTGGATTGTGAAAGAATATCGTGAGGCATACAATATGTTTTGCTGCTCCGGCATCTTGTTCAATCACGAAAGTGAACGTCGTGGTGAAACATTCGTGACTCGTAAGATTACTTTGGCCGCTGCGCGTATTGCCCAAGGTAAGCAAGACAAGCTGTATTTAGGCAACCTTTCATCACTCAGAGACTGGGGCTATGCCAAAGATTATGTGGAGTGCATGTGGCTGATCCTTCAGAATAACAAGCCGGAAGATTTCGTAATCGCCACAGGCGAACAACATTCCGTGCGTGAGTTCTGTCAACTAGCCTTTCATCATGTAGGCATCGAACTGCGTTTTGAAGGCGAAGGCGAGAATGAAAAAGGCATCGATACGAAGACCGGAAAGGTATTGGTGGAAGTGTCGCCCGACTTCTACCGTCCCACCGATGTGGTGAATCTTTGGGGTGACCCTTCGAAAGCCAAGCGTGAATTGGGCTGGAACCCACAAAAGACCTCGTTTGAACAACTGGTAAAACTGATGGTGGATGCGGACATGGCTAAGGTGGCCGTAGAACGAGCCGGGGAACGTGTACGCACCAACCTCGCTGAATATTTGGAGAAAGGAATCGTAAAATGATGGAGAAGGATGCAAAAATCTATGTGGCCGGACATCGGGGTATGGTAGGCTCGGCCATCGTGCGCGAATTGGAACGGCAAGGATATATGCATATCATTACTCGTACCCATAAGGAACTGGACCTAACTCGTCAGGAAGCCGTGGAGAAGTTCTTTTCCGAAGAACAACCGGAGTATGTATTCCTTGCAGCCGCCAAGGTAGGCGGCATTGTAGCCAACGAATCGGCATTGGCGGATTTTATGTACGAGAACATGATACTGGAAATGAACGTCATCCATTCCGCTTGGAAAAACGGATGCAAGAAACTGGAGTTCCTCGGTTCGTCCTGCATTTATCCACGTATGGCACCGCAGCCCATGAAGGAAGACTGCCTGCTGACGGGAGCTTTGGAGAAGACCAATGAGGCATACGCTCTCGCCAAGATTTCGGGGCTGAAGTATTGCGAGTTCTTGAACCGCCAGTATGGTACTGACTACATCAGCGTAATGCCGACTAACCTTTACGGTCCCAATGACAATTACCATCCGGAGCACAGCCATGTGCTTCCGGCGTTGATACGCCGTTTCCATGAAGCCAAAGAACAAGGATTACCGTATGTGACTTGCTGGGGCGATGGCTCACCACTGCGAGAGTTCTTGTATGTGGATGACCTTGCCAATCTGTGCGTGTTCCTAATGAATCATTATAGCGGCAACGAAACTGTCAATGCGGGTACAGGCAAGGAACTAACCATTAAAGCCTTAACTGAGCTTGTGGCAAAGGTCGTGGGTTATAACGGGGAAATCCGGTGGGATACCTCCCGCCCGAACGGCACACCGCGTAAGCTGCTCGATGTGTCAAAAGCTACTGCCTTGGGCTGGACATATAAGACGGAACTGGAAGACGGTATTCGGTTGGCTTACGATGATTTTCTACATAATCCAATGCGGGCGGAAAGATAAGATATAAAGGTGATTATAGCGGCGGGGAAACACCTCTTCCCATTCCGAACAGAGAAGTGAAGACTGCTTGCGCCGATGGTACTGCTGAATGTGGGAGAGTAGGTAATTGCCGGGAGAGATAAACCTTTTTACTAACTTAAATTTTCATGTAAAATGAGTAATATTTTTGGTATTTAGGACAGCCTCTCACGTTGGAAGACGAGGCTGTCAAAATGGACAGTAGCCATACTACTTACCCTTGCCTCTGTATAGATGTTTTATAATGTCTATTCGTCCTACGCTTCATAGGACGAAACAGAGCGGTTCACCGCAGAGTTGGCAGTATATGATTTATACGAAAACTTGAAGAGCAAGCGCGAATAGGACGAGCTATTTGAGATTTAGAGAATCTAATCTTCCAATGGGTTTGAGGGATCCCATCAAAATCCCTCTTTTAGCTACAGCTTATCCTTGTATACTTAAAGATTGAGATAGAAAATCACTTGTTGGTGTAAAATACCCTGTGGGCGAGACGATAAGAAATATGTTGATATGTATTGCCAAACAAATGATAGGCAATGATTACGATTGGCTATGAATTTAGTTAAAGAATTAAAACAGAAAAAACGGATAATTGTTTTCCTCGCTTTATTCTTATTTTATGGAAAAATAGTGCAGGCACAACCATGTATACCAACCGGACAAGTGGACATTTTCGTTGGGGTGGATTTTAATTATCGTGACTTACTTAACAACGGACGAGTGTATGATCTCTTAATCAATCTTACTCCGGGTGTGAAATGGAACATGGGCAAAGGCTGGCAAGCAGCCGCACAGGGATTCATACCCATAGTAAACCAATATGGAGAACGATACAAAAAAATAAGACTGAACATGGCAGTCTTGTCGAAAGAAGCACATTGGAATGGGAAGTGGCATCTGAAAGCGAGTGGCGGATTGTTTGGAAGAGAACGCTATGGGTTGGACTTGAAAGGAATGTATGTGGTGAACAATTGGCTTGCATTGGAAGCACAGGCCGGATTGACCGGGTATTGTTCGATGGCTTTAAACTGGGAAGCAAGCACTCCCCAACGTCTGACCGCTTTAGCCGGGGCAGATGTGTACTTGAACCGATGGAACACCCAGTTTCGCGCCAGAGGAGGACGCTTTATTTACGAGGATTATGGAGTCATCGTGGAAGCGATGCGGCACTTCAACCATTGTACCGTTGGAGTGTATGGAGAATACAGCAATGAAGGGGGCAAGAACGCTGGGTTCAAAGTTGTGATGATGATTCCTCCCTACAAACGGAAACGACGAACTGTCAATTTCCGTCCCGCCAGCAACTTCCGTTTGACTTACAGCATACAGGGCGATGCCTACGCCAACAAGATGTATACGACTGATCCGGAAGAAAACGAACGCGAAGGTTGGTTTGACCGCACGGCTCTGCAATGGGGTAGCAATACTATGAAGCCGGACTTTGATGAAAGGAGGCGGAAATGAAAAAGTTTTTATTCTGCCTACTGTGTTGTGTCTATTGGAATGTCATGCAAGCACAAGAATACTCAGGCATTACGGGGATGATTCATGTGCCGACGGCGGAGATGGCAACGGAAGGAGAAGCCCGTGCGGGTGTTTTTTTTCTAAACCAAGAATTCCTGCCCAGCAATCTCTTTTATCAGTATGGACATAAACATAACACAACTAACCATTTCTTGGCTATCACCCCTTTTTCTTGGTTAGAATTAGCCTATGTTTGTACATTATATAAGGGTATAGATCAATATGGAGAAGTTGGATTTAGTAGAAAAGACCGTTACTTTGCCGTAAAAGTCCGTCCATTAAAAGAAGGAAAATGGTGGCCGGCAATTGCCATCGGAGCGCAAGATCCGGGGCGTACGATGGAAGATCCCAATGGAGATTTTGCTTATTTTCAGAACTTCTACATAGCAGCCACCAAGCATTTTGCTTGGAAACGGCATGAACTTGGCGTACACCTTGCCTACCGTTATTACAGGTCAGACTTCAATGTGAAATGGAGGGGCATAGCTGGTGGCATCACCTACCGTCCTGCCTTTGCCAAGAACTTGCGAGCTGTGGTAGAATATACGGGAAATGACATTAATATCGGAGTAGACTACCTGTTGTGGCGGTATTTTTTCTTGCAGGCCAGTCTGCAAAACGGTCAATACTTTACAGGTGGGCTTTGCTTCAAAATAAATTTGTTAGGCAAAAAAAATGCAAATTGAAAAACAGACGGATCTAACCATAAACAGGTAAGTCAAGTTGTGTATAAGACCAATATGTTTAATTAAATCTTCAAAAAAATGAAAAGATTAGCTAAGTTGGGAATGTTCACATTCCTTGGTGTGGCTTTGGCCACGAGTTTTATCGGGTGCAGCGATGATGACCCTGACTACAGCAATGTGACACCGCCTACCGTAGCCGTGTCGCATAGTATTAGTGGCCGTGTTACCAGCATGGATGGTAATGGACTTTCCGCTACCGTAAGTATGAACGGCACATCAACACAAACCCATGCAGATGGCACGTTCGTCTTTGAGGACGTAGCAACCGGGAGTTATACACTGACGGCTTCTGCTACGGGCAAACAGACCAAAGAAACGACTGTGACTGTTACAGAAAGCGGAAATGGAGCGAATGTAGTATGGAATGTTTCCCTGCCTAATGAAGGCACGACCATCGAAATTGCAGCCAATGGCGATACGGAAGCCAACGTGACTTCAGAAACCATCGAAGGCAATGACGAAGGAGCCGTTACAGTAGCAGTTACTGTGCCAGAGACGGCTGAGTTGCCTGCAGGAAGTTCCATTGTGGTTACTCCACTTTATACATTGGAAGAAGCCGAGGCAAATACCCGTGCTACTACCCGAGCTACAGAAAGTGTCATGCTGATAGGAACCAACGTGGCTTGTACCGATGCGAATGCCACGCTTTCCAGCCCGATTGAATTAGCATACGATGTGGATTCGGAAGTGGCACAATCCATCACGGCACAGAAATACGTGGATGGACAATGGGTCGATGCCGAATATACGGTGGAAGGCGGACAAGTGATTGTGTTTGCTGACCAATTCACTTCCTATACGTTGCTCTTTGGTGCTGAAGTGACCTCTTCCTCTACCACAACACCTCTTGCCTTTGAACAAGATTTGTGGGACAACTTGTATGGTTCAGCAGAGATGACGGTAGGTTCGGCTTCGTTTACCTACCACATCGGAACGGAAATCACTTCGTCAGGTACAAGCAAGATAACCGCTTACCTGATTGAGATATTAGCCCGCATAGCCGGTGCAGGTGTCACTACTGCTACTGGGAGTTATCCTATCAATGTGACTTTGCCTGTCGGTACAGCTCTGCACGTGACAGGAACCCAGCAAGTAACCACACTTACTGTTTCCGCATTGAATCGATCAGTCAGTGGAAGACAATATGGTGACATCGCTGTGGTGACAACTTCCTATAACCGAACTCATAACGGAGGTACAAATGGATAATCACCCTGTGAAAAAGAAAAATTCATAGCATCCTATTATGAATTTGGAGAGCAAGCATCTGGCAGGATTGTTTTTTCTGCTTCAGGTGCTTGTTCAGTTTAAACATTATGGAAAAAACTATTTCTTTTTGGCAACATCCTGATGGAAATAAGGTAAGGATCTTGTACCTTTCTCCTGTTTCGTGGGATAATACTCTTATGGCAGACATCGATTTAAACGATGAAAGCATAACACAAGTAGTCGGATATGAAGAAAACCGTCACCAGATTGCCAAATTCAACCTTGAAGTATATAGCGATGCAAATATATATCGAAAGCTCGGGCATACAGGGAATGACCTTGCCATACTTCATGAAGCATGGAACATCATAGAAAAATATGGCAATCGATATCGTTCGTTGCAAATCCATGTTAGGGCAGCTTTGCAATGTCGCTACACCTATACTGATGCGTCATATCTGCCATTGGATGAAATCAGGAAACAGATGAACGAGGTCTATATTTCGCTGTGCAATGGTCAAGGGAAAAGCATTTTCTTCTGTGGAACGACCAACGATCTCGACATTCAAATGGAATGGCATCGTTTGCATGATTATGAGCCAATGGACAATCAGGTTCATGCATGGATATGCTCCCATGCGAAGATTGCTGAAATATTGAAACAATGGGCGAAAGAAGAAGGGTATGATACCGTTGTAAATAGTAATGTGGACTGCGCGAAAAAACGGAATGCCGTAATTGTTTACCTCTTTAGAAAAAGCAAAACGTGACGAAACTATAAGATTATTCAAACTA
>CALUKG010000046.1 GCA_944321155.1 uncultured Bacteroidales bacterium | reverse complement strand
GGAGCTTTTTGCATGGCCCTCAACAAAGGCAGGGTAATTTTGCCATCTCTCACATCGCTCATGGCAGGTTTTCCCAAACCATTATTGTCAGAAACATAATCCAAATAGTCATCTTTCAGTTGGAAACAAACTCCCAATGCCTCACCAAATTTGCGGAGTGCAGTGCATTTTTCTGCTTCAGCATTTACTGAAACAGCTCCAATACTTGTTCCTGCTGCAAACAACATAGCTGTTTTTTGACGGATAATCTTAAAATAAGATTCTTCGTCCGGATTAATCGTCCATGCCAGAAACAATTGTAGTAACTCACCCGAAGAAAGAGCCTGTCCTAATTCTGTAATAATAGAAATAGCCTTGATATTATTGGTTTCCAAAGCAAGTGCCAATGCCTTGCTCAACAAATAATCACCCACCAAGACAGCAGTCTTGTTATCCCACACAGCATTAACGGCCTTTTGCCCCCTTCGCATGGTTGCACCATCCACTATATCATCATGGACCAGACTCGCCGTATGCAATAACTCCATAGAAACAGCCGAGCGAATAGCCTGTTGAGTTATGCCGCCACATAATTTTGCTGACAGCAAAATGATAACCGGTCTCATCTGTTTACCTTGTTTGGCAGCAACATGCTCAAGAACCTGTTTCAGCAGAATATTGTCTGTCTGCAAGGCTTGGGCAAAACAAGCATTGTATGTTTCAAAATCCTTGGAAATATATTGTTTTATTCGTGTGAGTGCATCCATATATTCAATTCTAAAAAACCACGCAAAAGTAGGGAAAAAAACTCTATTTACCCTCCATCCGACATTTATAAAATGTTTTCAATCTCTTTCAATCCGATGACCCGATATGTGGCATAAGGATTATCTTTGTGCTCCTGCAATGGATCAAACAAGATGGAATCCAAACCAAAATCATACGCACCTTTGATGTCTGTTTCCACATTATCACCAATCATGACAACCTGTTCCTTGGGGGCATTCGCCAATTGAACAGCATAGCTGTAAATCTGAGGATCTGGCTTTTGCACACCCACATTCTCAGAAAGGACAATGTGGTCAATATAAGAAGCCAAGCCGGAAGCATTGATTTTTCTATATTGTACCTCACTGAATCCGTTCGATAGCACTATCAATTGATAGCCATTTGTATGCAAATATTCCACCAACTCACGCGCGTAGGCAACCAATCCTGTCTGTTTTATGGTTGTTTCCAGAAAGTCGTCACCTATACTCCGTGCCAATCGTTCATCCTCTACTCCTTTTTGGCGAAAAGGATACATAAAACGCTCACGCTGCAAAGTGTCTTTATCAATCTTGCCGGCAGCATAGTCCTTCCACAACAATTTATTATGTGTCTCATACAATTCGTAGAAGGACTCAAAATCGGCAAAATATTTTGTCAATTGGTGTCTGAAAAAGACTTCTTTCAGTGCGACGAATGCATTGTGTTTGAAATCCCACAAAGTGTCATCCCAATCAAGCAATACGGTAGAATATTTATGTGGCATATTCATTAGTCCACTTCCACTACCAAATAACGGGATACACTCCAGAACGCCTTATAATCTACAATGACAAGCACCAGGTTCTTATCATTCTTTTCCAAAGTATATGAACTCTTTGGATGGTTAGTCAAAATCTTGGCCCGTGAAGAAAACAATGGGATTTCCTGTGTGTTTCTGATGTCGATTTTTACAAAATAGTCCTTATTGAAATCGCTTTCCAAAACGCGTTGCGGCGCAAAAGCACCTTTACGGTTTATAATATTCTGTTCTTTCAACTCTTTACGACTACCAAATGCATACCATGCTGTATTCAAAGCTTCATCCTGTTCTTGCATCTTGGTTGTCTGCTCTACATTCTGGTCTTCCAATTGCCTGATATTGTCGGCTTGTTCTGCAATCTGCAGAGACATGCTATCTATCAATACATTTTTCTTTTCCAACTCAGCGGTAAGCTGCATAACTTTGTTGGTTTCTTCTTGCAGACTTTGTGTAAGCATATCGACCGTCTTCTGCAATTCACTGATTTTGAAAGAGCTGTTTTTTACACGCTTCTGCAAGTTTTGCAATTCCTCTTTGTTCTTCTTCAGCAAATCGGCCAAATCTTTCAAATCTTTATTAATCTGTTCAACATCTGTAGGTGACAAATCCTTTGACATCTTCTTCATGGTCAGGATTTTTTCACTCTGCTTGATGGCCTCCAAATTCTCCTGTACACTATTGATTGCCTTCATGTATTGGTTCATTTCCTGTTCTACCTGTTCTTGAACCATGCGAAGTGAATCGTTTTCTGCTTTTACGGCATCATATTCTTTTTTTGACGTAAATTGGCTGCAAGATGTAATGGTAAACATGATTGCAACAATAGAGAAAAATAGCTTTTTCATATTAGTTTTGATTTTTAAGAGATTTCATTTTTAGCAACATCCTGTTTGCCTGCCACACATACAACTATCTCGCCTTTCGGTGTATGTTCTTCATAATACTGTTGCAATTCTGTCAATGTACCACGCATGACTTCTTCATGCAACTTGGAAATTTCACGTGAAACAGATGCACGCCTTTCATTACCCAGCACAGCCGCCAATTCGCCCAACAACCTAACCAAACGAAAAGGAGACTCATAAAATACCATAGTACGGCTTTCTTCCGCCAAAGCCTTAATACGTGATTGGCGGCCTTTTTTCTGAGGCAGAAAACCTTCAAAACAGAAACGGTCGTTGGGCAATCCGGAAGTAACCAATGCCGGCACAAATGCTGTTGCTCCTGGCAAACATTCTACCTCAACATCATTCTCAACACAAGTACGTACCAATAAAAATCCCGGATCGGAAATGGCGGGTGTACCCGCATCAGAAATCAAAGCAACAGATAAACCGCTTTTGATACGATTTACCACTGACATACAAGTCTGATGCTCATTGAATTTATGATGTGATTGCTGTGGAGTCTTTATGTCAAAATGCTTCAACAAAATACCACTGGTCCGTGTATCCTCCGACAAAATCAGGTCAACTTCTTTCAATACCTTTAATGCACGAAAGGTGATATCTTCGAGATTGCCGATAGGAGTAGGAACAACATAGAGCTTGCTCATAAATAACGACGAATTAAAATCTGAAGGAAACGTTCAACCGTTGGATTTTCAGAATCCCAATTAAATTTCTTGTTCACATATTGCAATGCCTCATCCATGCTTGTCAATCCATTCAGATAACCAATCGTTTTTGTCATTAATTCTCCATTATTATTGAACAATTCACGCTGAAACAAGAAACGATCACCTAGACTGATAGCTTGCTTTATGTCATCAATTTTCTTGTGTGTGATTGAATCGTTGCGCGTGAAAGACTCTTTCGACACATCCGACAAAGCTGTCGGAGTTTTCACATCTTCCTTCACATCCTCTTCATCTACTCTCTTTTCTTCCTCTATACATTCAGAAAGTTCTTCTTGAAGTTCTGGTTGAGGTTCTGGCGTTTCTTCTGCGACAACTACAGGTTCAAGTGGGTTTTCATCGATTATCTCCGTATTTTCTTCTGTCAAATCGACCTCTTCTTCACATACAGGGACTACTACTTCAGAAACAACGTTTTCTTCTACAATAGGTTGCTCTTCTGTTAGAAGGTCATTGTCCGCTTGTGGAACTTCGATATGTTGAGGTGTTGCTATCTCCACTTCTTCATTCAGATTTTTCTCTTCATGTGCAACAGTTTCCTGCATTACGCATTCCTCTCCCTTTATAGGCTCTACCGTATTGATAACATCCTCCTTATCACTCGCCTCGGTAACTTCTTCCGGCTCTTTCTCTGGCAAAATAGTCACAACGGGTTCAAATACCACTTGTTTTTCTTCCACTACCGGCACTTCAACCTTTGCGGGCAATTCAGACAACGCCTTAATATTCTCCAGCACAGCCATGGCTTTTGATTCAGCCAAACGCAACAAAACCGGTGGAAATATTTCCAATTGTTCAAAACCATCTGTCAGCTGCGACAATTCGGCTATATCTTTCCGCAGCAAAGTAACTATCATTTCCTTACTCATATCTCTCATTCATTAATGCTGTAAAACAGGGGCAAATGTAAGTATTTTTTTCCATTCTTCTGCTATAGGCAGATACAAATAAAATGTGCTCTCCCCTATTCTTTATCGGGAAGAGCACACATATATGTTTTGAAGTTCCGTTACTGTTTTTCTGCCTTGTCCTGCTTTTCTTTTCTGCCAAACAAAGAGAAATGTACATAACGCTTAGGATGTTGTCGCAAATCTATCAACAGTTTATCGGCATTGGCAGCCGTATTGGAAAGATTTAAATACAATTCCTTGTCGTTCAGCAGCATTCCGATTGTTCCATTCGGTTCATTGATTTTATAGGTCAATTGTTGCAAATTAGTTGCTACCGAATCCACCGTAGATAGAGTGTGACCTATATTCGCCTGCGCCAAATCTGCGGAAACCACACCCAAATCTTTGACAACGACATCAACATTTTCAATCAGGCCCGGCACCTCTTTATGCATCAGCATTTTCAATTGGGAAGATGAAACAGCCAAATCATCCGAAGTCTTTTTCAAGGAAACCAATGTTCCCTGCACTTCTTCACTATTGACCAAAGCATTTAAAGACAACACCAAAGAATCAACATGTTCCACTGTGTGTTCGAGTTTCGGAAGCATTTCTGCCTGCAACAAGTCAAACAATCCAGTTGCCTCGTCTGTTGGCAACTGCGATTTGTTTTCTACATACTGACCATTGGAGGAAGACGGGAACACAAGCTGTATGGCCTTTCCTCCCATTAATCCGTCATCAAACAACTGCATTTTTGTTCCTTCTGGCAATTGGATATCCTTATTGACAGAAATGAATACCATAAATGATTCCGCTTGCGAAAAATCATATTTTACCTCGTCAACCTGACCGACCTTATATCCTTTTACATAAACCGGAGCAGAAGCAACAAGCCCTCCTGCATTCTCATAAGTGCCATAATACTTGTTGACTGAAGTAAAGATGTCTATGCCTTTGAGAAAATTCAAACCAAAATACAACACAAAAATGGCTATGACTACCACCACACCCACTTTTACTTCACGAGTTACATTATTTGTTTTCATAAATGTCCTCTTTATGTGATTATTATTTTTTTTCTATTGCACGCGCTTCGCTCACACTTATTTTCTTTCCATCTTTGAAAGCAATTACAAATGCTTCTGGAAATTTGGAACGAATGGACTTGCGAAGTTGTTCTATTTCAGAGAAAGTGTTCTCTTCGCCATAGGTATATTTGAAGAAACCGCCTTCCTTATAATATTTTACATTCTTCAAACCCTTCAAAGCCGGGTCTTTGGCACTTAATTCTTTTTTTACTGCTGCTATCTGAATCTTGTAAACAACACCCGTGTTTTTTGACGATGAAGATACTTGTTTCTCGGTCTGAAGCGATTTGCTCGGTGCTGCCACTGCGATACCATTCTTCTTGTCAATATCTCTCTTGTATTCCACCACAGCATCATAAATGGCCCCTGCCATAGCATCACGTCCACTGTCAGATGCAAGGAATTTCTCTTCCTGCTGATTGGAAATGAAACCCACTTCAATCAACACACTCGGACATGCCGATTTATGCAAAACCCAAAATGCTGCTTGACGTACACCACGATTATTACGCTTGCATTTCCCACTCATCGCCTTTTGAGTCAATGTTGCAAATGACAAACTTTTGTCTATATACTGGTCTTGCATAAATTCAAACATAATATAAGACTCGACAGAATTAGGGTCAAATCCTTGATAGTTTGCCTCATAATTGTCTTCCAACAAAATAACCGAGTTTTCACGCATTGCCACATCCAAATTCGATTCCTGCTTATTCAATCCCAAAGTAAATGTCTCTACTCCATGCACACTGGTATTCTCTGCAGCATTGGTGTGTATGCATATAAACAAATCAGCTGCATTTTCGTTCACAAAATTCGCTCTATCTTGCAAAGGAAGGAAAATATCCGTCTTACGGGTATATAATACACGAACATCAGGCAGCCCTTTTTCTATGCGTGCTCCCAAACGCAATGCAATAGCAAGGTTAATGTCTTTTTCACGAACAAGTTTGCCCATTGCGCCAGGGTCACGTCCTCCGTGTCCGGCATCAATAACAATCGTAAAAGGCTTGTCTGTCTTGGCTCCCTGAACAGCATATATCCCCAACAACATGCTGACAGCCAAAATAAACATACGTATTTTCATTTCTTTCTTGGTCTTAATATTAAACATACGGCAAAGTTACACTTTTTCTTACAAAATGCGAAAAACTTCCTTCTTACTTATTATGTTTCAATCCAATTTCACCAAACGAAGGTCAGTCATCCGTTTAACCAAACGAGCGTCATTCGCTTTGCAAACTTCAAAATATACCGTACATCCATTCGTATATTGTGTGTCTTTTACCGACGCATTTTCTTCCTTTAAAATCCTCATCACATCGTTCATTTGGGGATAGTCAAAATAAACCTTATGCATACATTCCACCTTCCGTTCTTCTATTTCCGCAAGGTCCAAAGCATCTGCTGCCGCTTGTTTATAGGCAACAATCAAGCCGCCTGTTCCCAATAATATACCTCCAAAATAACGCACGACAATGACTAACACATTCGTCAGGTTTCTGCTGTTGATTTGTCCCAAAATGGGGCGACCGGCTGTTCCCGAAGGTTCTCCATCATCATTCGCACGAAATTCGTCACGATCTGCACCCAACATATAGGCGTAGCAAACATGTCGGGCATCATAAAACTCTTTTCTGTAATCCTTCAAGATTTCCTTAATTTCCTCTATATTGGAAACAGGAATAGCGAAAGAAAGGAACTTGCTTCCTTTCTCTTTATACAATCCTTCGCTTTTATTTTTTATGGTTAAATATGATTCTGCCATTGTGCGACAAAGATAGTGAAAGGCGAGTGGAGAGGCAAACGAAAGACAAGGTTTTTCACATTAGCTATCCCGAGCCGCCCTATATCTCATCCAAAAATAGGCAAAGCCGAGCGCAAAGACAAATTCATTATCATGCATATTGCAACAAAAAAGCCTCGGAGTGACTCCGAGGCCAACAAGATAAATTAGCATAGTTAATTATTGCACAACAAACTTTCTGCTTGAAGTGCCATATTCCGTTTTCACTTTAATGATATATACTCCTTGGGTGGTCAATGGCACATGCACGCTCTCCGCATCCGTTTCCCAACCGACACATTTTCGTCCCATCACATCATATACTTCAAAACCATGCATGCCATCTGCACTAATCTGGAATCCATTATTCAAATAACGAATATCCATATCTACCGTTTCATTTTTCAAACCGGTAGTGTTTTTACACCAAACAGCCATCGGTATATAAATGTCAGCAGCTCCACGCGAAGCAATCTTTATATATGCCTCATGTACGCCTTCGTTGTTACTCTTGAATTTCACTATAAATGAACCGCCCGTAGTTGGCAAAGTTGTAACAGAAGGTTCAAAATTGCTCTTATTGGCTCCACCTACAGAGATTTTAATGTCTTGCACCAAATTGTTACCCGTAATGGTAATAGGCGTTGAATGTTGTTCTATACCAGGAGTAGCTGTCATAACAAGCTGCATAGAATCGGAGATGAGTTTAGGCAAATCAGTGCGTCCCCAGCTTACATCATCAACATAATATGTAACCGCATTGTCTTCACCCATCAGTCCTGTATATTTGAACGCCATAAAGAACACATCGGCAATGGTTTCTGACTGACCACTCAAATCAAGATGTATTTCACTCCACTCCTTGTTCAAATCTGGAGTTTTGGGTATACCTGCCTCAATCTTTTGCATGTAAGGCGCTCCATCCAACACGTCAATATAGTACAATTCCAAATTGGTGTCATGATTTTCAAACATAAAATCGCCCATTACACGGAAAGTAAATGTTTTTCCAACTGCATTTTTGTAATCAAGCGCAGGAGTTACCAACCACATTTCACCTACAACACCATCCGGATTGGGTGTTTGATACTTGTAAGAAGTGGCCTTAGCACTTTTTTCAATGATGACACTGTCAGCATCGCGATGATTGTAGCCCCACCACGGACGTTGCCATTGACGCACTACATTTTGCCAATCGGCAATCACCAACATTTCGTTATGTTCAATATTATCAAACGTTTCATTGAGTAATGTTTTCGGTTGGGAAATGTTCCAATTGAATTCTGTTGTCAATTCCGGTGTCTCACCGCTTCCTTCTGTAGCAACGCCTTTCAATTCCAAAGTAACCGGTGTTGCATTTGTAGTACTGAACACCAACTTGGAATGATAGTTGCCAGCTTGAGACGGACGGAATGTGATATCGACATTACATTCCATGTTTTTAGGATAAAGAGCAGCATTTACCACAAAAGCCTCACCTTCGACATGAGTAATTTGAGCAGCAATATCATCCAGGCAGTTGGCACTGTTGAGTATCAGACGGAAATTAGATGATTGTTCTGCTTCTGCTGAAAATTCCGGTACTTCTGTTGGTGTCAAGGTTATAGTTGGAGTCAAGGTTGGGTCAATGCAAGTACCCTCCAAACGCATGGTCAGATTGAGTTCAGAATGACCAGCCACTTCAAATGCTACCATAGCCGTATGTCGGCCTACAGCGGTAGGTGTGTATGTAAAAATCACTTCTTGTTCTGCGGCAGTAGTCTGTGCTATGGATGAGCTAAAAAATGCCGCATTGGCTCCCATAATCGTAATGGTAACAGGCACCGTAAGATTGCTTTGATGAATAGTGAGCGGTGCAAAATCAGCGGATGTATTGATATCAGCCTGCACTTTTGGCAAAGTTGCTGGCAATATTTGCAAGGTTGGTTCTGTGGTTTCCACTTTCTGTATGCTGAAATCATCAAAAAGTACAACAGCATTCTTGGCAACTTGCACACGGAAATAGAAAGAAGTAGCCCCTTCCGGACAGGTGGTTTCAATCACCTTTTCTGTCCATTCTGAAGCTGTAAAGAAGTCAGTCTTCAGAATCTGGTTGTCATGTTCCAATTCTCCATCACGGGAACTGTTCCAATAGCTAGCAAATTTCACATCACCACCCGTTTGTGGGGTAAGCACTTTATACCAAATGCTGATACGATAGGTATTGCCAGAAACAAAGACTGGAGTAACAGCACTACCAATTTCCTGATCAATATTATTATTTGCTGTAGGTGAATTGGAATTAACCCTTAATGCCTGTTCACCATTATGCACATCGGTTGTTTCTATGGTGGAACCCAATGGTATTGTCCAAGATTCAAACTGTGCACCAAATTTAGGATTGGAAGTTGCTTCTTCAAATCCCGGATTGTCCAATAACTCGGTTTGCGCTGTGAGCGTAAAAGCCACACAGAATGCGGATAAAATAGATAAGATTTTTTTCATACGTACAAAGATAAAGAGGGGCGGGAAATGTTATTCCCCACCCCAGGATAACACACGTTAATTGTTTATTTTATGAGGATTTTGGTGGTTATTTCATTCATTTTAATCAGATAGATACCTTGTTCAAGCGACAGGTTATTCAATCCAGCAGCCATATTGCCGCCATACACTTGTTTACCTTGAACATTGTAGATATGCACAGTAGCATCCTCTTGCAAGTTCAAATATAGTGTACCATTGTCAGTCCATACATTATCTACCACCTTTGACGGGTCAATGCCAGTAGGAGCATTTTTCGCAATAATATCAGTTTTGAAGCGAGGAGAAATCAATTGTCCCGTTGCATTACGTGAAATGCCAATTATATCTGCTTTGGCAGGAATGGTTTCGCCGATTATTTCAGAATCTACAAAAAGACCGACTTTTCCCGTTGTTCCATTTTGGGTTATATCCACTTGTTGAGTTGAGAATGAACCTGTAGTGGAGAAAGTAACATCGTTTACTCGTACCAACCGTGCCATATAATCCAACGGATTAGCTTGTAGCTCTGCCAGTGTAACTACCTGTGGTTCTACTGGTTCATTGCGTGTAGCTGTGCCCATCATTATTGGATTAAAATAATATACACCCCATGAATTGGTAAGCATACCTGAGATCTTTTCCAAACGGTCACCTACAATATAAATCGTTATCCCCTCCATAAGCGTCCAATAAGTCCTCTATGTTGGCCACGGAAGGATTGGCAAACCATGTAACTGGTATAGTCAATGTGGCTGCATCTTCAGAACTTATCGTAAGATTTTGTGTAAACTCTCCTACTTGCGTTATTGTAAGTGTCAATGTAACATCCACACCTGCTTCTGTCATTGCATCCTCTTTGGAAATGGTAGTAACTGAAGCTACAACGTCACCACTCAATCCACCGATAGTTATATCACCTGTCAAGTGCTCTGCCTTAATATTGATAGTTTGTGTAAGTTGGTCACCTACAAACAACAAAAAACCAAAATCTACATTTGTTTCACTTACATGCAATGTAGGCTGGTCGGTAACTGGAGGTTCTTCCAAGCCGAACAATTCGTTCCATGTATCGGCTATGCGAATAGCATCAACGATTACAGAAGGAGATTGGATACTCCATGTTCTACGCTGACGAAGCTGTACAGATGCAAGTCCTTTTGTCACATTGATATCAGAACCTTCTGTAGCTGTACAAAGTGAAGAATTAGCAGCTTCTGATGTAATAACAGGATTCACATACATATCAATCTGATCATCATCAATATCAGCTGGATTGGCCGTATATTTCAATAGCACTAAACAAGTCGTATTCAAATCAAATTCTGTACTTGTTTCAGACAAATTAGCCGTCTCTGAATTTTTAGATACAGCAAACTTTACTTTACCCTCACTACTTTCCTTAGCAAAAACATACATTTTTTGAATTCCTGTAGATCCATCTGCAAATGTTGTGTTTGCATCACATAAAGAAATAAATGGTGCTGCACCTGCTTCCTGTACGTTCACCAGAAAACTCATATAGAAGGTCTTGGAATCCAAATTTACAGGATTGAATGGAGTAGTCAGCGCTTTCTGCAAATCTTCACTATCTTTATCTGTAAATTTCTGAAGTTGGACGGCCTTGCCCGTAGTTCCAGACTGATAACCATCATAGGTCAAATTGGTAGCAGTCAGTTGAATGGGGTTTAGATTATCAGTACCATACTTTACCCAGCCGCCTTGATTGTAAAGTGCGCCGTCATTATACGCATCAAAATTATCGTCAAAATAAATGGTAGCGTTAGCCGTAAAAGCAAAAACACTTACCATACACGATAGAAAAATGTGAGATAGAAATCGTTTTTTCATAGGCTTACATATTTAAATTAATTGATGTTTCGTCCGCAAACATAGCGAAAAAACCTTGACAAACACGCCATTTCTCCATAAAAACGGCACAATCTTACTTCTATTTGGGTATTTCGTTTTTTTATTAACGAATTTTGCTCTCTCTACTAAGCAAAATGGCACATAATAAAAACATTCATTCATATATCAGCACAAAAATCCATCATATTGCAATATACCAAACAATAATTTCTTTCATTTTGTCAGAATTTGTACAATTGTACTTTTTATTCATAGCTAATAAGGTAAAAAAGTTTATCATCTCATTTGTTTCTAATGCTCCTTTGCTGTATCTTTGTGCTCAAACTAAAAAACTTTCCCAAAATGGAACAACAGCCTACACTTTTTAAAAGCGCTATGAAATATGGAATACCTATGGGGATTATCTTCTCTATTAATTTCATACTTGCAACTTTTAAAAGCCCTATTGTCAATTTTCTGACCTATTTCATCATGTTTATTTGCATATACCTTACTTATAGAATAACATGCAAATACAGAGATGAACACAATAACGGAGAATTATCTTATGGAAAAGGATGGTCATTCATTGTTCTGCTCTATTTCTTTGCCGCCATCATATCATCCGTTGTCAAGTATATCTACTTTCAGTTCATTAATCCGGAATATTTATCTGAATTGCTCAACCAGACATTATTGCTACTTGAAGAATTTCCTGTCAATGAGCAGGACCTCAATATAAATGAAAATCTCGAGAACTTGCTCTCTCCTATCAGCTATTCCTTACAATATCTGTGGATAAACACCATGCTGGGTGCTTTGTTGGGATTGATAATGGCAGCATTTACCAAAAAAGAGAAAAGCATTTTTGAAGAATAATAATTAGCACATGGATATTTCTATTATCATACCACTTTATAACGAAGATGAATCATTGCCCAAGCTTTTTCAATGGATTGAGCGGGTAATGACTACCAACAATTATACATGGGAAGCCATTTTTGTGGATGATGGCAGTACGGACGACTCTTGGAATGTTATTTTAGGATTGAAAAAGGAGCATCCGCAAAATGTAAGGGCCATCAAGTTCAGACATAATTACGGTAAATCACCAGCTCTTTTCTGTGGTTTTCAAACAGCCAAAGGTGATGTGGTCATAACTATGGATGCTGATTTGCAGGATAGTCCTGATGAAATCCCTGAGTTGTACAGAATGATTACAGAAGAGAATTATGACCTGGTTTCTGGATGGAAAAAGAAAAGGTATGATTCGAAATTGACCAAAAACCTGCCTTCCAAATTGTATAATGCCACTGCAAGATTTGTGACTGGACTGAAACTGCACGACATGAATTGTGGTCTGAAAGCCTATAAAAATGTTGTGGTAAAAAATATCGAAGTTTATGGTGAAATGCACCGATATATACCCTACCTCGCCAAAACAGCCGGTTTTACTAAAATTGGAGAAAAAGTGGTGCAACACAGGAAAAGGGAATTCGGAACTTCAAAATTTGGCATCAACCGTTTTGTCAATGGCTATCTTGATTTAATGACATTATGGTTCTTAAGCAAGTTCGGGAAAAAGCCCATGCACTTCTTTGGTTTATATGGTAGCCTTATGTTTTTCTTGGGCTTCATTGCCATTTTAGTGGTTGGCATAAAAAAACTATTGGCGCTCTACCAACAT
This sequence comes from uncultured Bacteroidales bacterium, assembly GCA_944321155.1. Classification (GTDB taxonomy): domain Bacteria; phylum Bacteroidota; class Bacteroidia; order Bacteroidales; family Paludibacteraceae; genus Gallipaludibacter. The sequence continues at coordinate 3,912 of CALUKG010000046.1, read as the reverse complement.
ATCCCGGCCATATTGGTAACAGACAGTCCCTATTTTTATTTGGCCATTTTAGCCATGATTTTAGGTACACAGTTGTTCCTTGCCGGATTTATAGCTGAACTCATTTCCAGAAATTCAACAGAAAGAAATCATTATCTTATTGAAACTGAAATATAATGGAAACACTGCTTGATATTCTCAAATATATTCTTCCATCTATCGTTGTCCTTATTACAGCATATGTAGTATTGCGGCGACAATCTGCCACAGAGGCAGCCAGACAAGTGTATGAAATAAGGAAAACACAACTTTCCACCACATCACCCGTCAGATTACGTGCATACGAACGTTTTGCACTTTTGCTTGACAGAACCATTCCCGAAAACATGTTGCTGAACATGGACCTGCCCAATATGACAGCATTGCAATTGCAAATACAAATGCTCGAACGCATCAGAATGGAATATGATCATAATGCTTCGCAGCAAATCTACATCAGCAACGAATTATGGCTGCTCATTAAACTGACAAAGGAAAGTCTGCTGCAGCTTGTCAATACATGTGCTGCCAATATTGACAAGGATCAACCGGCACTCAAACTGGCAGAAATTATTATAACAGCCTATAACCATACCCCCAATCCTCCAACAGAGCAAGCTCTTAACAGATTAAAAGAAGAAATCAAACTCTTGTTCTAAAAACCATTTGTGAATGTTCAGATATCTGTCAAATAATATACTCTGCTTTTGTTCCTTGTGCCTTATTCTAGGGCTCCAGGCGTGTACTCCTGATGACCAATGCCGAAAAGAAAGCATAGTCAACATGGAAATCACTTTCTATAATGATTCCACTCTCCAAAAAGCATCTGTTGACAGTATTACCATATATGGAGCAGACAATGATTCTATTCTGTACAACAACCAGAAAAGTGTCTCCTCCGTAGCATTACCTCTCCAAAAGACCAAGAATGAGACACGATATGTTTTTACAAATGGTAAATATACGGATACGCTGACCATCCAACATACCAATTCAGATAATTTTATTTCCATAGAATGCGGATGTTTTGTTTACCACAACATTACCGATGTCTATTCCAAGAAAACTTGGATTGATTCGGTTGCTGTCATAAACCCCGATGTAACTACCACCAATTATGAAGACGAGCATCTACAAATATTTATGCGTTAGCATTGTGCTGTATATCGTCTGTTCGTGGCAAACGGTCGGTGCACAAACTCCCCCAACCCAAGCACCCAAGCAATCAAAGACACAAGTCACTGACACGATTTCTGAAAACGGGAAAAAACGGGAGAAGAAAACAACGATGCCTATATATCAATGTATTGGTGTCAAATTGGATTTGGGAAACAGCCTATATGAAATATTCTCCTCCCAACAACAGGGAATGTCATTCGAAGCTCTTGCATATGTAAATCTATTGAAACGATATTTGCCTACTTTGGAACTCGGTTATGCACAACGAACCTATATACCTGCCAATGAAGCCAAATTTAGTGGAAAGGGAGCATTTACACGCATCGGGTGTGATTTTAATCTTATGAAAAACAAGGAAATGGGCAATATGTTTCTGATTGGAGCACGCTTTGGAATGGCTGTACAAAATTACGATATCAGTAATTTACAGATAAAAGACAATTATTGGAACATTACCCAAACACTTCCAAACTACAATGCCACCCGTTTTGATTGCTGGGCAGAAGTTGTAGCTGGTGTGGAAGTGTCCATTTATAAAGGATTTAATATGGGATGGGCTGTAAGAATAAAAAAACTATTCACACTGCCTGACGAAAAAAATTTTCATGCAACCTATATTCCTGGGTATGGGTATAATGATGCGACCATATTCACTTTTAATTATTACATCGGATATAATTTCTAAATCAACCCCTAAATATAAACACTCATGAACACAACACAAACCCTTAACCGTGCAGCTGACAATATTAGAATTCTTGCTGCTGCCGCTGTTGAAAAAGCAAAATCAGGTCACCCTGGTGGTGCAATGGGAGGAGCTGATTTTGTCAATGTACTTTATTCTGAATTCCTTGAATATGATCCGGAAAATCCCAATTGGGAAGGTAGAGATCGTTTCTTCCTCGATCCAGGGCACATGTCACCTATGTTGTATGGTGTGTTGGCATGCGCAGGAAAATATTCCATGGATGATCTCAAAAATTTCCGTCAATGGGGAAGCGTAACCCCCGGACACCCGGAAGTGGATGTCATGAGAGGAGTTGAAAACACATCCGGTCCCCTGGGACAAGGCCATACATTTGCTGTTGGTGCTGCCATTGCAGCTAAATTCCTGCAACATAAGTTCGGCAAAGAAATAATGCCGCAAACTATCTATGCCTTTATTTCGGATGGTGGCATTCAAGAAGAAATTTCACAAGGTGCAGGACGTCTTGCCGGCCATCTTGGACTTGATAACCTAATCATGTTCTACGATTCAAATAGTGTACAGCTTTCTACCAACACCGATGCTGTAACTTCTGAAAACGTAAAAATGAAATATGAAGCCTGGAATTGGCTGGTTATTGAGATTGACGGAAACAATCCTGAAGAAATCAGACGCGCACTCCAACAAGCCAAGGCAGAAACCAGCCGCCCTACCCTTATCATAGGCAATACGGTAATGGGAAAAGGTGTAAGAACTGCAGAAAACCAAAACTTTGAAGGTCAATGCTCTACACATGGCCAGCCTCTCAGCAAAAGCGGTGCCTCTTTCGAACAGACAGTTATCAATTTGGGTGGAAATCCCAATGAACCATTCCAACTCTTTGATGAAACGGTGGCCCTATATGCAAAGCGTAAAGAAGAATTGAAAGCCATCATGGCCAAACGGCATGAAACCAAAGCCAAATGGGAAAAAGAACATCCTGAACTCAGCAAAAAACTCCAACAATTCTTCAGCAAAGAAGCACCAGTAATCGATTGGAGCAAAATAGAGCAGAAACCTAACCAAGCTACCCGTGCAGCATCAGCTACAGTTCTATCAGCATTGGCACAACAAGTAGAGAATATGATTGTTTCCAGTGCCGACCTATCCAATTCTGACAAGACAGACGGTTTCTTAAAGAAAACACATGCTATACAAAAAGGCGACTTCAGCGGAGCCTTCCTTCAAGCTGGTGTATCTGAACTCACCATGGCATGTGTCTGCATAGGCATGGCTTTACATGGAGGTGTTATTCCTGCATGCGGCACTTTCTTTGTGTTCTCCGATTATATGAAACCTGCCGTAAGAATGGCTGCCTTGATGGAACTTCCTGTTAAGTTTATCTGGTCACATGATGCATTCCGTGTTGGAGAAGATGGCCCTACTCACGAACCGGTAGAACACGAAATGCAGATACGCCTTATGGAAAAACTCAAAAACCACAAAGGCCACAACTCCATGCTTGTATTACGTCCAGCCGATGTACACGAAACCACCATTGCCTGGAAAATGGCTATGGAGAATATGACTACTCCAACAGGACTGATTTTCAGCAGACAAAATATTGATGACCTGCCAACTACCGATTACACTCAAGTAGAAAAAGGAGCTTACATCGTATGTGCAGACAATCAACAGCCAGATGTTGTATTGCTTGCATCCGGCTCGGAAGTTTCCACATTGGTAGCTGGTGCAGAATTGTTGAGAAAAGACGGTATCAATACACAGATTGTATCTGTTCCTTCAGAAGGATTGTTCCGCTTACAACCGAAAGAATATCAGGAAAAAGTGCTTCCAAAATCCATCAAGCGTTTCGGTCTTACCGCAGGCCTTCCTGTAACACTGCAAGGACTGGTGGGTGAAAACGGCACCATTTGGGGTCTGGAAAGCTTTGGCTTTTCAGCACCCTATCCCGTTTTGGACGAGAAACTAGGATTTACGGCAGACAATGTTTACAAACAAGTAAAAGA
>CALUKG010000045.1 GCA_944321155.1 uncultured Bacteroidales bacterium | reverse complement strand
GGTATATGGCTCTCCTACCCCTTCGGACTCACCTGTGCCGGACTGATGTTTTACGCACGCTTCAAGTCAAAAACAAAAAATGCCCTGACACGTACCAAAACACAATGACAGGACATCTACAAACAACGAACTAATCTAAACAGAATTTCTTTCGGATAATTTCTTCAATCACACGCACACAACCGTCCACTCCAAGCATGCCGCTGTCCAAACTCAAGTCGTAATTGGAGGCATCATTCCATACGCCACCCGTATAGGTCTTGTAATGGTTGGCACGACCATGGTCCACCCGACTCAAATCTTCTATGGCCTGCTCACGACTTTCATGATATTCGGAAACAACACATTCGAGCTTGCTGTCATAATCGGCATGAACAAACACCTTGAAACAATGGGGATAGTCACGCAAAACATAATCGGCACAACGGCCTATGATAACACAAGAGCCTTTGGCGGCCAATTTGCGCACAATCCGGCTCTGCACCACAAACAAGGCATCATCACGCGACAGACTCTTTTCCAACGGTGCGGTAAAGTCCTGCATCACCATCTCATAGAGCAAATGGCTAGGTATGTTCTGTTCGCGGGAGGCAACATCGGCCACGGTAACTCCTTCTTCCTGCGCGGCCATATCAATCAATTCCTTGTCGTAAAAAGGTATATGGAAACGCTCAGCCAAACGCTTGCCTATTTCACGTCCTCCACTACCAAATTCACGGGCAATTGTTACCACAAACGCATTCCCGGCAACTGCTGTCGGCTTATCCTCCACAACCTGAGAAGAGGAGTCCACCAAATAACGGTTTATAAAAGACAGTTTCTTATTAAAAACAATCCAACTACCAAAGCAGCAACAATAGTTCCCTCACGCACTCCTAAAACTTTACCAGATATTATCAACGAAAATATAACTGCCAATATCATCAAGGAGCAATCGAAACAGATTTTGACAATGCCGAATTCTTTCTTGAATTTTAAACAAACAGCCTGGACAAAAGCTTCGCCAGCCAGCATCAACACATTGGCAATCACCTCCAAACTAACACCCAAACCCAATATGCCACAACCTATAAGCAACACCACCAGTTTCATCACATAGCTTTCGGGAGTTATCCATGACAACATCCACATGGAGAAGTCAATAAACATCCCAAAGAGAACCGACACAGGCAATTGCAACCATTCACGCTGCTTGAAATCCTTGCCCAACACTATCTTTTGACCTACAACCAGAAAAAAGTTCAGTATGAAGGTAAATGTTCCCAATGACATGGGATAACGGAGACTGAATGTATAAGGCAAGCTGGATATGGGCGATGAGCCTAAATCGGCCTTAATGGTGAAACATATACCCAACGAATTGATAAACAAGCCTAAAACAAACAACAGATAACGTTTGGACAACTCCTTTATAGCCATATAATCATATTTCTAAAAAACGGCGCAAAGGTACTCCTTCACAACGACCTTTATTTGTCTGTAGAATTCATTCTATATTGTCTGAAAAAGTCAAAAAGCAGAAAATTCATGCTTTTGTTTCCCTTCAAAACAAGGTATTTTCGATGAAAAATCACCTATCTTTGCACCATGAAAGCACCCGAACTACATTCAGAAGCGCCATTTTTCACCGTTTCCTATACCCATACCACTCAAAGGGAATTGTTCGAACGGCATTTTAAAGTCATTAAAATCATATCCGGACATGCGCTTTTTACCGCCCAGCAAAACACAATATGCGTAAGGTCAAATGAATATGCCTTTGTTACGCCAGGCGGTTTCTCCAAAATAAAGATGTTTCCAGCCAAAAACCAGGCATTCAGGCTTGTCTGTTTGAACTTTACAGACAAAATCATCAGCAAACATGTGCGCCTGCACAGCATAACCGGCTCTCCATCCCACAAAATGGACTGCTTTGAAAAAATCCGCCCGGATGCATGGCTTGATGCGCTTTTTGCGTCATTAAATGCCTATTGCAACAAACAAGATCAGCCTGACAACGATTTGTTGAGAATCAAGCAGGAAGAGTGTCTGTACATTCTCTCACAACGGCATCCCGACCTTTATTTGTCGCTCTATGCCAAACGAAACCACCAACGGCAAGATCTCTACAGTTTCATGGAGAAGAACTACATGTATAACGCCCCTCTGGAGCGCTTTGCGGAGTTGGCTGGCAGAAGTCTTTCTACCTTCCGAAGGGAATGTATGGAACTGAGCGGCATGACTCCCGCTCAATGGATTACGGAGAAAAGATTGGAGAAAGCCTATCAAAAACTGACACAGGAAAACTGCCAACCAAGCGCCATATTCAACGAGCTGGGCTTTGAAACACTGGCCCATTTCTCCAGAAAATTCAAGCAGAGATACGGATTTCCTCCCTCAAAAGCCAAACCGACTGCTACAGAAATGCCTGCAAATAATGGGCAAGCGCCTCTTTGTCATAACCGTCACGAGGAATAATCAATATCGTGTCATATCCGGCTATGGTGCCCAGAATCATTTCCGATTCCTGCGCATCTATCTCCATGGCCAAAGCCTGCGCAAGGGCGGGACGGGTCTTAAGCACCCCGAAACGCCCGGAAAACTCCAAAGACAAGGCTTTTCGGGAGGTCTGTTGGGTTTGCCCTTCTGTCAATGTTTCATCTTCCAGTTTCATCGGCAATACATAGCAATCCTTTCCATTGGGTTTGCGCACCTTACGTACACCCAAATCCTCCAAATCACGCGAAATGGTGGCCTGCGTTACCTTACATCCACGCGAACGCAAAGCATCACACAAGGATTGTTGGTCGGAATACAATCCTGCACGCAGCAATGTGGCCAATAAAGACTGACGGTTTGCTTTTGACATCATAAGGCATCATTGATTTGTTTGGCAAAGATAATACAAGGCGAGTGGAGTGACAAATGAAAAACAAAGTTTTGCTATTTGGCAATCCCAAGCCGCCAGCTATCTTATGAAAAGATAATACAAGGCGAGTGGAGAACAAAATATGGAAACTTGTTTCTGATATTTTTTATCCCGAGCCGATAGTTATCTTCTTTAAAGATAATACAACAACCCATTCCCTACCTACAAGGCATTCCAATAAAATAGCCTATATTTGCAAACCAAAATTATGCGACACTTTTTCATCACCATACTATTGACTGCCCTAACGGCTATTGCTGTGGCACAAACACCCAGCGATACGGTTTGGTATTCACTGCATGCACTTGATTCGCTTCAGGAAATCGAGGAGATAACCGTTACTGCCAAACGCAGGGACAAGGAAATCATTACGCCCCAGAAACTGGAAGGCAAAACCCTGCAACGCCTCAACAGCCTTTCCGTGGCCGATGCCATACGCTATTTTGCGGGCGCACAAATCAAGGACTACGGTGGTGTGGGCGGCATCAAGACCATTGACATTAGAAGTATGGGCTCCAACCACATGGGGGTCTATTACAACGGCATCCAGTTGGGCAACGCCCAAAACGGACAAATTGACTTGGGAAAGTTCTCACTGGAAAACATTGAGGAAATCACGCTGTACAGCGGTCAGCGAAGCGATATTTTCCAGTCCGCCCGTGAGTTCGGTTCGGCAGGAAGCGTTTACCTGCAATCAAGAAAGCCGAAATTCCAAAACGGGAAAAACGTCAATGTCAAAGCGTCCATGAAGGGCGGTTCTTTCTATCTGATTAACCCCTCGCTGCTCTTGGAATACAAATTGACGGACCAAATCAGCATGTCCATGAATGCGGAGCTGACCAGCTCTGACGGCAAATACAAGTTCCGCTATAAACGGGTAACGCCTTCCGGCGAGGTAGCCTACGACACCACGGCCATACGGGAAAACGGCGACATCAATGCCATACGTGTGGAAACGGGCATACAGCACTACTATTCATCTACCGGCTATTGGAAACTGCACGCCTACCACTACAATTCCGAACGGGGCATACCCGGTGCCATTGTCAACAATGTATGGCGGCGTGGCGAACGCCTTTGGGACAGGAACAGTTTTCTGCAAGGCAGCTTCGAGGATGAATTTTTCCGCTTCTGGGGGTTGCGTGTCAATGCAAAATATGCCTATGACTACACACATTACGTGAATAACGACGACAAGCTCATCCACACCGACAACCAATACAAGCAGCGGGAGTTTTACATTTCAGCTGCCAACAAGTTCGCTTTGTTCAATTGGTGGGATGTTTCCTTGGCCTATGATTTTCAATGGAACAACATGTCGGAATATATCGATGCCACCCGCACCAGCCATTGGTTGGCTGCCGCTACGGCCATGAACTTCTACGACAAACTGAAAATGCAGGCCAGTATTTTAGGCACATTCATTAACGACCACACGGGTAAATCCCATACAAAAGGAAGTTATCGTGCCACACCAGCCATCTTCCTGTCCTACCAGCCTTTTCACGACATAGGATTATCGTTGCGTGCCTTCTACAAGCAGGCTTACCGTTACCCTACTTTCAACGACCTGTATTACACCGATATGGGCAATGCCGAATTGAAACCGGAACTGGCCATACAACACAATGTCGGATTGCATTACAACATCAAGCAGGAAAAGAAAATCTTCCACCAGTTCCACATTGGCGTGGATGTCTATTACAACAAGGTGAAAGACAAAATCATTGCCTATCCGAAAGGGCAGCAGTTCCGCTGGACCATGCTCAACCTTGGCCTGGTCAAGATTCATGGAGTGGATGCCGACATGCAAATGACCTTATTGCTCCCGGCGGATTGGACGCTGACGGGCAAATTGCAATACACCTACCAGCAAGCCATTGATGTAACTGACCCTGCCGACACCTACTATGGTGACCAGATACCCTACATTCCCTGGCACAGCGGTTCGGCCATTGCCATGCTCACTTGGCGCAACTATGGACTGAACTACAGCTTCATCTATGTGGGCGAACGATACAGCCAGCAGGAAAATATCATCTACAATTACGTGCAGCCTTGGTACACCCACGACCTTTCCATCATGGGTATGTGGAACATCAACAAAGTGCGCCTCAAAGCCACTGTCGAAGTCAACAACCTGCTCAGTCAGGACTACGATGTCATTATCAACTACCCCATGCCCAAACGCAACTACCGCATCGGGTTATCAGTGGAATTCTAAAAAAAGAAGCCCGTCGGCCAAACGGCCAACGGGCGAATGTTTCATACAAGCTAAAAACCTATCTTACAGTCCCAATGCCTTACGCATGTTGTCTACCATAGCCGCATATTCTTCATCCTTCAAATAGACCTCCCCTGGGTTCATACGGAATGTGCCGCCATAATCAGGACCATCCACATATTTCGGAGCCAAATGGAAATGCAAATGCGACAGTTTGTCGCTATAAGCTCCATAATTGATTTTTTCAGGGTGAAAAACATCGTTCATTGCACGCGTAACACGTACCACATCCGCCATAAAGGCATTGCGTTCTTCATCATTCAATTCGTTCAAATCGTTCACATGCTTGTCATAAGCCACCAGGCAGCGTCCGTAATAGGTTTGTTCTTTAAACACAAACGCACGTGATACACTCAAATGGCCAATTTCAATCATCAAGTCATGCAAAGTCTGGTTGTTGGTGCAATACAAGCACTCTTTCGGATCACTATACATAATAAGTTGCTTTTAAAGTTTGAGGCAAAGGTACAAAATTGTTTATAAAAAAAGCGCCGCCCTCAAGACGACGCTTTCCTCAGCTATTGTTTTATTATTAATTCTTTTTTACAAAGTAAGCTCCCATAACCTCAACCTTGCCATTGTATGATCCGCGGTAGCCGCGAATAGTAATATTGTCACCCTCATTCAAACCAAGAGAGGCATAAGACTTGTCGTTTTGTCCGCCTGCAGGAATATAAGTAGCAGTCAGACCATATACATAAACAGAACCCGTTTCATCAACCAAATCAAAGTTACCATACATAGTATTAATACTACCTTCACCGGCACTTATTGTACCTGTCAATTCATAATATACTTCTTCCGATTCAGGCGCAGCAATAAATTCTGCTATTGTAGCTGGAGTTGCTTCTGGCTCAACTATAGGCTCATCAGGATTCAAACCATATTCAACACCATCAACAACAGCATAAGTTGGTGATTTTACACCAGGAGCACCAAAGTATTTTTCCAAATTACCATACAACAAAACTTCTTTCTTAAGCATACCTTCGTTTTCCGGCAAGTTTAATGCAGTACGCAAATCACCAGAAGGCAATTGAACTGGCACCATTAAGTCCATGTTCGTTTCATCTGGATTGGAAGCAATCAAGATATTTGTATTGTATGTTTTCCCTTCAGATGGAGTAAACGGAGCTGCAGTTTCCACTGAACTTTCATTCATACTCTTACCATTTATCTGCCCAACAATATAACCTTTAACAAAGAATGGTCCGATTACAGTGCTGTTCAATACAATCACATCATTTGCTGTATAAGGTTCTGCTTTTGTTCCCTTACCTGTTACCTCAGTAGGAATTTCCGGTTCTTCAACATCACCGCTTCCGCTAGCTTCCCCTTCTTCCACAGCAACACTCTTCACTTCAATAGTACCTGCTTTTGTATCAGTCGATACATATTTAATAGCAAAACGGATTGTTTTGCCCACATAAGGAGTCAAGCTATATTCTGTGGTTGCAAAGGTACTCCAGTCAGAGCCTTCAACCAATGCGCTGGCAGGTTTTACTTCTGTCCACTGCGCTGTAGAAGGAGCTCCTTCTGTATAGTTTTCAGAAACCTGGACTGTAATGTCACTAGCCAAATTATCAAAATAACGTGCTATATATACCATTTTCAATTTGGCAGCGGTAACATTTTCCAATGTAATGGCTGGAGAAATCAACCAATCCTCATTGGCTTTATTTGTATCATCAACATAACCCGTCATTTTGGCTGTCTTGAAATCAATCATCCAAGACTCATCACCCAAAACATCCTGTGTAGTAAATTCACCGAATGAGGTAGAAAATTCCCAAGAGAATATTCCTTCTGTAGGCTGTGGCTTGTCATCACCATCGTCAATACCCGGACCTGTAATTTCAGGCTCGTTGTTACATGAAGCAAATGCCAGCACGAACATGGCTGCCAATGCCATAAATAAACTTTTCTTTTTCATGATAACTTTGTTTTATGTTAGTTGTTTCATTTTATTCATAAGGAGCGCAAATATATGGAATACTTAGCAAAACAACAAATATCATTCTACATTTCAAAAATTCTTCACATTCATCATCACAAAACTCCCTGATAAGCAATGACCAAGAAACCTCACGCCACATATAAATTGTTAAATTAACAAAACAATAATCAAAAACAATCCATATTGCACAAGAATCACCCTCACTGCATTTTACTTACATAAAAAAACACTACCTTTGCAGAATCAAATAATGCAATCTGCTGAAAAGGCAACAATTAAATTAGAAACTGATTAGTATGACACTAAACTATAGACTTACACTATTAACTTACATCTTGCTTTTTTTTGTAGTACAAAGCAAGGGACAAATACAATATCCCACTTACAGGCCTATTGAGCAAAGGATTGTCACTGCAACCCCACCTGAGGCGCAAGCTAAACAATTCTACTCAATCGCCACAGAAGAAGGGCAAGCCACCATTGTGGTTGAACGTGGAAATTATACACCGACTATTCCTCCAACAGCAAACAGAAAGGATAATGGTAACTATAACGCAACGGGGCTCAGTCTGCAAAGCGGCAAAAGCATCAAAAGCTATGGCGGCGGCAATGCAATGGCCAGTTCTTCATATCAAAGAGGGACAAGTAAAGGCGCAAACAGCACAATAAACAGCAATAGCTCATTACCAAGTTTAGCTTTCATAAAAAAGAAACAAACCGAAACGGATATAGAAACACTACAGCAAGAAGAAACTATACAGGACTTTTCCAATGAGGAGATGCAACGTCTTCCAAGCGAACCTGGCTTCAATCCTGATTTGATGCCCATACCTTCGGGTATTCCATTCATGCTGATATGCGCAGCCATCTACGCATTTATAGGAAGAAAGAAACGAAATGACTAATCTTAATTTATCCAGTATGAAAAAGCTTTTTATAACATTCATCATCATAGCACTGACCATCACTCATATGATGGCACAAACAGTTGAAGTAACTTTAAATAAAGAGGCCGGTTCAGGTGATTGGGCAGATCCGATTTGGAATATCACCTACACAGTAAATCCAACTGGCAGTGAAAACTATAATAATTTTAAAGACCTAATAAATGACCATCCATCAACCGCAAATGGCCTTATTGACATATATTTCAACAACAACAAGCAATTGGAGATGCAATCTTTAGCCAAGAATGGCCGAACCGATATAAAATATAAAAGTATCACATTCAAATACAATGATGGCACAGAACAAACAAGAACCATCAACGGCGACAACGCTATAAGCATAACAAATATAAGCAACGAGACTGACGTACAACAAATATTTAATGTTCCTGTTAATTTTGTTGCAGCAGGATCGGAAAATCCGGCACTTACAAGTTATGGACCGATAATTTTTAAAAAAGGGATCACAAGTAGTAATACTCTGACACTGGATAAAGCCACAGAAGATTATCTGCCCGATGAAAATTATTATATATTCAACGATATTGTAACTACTGATGGTACTCTCAACGTCAACGCAGAAACCACCTTCAATTCCAATTTAACTTGTTCTGATCTGAACATTGCCAAATCGGCTAACCAAGTTACTTTCAAGGGTGATGTGACAGTGAATGGAGATGCTATCGACAACGGGGTTTCCAATTACGAAAAGACTCTCACCATCACAGGAAACCTTACGACCAATGAAACTACAGCCATACAAATGCATACAACAGTAGGCCAAAACTGCTTTATCAATGCTCCCCTTTATATTCTGGACACATTAAAAGTCTCAGGAGATATTCTGATCACCGGCAACTCCCCTGTTGTCATACTGCAAAGCCTCAATGGAACACGCAAAGGATGGTTACAGATGACTGAAGGAAATCATGAAATTCCATTATTGCACATTTATAATGGAGGGATGGCCACTATTGCCAATGGAACCATTAAGACTTTGGACTTCAAAGGAGCATGGAATGCAGGAACAGCCAATGCAACAACAAACGTGAAATTAACTAATGAAACCGTTGAAAACCTTTCAATGGGTCGTACCGCCAATGAGAGCAGAAAATTGCCAATTAACGGAACAGGGCTCACCATCAACAACACCACAATAGAAATGGATTTTCCCAACCCAAGCCGTTATTATTGTGTAGGTTTCCCGTTTGATGTGACAGTTTCAGGCTCTCCCGAAGAAATCGCAGAATACGACGGTGTAACCAGAAGCAACGGAGGTGCTGGATGGAGATTAGCCACAGGCAATACGCTTAAAGCAGGAAAAGGGTATGCTATTATGTCAAGCACACCGGTGACATTCAAGGCTACCAATACAGGTGCAAAATTCACACAAACAACTGGAACATTGCCTCTAACATATTACAAAGGTACAAGTATTTATGAAGAAAACTACGGATGGAACTTGGTGACAGTACCTTTCGCCAATCCCCAACCGTTGAATATAACGAAAGGAATGTTCGTATATAGATACGTGCCTGAATCTGATAGCTATATAACATTACAAACAGGCAACACCTTTACGCCTAACCCATTCGAGGCATTTTTCATTAAAACTGTCGAAGGAACAGAAACAGCTGCATTTGGCACTTCGCAAGCAGCTATGCCGAGCAAAATTGCAAGGGTAACACAACCCCGCATCCAATTAAACTTATTGGCTGACGGGTATGAATATGGCACACGCATCAACTATGACGAAAACGCCACTACGGCCTATGATGCACTATATGATGCTCCGTTCTCTGGTGGAATGATGCCAGATGCCACTTGGTTCTACAGTTTCTGTGCAGGTCAAAACGGACAATACGCCATTAATTCCGTACCGGAAGAGATTGAAGAAATCAACCTTGGTTTCCGACTTATGAATACCAACGGCGGCACATCCTATACCATCACGTGGGAAAACATGGCAGGACTGGATTTTGAATTGTATGATACAGAAATGCAGATTGCAACAGACATGGTCAGCCTGAACTCCTATACATTTATGGTAGCCAATGACGGTATCAATACGGAACGTTTCGTGATACGCAAAAAGAATGCTTCCGGGCCAACTACTTCCATAGAAGAGGTTTCCGCAAACAAGAATATCCTTATCCAGGAAGGCGCTATCATTATCAACACAGAAAATTCTGCACACATCAGTATATACGATATAATGGGACATGTAATAGCAGAAGGCGATAACAAAGGCCAACAGCAATATAACATCGGTCAACCAGGTATATACATTGTAAAAATCAATGGAGAAGCAACTAAAGTATTGGTAAAATAGATTTCGTGATATTATAAAGTGAACAAGGAGGGAACGGATCAAAAGAGTTCTCTCCTTGTTTTTTTGTATGCTCCACACACATATTTCCATCAAAAATAAATCACTGTAACTACTCCCTTTTCCATATTCATCCATTTGGATGTATGAGCAAAAAAATGTAACTTTGCACATAAATCACAAGCCTTTACGATTATGTCTGAAATCTTTGGTATTGCCCTTCCCCTAAAGAATCCAACACTTATTTTTGGAGTAGTGATGGCTATCATTCTATTGTCACCACTCATTTTCAAAAAACTCCATATTCCATCCATTATCGGACTGATTTTGGCTGGCGTGATTTTAGGTCCTTACGGATTGAATCTTTTGGCACATGACGAAAGTTTTAACCTGTTCGGACGGGTGGGATTACTATATATTATGTTCCTGTCAGGCATAGAGATAGACATCAACGACTTCAAGAAAAACCGCTATAAGAGCATCATATTCGGTATGTACACCTTCCTGATCCCCATGGGTTTAGGTATACTCTCGGGAATGTATATACTGAACTTCAGCTTCATCACATCCACTTTGCTGGCCAGCATGTATGCTTCCCATACACTTATGACCTATCCTATTGTCAGCCGCTATGGAGTAGCTAAAAGTCAGGCCGTTAACATTACCATAGGCGGTACCATTGTCACAGTAACGCTTTCACTCATCATTTTGGCTGCTATTGCAGGCATGTACAAAGGAACAGTGAACACCTTTTTCTGGATTCGCTTCATACTGATGACCACCTTGTTCTGCCTGTTCGTTTTACTGGTAATCCCACGAATAGCCAGCTGGTTCTTCAAACGCTTCAGCGACAGTGTACTGCAATATTCATTTGTACTGGCCACAGTGGCACTAGCCTCTTTCCTGGCTGAACTGGTAGGAATGGAAGGCATTTTGGGAGCATTCCTTGTCGGTTTGTCACTCAATAAGCTCATTCCCAACCTTTCTCCTCTTATGAGCAGAATCAATTTTGTGGGAAATGCATTGTTTATCCCTTTCTTCTTGATTAGCGTCGGCATGCTGGTCGATGTGCGCGTTTTCGCCAACGGATACGAAGCCTTGCTGGTTGCCTTTGTCATGACAGCCATAGCCACACTGAGTAAATGGCTGGCTGCATGGGCTGGACAAAAGACATTTGGCATGAACAAAGTGGAACGGGACATGATTTTCGGCCTCAGCAACGCACAGGCAGCTGCCACACTTGCTGCTGTTATGATTGGCTATAACATCATTTTGCCGGACGGCAGTCACTTGCTGAACGAGAATGTACTGAACGGTACTATCGTCATGATTCTTGTTACTTGCCTGATAAGTTCCATTGTAACCGAAAAGGCTGCACAACAACTTTCTGCAACGAAGGAAGTGGATATAGACCAAACCACACCGGAACGCATCCTTATTCCTTTGTCCAACCCCAATACGTGCGACTCCCTCATGGAACTGGCTGTATTGATGAAAGAGCAGAAAGGAAGCAACATATATGCCCTTTCCGTTATGCAAAACGAGGAACAGTCAGAACATGCCAAGAACATTCTGGAACGGGCGGTAAAGATTGGAGCGGCAACCGACAATCACGTCGAAATGCTCACCTGCATAGACTTGAACCCTGCCAACGGAATAAGGGAAACAGCCGAATCGAAAAACATTACCGACATTGTCATCGGTTTGCACGAACGCATGAGAAACAATGATTCCGTGTTTGGTGCCATATTCAATACGCTTTTGAAATCCGTTACCCAGAGTATCTATATCTATCACAAGACCCAACCTATCAACACCATCAAACGCATATTGGTGGCTGTGCCGGCCCATGCCGAACGGGAAAGCGGCTTCCTCGGTTGGTATGACAGATTGCGCCAATTATCCATGCAAATGGGTGCCAAGGTATGTTTCTACGCCAATGAAGAAACAACACGGATACTCCGTATGCTGTGCAACCGCAAGCAACGCGGACTGGTGGGCGCACAATTCAATGAATTGAACGATTGGGAAGATTTTCTAGTAATTGCCAAGGCTATCAAATCAAATGACATGCTGGTCGTTATTCAAGCCCGCAAGGCTACAGCATCCTATCATCCTTTGTTTGCACAAATGCCGAAGTTATTGGAGGAGTTCTTCATCAACAATTGTTTTATTGTCATCTATCCGCGACAAGACGGCACACTTGAAGAGAACGGTATCATTTTCAATACAATGGCTCAAAGTCCTAACGGCGATTTCAATTTCATCAGACGATTGCGCATGTACATTGCCAAACGGAAAAAGACCCGTTACGAACGTAAGCAAAATTCATAGGGAGCGGTGTGTAATAATATGCCATCTGCCGCATTGCTATCAGGATGCAGGCTCGGTCATTTACGCCAGTAAACTTCCTGCGCCTTGACCTTATATATTCTGACACGCCTTAAAGGACTTGTATCAAAATGGCTCATTGGGGTACAAGCTTATTCCAGTTCTACGACCGTAATACCAGCCCCGCCAAACTGGACATGCTCGTCATGATAGGAAGCGACACCAGCAACGGTTGACAGATATTGTCGGATAACCTGACGCAAGGCACCTGTTCCTGTACCATGGAGAATGCGCACAGTACCTGCTCCTACCATAATGGCATCATCAATAAAATACATTACTGCCTGCAAGGCTTCATCTGCCCGCATCCCCCGCAAGTCAATGTCATGCTTGAAACTCAATTTCCGCTGCCTTACCTCATCTGAAGTGCGTGCACCTGTGGCAGAAGTTTGCTTCTTGAGCTGTGTGCGGCTGACATATTCCAAACGCTCCAACGGCACATTTGATTTCAAAGCACCAATAGCCACCAAAGCATTCTTTCCTTGTATTTCCAAAATAGTTCCATTCATGGATTGCCCTTTAAGGCAAATAGTATCACCAACGGCAAGCTCGCGTTCTGTGTTTTTTATCTGCGGCTTATTCTTGACCGGCTTGGACTTGGCTGCCTTCAGCTTTGGACTATCGGATATCTGTTGCTTGTATTCCTCCAGCTCCTGACGTACCTTACGTGTAGTTTCCTTATCGGCTTGCGCTTCTTTTATTTTACGAATGGTATTCTCTATCAACGAATTGGACTGCTTCAACAAATCAGCTGCATCCTGCTTGGCTTTGCTGACAATCTCCTTTTTCGTACGGTTGATATTGTCTATCTCATTCTGATAGTGCGCAATGGTCTCCTCCAGTTTTTTCTCCTGCTGACGGATTTTCTGACGCTTGGTCTCCCAATACCTTTTATCGCGTGCTATGTCCTGCAAATGCTTGTCATAATCAACGTGCTCAGCTCCCACCTTATCTACCGCCGCCTGTATGATGTCTTCCGGCAAACCAATCTTACGGGCAATTTCCACAGCAAAGGAGCTACCGGGCCTACCTATTTGCAACAGAAAAAGTGGCTGCATATTATGACGGTCGTACAACATCGCACCATTTACAATGCCTTCGGCATCTTCAGCAAAGTGCTTAAGGTTAGTATAGTGGGTGGTTATCACACCATAAGCTCCGTTCTTGTTCAAGCGGTCAAGAGTGGCTTCTGCAATGGCACCGCCTATCTGAGGCTCCGTACCGCCCCCAAACTCATCAATCAGCAATAGGGTTCTCTCTTTTGCATAACGCACAAAATGCTTCATATTACGCAAATGAGAGCTATAAGTGGACAAGTCATCTTCTATAGACTGCTCATCACCTATATCAATGAAAATATCCTGGAAAATGCCCATTTGAGAAGTTTCCGACACTGGTACGGGCAGACCACACTGCAACATATATTGCAACAAGGCCACCGTTTTCAAGCACACGGATTTTCCACCTGCATTCGGACCGGATATAAGCAAGATACGCTGTTTTTCATTCAGCAGAATATCAAGGGGGACAATAGCTTTTCCCTGTTTTTGAAGTGTAAGCAGAAGCAGAGGATGGCGTGCACGCTGCCAATCGACAAGAGGCTCGTCTGTAACAACTGGCCGAATCGCTCCTATTTGTTGGGCAAACAAAGCCTTCGCTCGCAAAAAGTCTATATGACCGAGAAATAACTGTGTATTCAGCAAATCAGGAATATGCGGACGGAGTTGGTTGGCAAACAGGGTAAGGATGCGTATGATTTCCCTTCTTTGCTCTCCCTCCAGCTCACGAATGCGGTTATTGGCCTCAACTACCTGTGCCGGCTCCACAAAAACAGTCTTGCCGGTAGCCGACTCATCATGAACAATACCACCGAGTTTCCTTTTATACATGGGTGATACAGGAATGACAAGACGGCCTTCACGCATAGTGGGGGTAACATCCTTTTCTACATAGCCATCTGTCTGCGCTTGTCTGAGAATGGTGTTCAGCAAACGTGACACACTGGACTGCGCCTGCGAAAGTTCCTTGCGTATAGCAGCCAGTTCAGGGGATGCATTGTCCTTAATCCGACCAAACTTATCGAGAATCCGATCGATATCGCGCAATATAAGCGACAAAGGCGGCAATTGGGCAACCATTCCACTCAGCACAGGATATTCATGTTCAGGAAGTGCCTGTATAAACAAACGAAGCTGATGAGTTGCGTCCAAGGTCTTTCTCAACTGAAACAGTTCATTCTCATCTAAAAACAGACCTTCCACCCTTATCCGGGCCAAATCCTCCCTCAAATCATAAAAGCCGCCTATCGGTAAATCCAACGAAGCATCTTGAAGAATACGCATAAGTTCATGCGTTTCGTCAAGCATAAGTTCTATCTGCCTCTTATTGGATGTAAACACAATCCGCTGTACTTCTTCCCTGCCTAATGGGAAAGTACATAAAGCCTCCATCTGCGCCCTTAACGCATGGAAATCTATTTTCTGTTCAAAATTCTCCGGAAATATCACGTTTGTAAATCTGATTGCCTTGAGGTTAAAAAACGGACTGCAAAGATAGCTGTTTTCCTTTAATTGTCTTGAAAGTTGTCGGGCAATTGTCGTGTCGTCTTGGCTCCCAAAGCCTTAATCTTGTCGGCTGTTCGCATCACATTTCCATTGCCGGATATCAACTTCCGATAAGCATCATTGTAAGCATTGTCGGCTGCATCAAGGTTTTTCTTGATTTTCTCCATGTCGGCCGTAAATCCGACAAGCTTGTCATACAACTGTCCTGACAGACGGGCTATTTCCTGCGCATTCTTCGTCTGGTTTTCCTGCTTCCAGATAGAAGCTATCGTACGTAATGTTGCCAACAGGGTTGTAGGACTGACTATGACAATGTTTTTCTCCCATGCATACGAAAAGAGTTCCGCATCGTTCTGCACAGCCAAGGCAAAGGCCGCCTCAATCGGCATGAACAGCAAAACGAAATCAGGCGTATTGATGTTGCGGGCATGCTGATAGTTCTTTTCACTCAAACCTTGAATATGGCTTCGTATGGAATGTATATGTGCCTTGAGTTCCTGCTTCCTTTGTGCCTCATCAGAAGATGATATATAACGTTCATAAGCCACCAATGACACTTTGGAATCAATAATGATATGCTTGTTGTCGGGTAAATGCACAATTACATCCGGACGGATGTTTTGCCCGGCCATACCCTCCAAAACCTCTTCCCGCTGATATTCACTGCCTTGTTTCAAACCGGAACGTTCCAACACCCGCTCCAAAATCACTTCGCCCCAATTGCCCTGCTTCTTGGGGTCGCCCTTCAAGGCTGTAGCCAAATTGTTGGCTTCACGACTCATTTGCAGATTGATTTCTGTCAGCTTTTTGACCTCCTCCGTCAGCGACAATTTATCACGCAGTTCTTTCTCATAGGTTTCTTCCACCTTTTTCTCAAAAGAAGCTATTTTCTCTTTTAAAGGAGAAAGTATTTCGCCCAAGTTTTTCTGATTGTGCTGGGCAAATTCATCTGTACGCTGTTTCAATATACGGGTCGCTATGTTTTCAAATTCGGTAGTAAGCCGCTTTTGCATGGATTCAAGTTCCTGTTTCTGGACTTCCAATTTCTCTGAAAGGGTTTTGTTCTCTGAGAGTTTCAAACCGAGCTGTAGCTCCAGTTCCTGTTTTTGCTCTCTCAACTTTTCAATGCTTGCCTGCTGTTGCTCTGTAAGCTGCAACACCTCATGAAGGCGATTGGAAGCCAATTGGTACTCCGTTTGCAAAGCGGAAAATTTAACCTTTGTCTGTTGCGAATCAGCAGTAAGCTGTTCATACGTACGACGATGAGCTTTCTGCGAACTAAGATGCCATACGAAAGCCACAATAAGTCCCAGGCACAAACCTCCCATCAAACCCAAAAACAAATATACTCCCATAAACATTACATCGGTATTCTATTGAACATATTCCATTCATCCATGTTTTATCCCAAATCGGTCGTTAGAATATCCAATTTTCGTGGTCTTGATTGTAAGGCATTGAAAATGAATATATTGTAATCTTGATTTTCTAATGGCGGTCATTAGAAAAATGAGATTTTAAATCATTGTTTATCAGCGCATTACAATCAAGACCACAAATAATCAGCCTCTAATGACCGATTTGGGTTTATATATATCCACAGCTTTCTTATCTTTGCAATGTAGAAAAGAAATGATATGACAGAGGAAATCATCGTTTTCTTTATTGTATTCT
>CALUKG010000044.1 GCA_944321155.1 uncultured Bacteroidales bacterium | reverse complement strand
TGTCGGATGTTCGTTTGGGCTGCAAAGATAGTGTTTTCCTCGTTTAATCACTGTTTGCTATTCTTCAAACTCTCCTTCAATGCTAAACCTTTTGCAGTAAGGCGATATTTCTGGTTTTGACTATTGGGCTTATCAGGCACAGTTGGCTCTATATAGCCGTTATTAATTGCAGGGAGTAAATAATCAGTTCTAAAATAATCTCTATTTTTAATCGACAACAATTCTTGTAGTTCTGAACGCCCTTTCTCTCCGGCAAGAATAGAAATGAGCTTTCTTACTTGTGTGCTTGCATGGTCACTTGCATGGTCACTTGCATGGTCACTTGCATGGTCACTTGCATGGTCACTGTTAGTATCATGAGCAGTAATAGGAAAAGTAATGCGGATAAAATTGTCGGTAAATTTGAAGCATTCTTCGCCATAGGCTTTCAGAATACGAGGGATGCCAGAGCCTAACGATTCTACCAGTTCCAAATCGCGATAAATTCTCATCAGCTCCTTGTTGCGTGGAATTGATATACCATTGAAAAATTCCTCTTTGGAGAGGGATTCCGGCAAACGTCCTGCTGAAGTTATCTCCAGTCTGTCGGGAAATATTTCAAATTTGGGTGGCACTTCAAAGGAGTAATCGTTATGTACAATCGCATTGATAACCGCTTCGCGCAAAGCAACCTTGTTCCACAAAGGGGTTTCAATGCGCTCCATAGATGTAATGGTGGCGGCAACTTTGTTTTCTATATCCAGTTTGGCCAACACACTCTTGGTCGCTTTTATGAGAGAACAATATCCGTATTCGTTGTTCTCCACCAAATCACAGCGGTCTAGACTTGAATACTTTGCCACTTTGATAGAATTTCCGTTCTCGTCAGCCAGAAGATAGGCTACATAATTGTATTTCCCATCTTCAGTAAGCAATTCCAATGTTCGTTTGAAATTGTCGTTGAGCCTTTTTCCTCGTTCATCGTAATAGATACGCAACTGTTCAAAACTCAAATCCTGTCGGTTTGACACTATTCGACCAATGGAATTACGTGTCCGCATAGCAAACAGACGGTCAATCTGTTCTTGCGGCATAGGTTCAGCCGATGTCCCAATCCGCATATATGCACCTCGTGGCGTCATTCCATATCTTGTTTTGAAATATGGTTTCTCAATTCCGCTTGCTACTGTAACCTTGATAATGCTATGTCCGTCTTTTTGTTCCTCTGCAATATCAAACAGACCCATTGCAGAAGGAGATATATTGTGTTTGATACGTTCTTTCAATTTCAGCATACAGTCATCCACGTCGTTTACTCCTATGGTCCTTCCGTCATTGTCAATGCCAATGTAGATATATCCCCCTTCCTTGTAATTAAGGAATGCCACAATCTCTTTTTCTATATCAAGTTCGTTAGTCAGTTCTCTTTTAAATTCTATGCGGTTGTTTTCTGTCATATTGAAAGATGTAATCGTGGTTTTTTCTTTGAAGATATTCAATTAAGGTGGTTAAATAATTTCATCATTTAGTTTGTACATTAGCATGCTGGCAAAATGTAATTTTCTAGTTGCGTCTGCTTTTGAGATTGTTTGGTTGCAATGTGCTTTAGGATTTCTAATCCCTATCATTGCTCCTGCAAACATTTCCATATATCCTTGTTGAATGTTAATACCAGTTTCTGTTGAAAGATCTCCGATCTTAATAACTGGATTATGAACTGAAAATGCAGCTTGCATTAATTTGGCACCATCCTTTTCAATTGACGTTCTAATTTTATATATGTTTTTAACTCGGGTGTTTACTTCTTTGAATGCCGCTTCTACTGCATCAGCATAATGCCCATTATCATAACGACTTTTAGCAACCATGCTAATTTGTGGGTGGATATTGTCCCAAATTGATGGGGAGTTGTTGTTACCATTACCTTTTAGATATGCAATAGTTGCAATAACCTCACCAAATGAATAAGGATTGATACCATTTCTTGGGGTAACAAATAGTTGTCCATTTCTGGCTTTTGTTACTTGGTCTGGTATTTTTAAATTTGGCAAAATATTGTCTCTTAGTCGATCTCGAAAAATATGATATTCTTGTGGTATAAGCGATATCAATTGATATAGATCATTATAAAGCTCATTATAACTAATTTCTTCACTTGAAATGTGTTGCAAATTAATCATGTTACTAATACGCTCAATGGTCTGTATGCAATTGTTTAATTGTTTGTTATATTTATTCATTGCTTCAATTACTTTTTATATACCAAATCTGCTTCTATCGTTTGTTAATATCCTTACTTTTATCACCAAAACGTTCTTGCAAACTTTATTCCTGAGTATGGGCGTGTTTGTGACTCCCTCTGTTATTGTTTTTTACATGATTTTTTTGTATGCAATTGTGGTGCTTGTTGATACTCATAGAATGTCTTTGCGTTTAAATATTTGCAAATATAGGAATAAGACTTTAAAAGAACATGAGTTTGATATGAAAATTCAAGGTGGATATGCAAATTCTTTTTTTTGTTTGCAACGTGTAGCGAAAAGGGTGGAAGATGCTGATAAGAAGGAAAGGGGCAAACAGATGCTTTCAACAATAGCGGGGTTGCCAAACGGGAATATCAGGCAAGTGATTTGAATGAAGAGTTTTGTTTGAAATTATTCGATTTGCATAATTCAAATAAAATAATCATCTTTGCATAAACTGATGTTCGCATGGCAAAAACAATAAATCCATTCGTAGTAACTGGAAAGATTGCACCGGAATATTTTTGTGACCGTGTAAGTGAATCTGCACGGCTTATCAAGTCGATTACCAACGGAAATAATATGATCATTATTTCCCCTCGTCGTATGGGTAAAACCGGTCTGATTCAGTTTTGCTATGACAAACCCGAAATCAGCAAAGCATACTACACTTTCTTTATAGATATCCTGCATACGTCAAGCCTCCGGGAGTTTACATATTTGCTCGGGCGGGAAATATACGAAACACTTCTGCCCCGTAGCCGTAAAATGGCGACACTCTTTATTCAGACCATAAAATCCATTAGCGGGAAATTTGGATTTGACCCCATTACCCAACTTCCGACCTTTAATGTTGAATTGGGAGATATTGAGCGCCCCGAATATACGCTTGATGAGATTTTCCAATACTTGGCGCATGCCGACAAGCCTTGCATTGTTGCTATCGACGAATTTCAGCAGATTGCCAAATATCCCGAAAATAACATTGAGGCATTGTTGCGAACCCATATACAGCGTTTGGATAATTGTCATTTTATTTTTGCCGGTAGTGAACGCCACATGATGCAGGAGATGTTTGTGTCGTCTGCCCGCCCGTTCTACCATAGTGCCGATATGCTGGAACTGAAAGCCATACCCGCAGAAATCTATGTCCCTTTCGTTGTCTGTCATTTCAAGCAACGCAACCGCACGATAGCTGAATCGGATGTGGAAAAGGTTTACGCACTCTTTCAAGGACACACTTATTACATTCAAAAGACTTTCAATGAATCTTTTGCTGATACTCCCGAAGGAGATGAATGCACGCTGGAGACCATACAGACAGCCATAGATAATATGATAGCATCGAACGATACTATTTTCCGTGAAATACTTTCAAACATTCCCGAAAAGCAAAAGGAATTGCTTTATGCCATTGCCAAGGATGGTGAAGCGGAACGTATTACCTCGTCGGAATTTATCAAGCGCCATAGCCTCACTTCTGCCAGTTCGGTACAGTCGGCTGCCAAAAAGCTGCTTGAAAAAGACCTTATCACGGAAATCAACAAGGTGTTCTCTGTAACGGACAGGCTATTTGCTATGTGGATAAATAAGTTGTATGGGAGTAGGGGGAAATGCTTTTGATATGTAAATTATGTACATTCTAAATGTGTTCAATTATGGATACACTCGTATCATTATTAAACAAAACCAAATTAGTCGTCTCTCGTGCTAATACAAAAGTTTTAGAAAAGGAGAAACGGGGTGAAAACTTCAATATATTTGAAATTCTAAGAATACAGCATGATGAAACAAGGCTGCATACTCCTTTTATAGCTGAATTATTGTCTCCTAATGGTTCACATGGATTGAAGGATTTATTTTTGCGCGCATTTATAGAAAGGTTCTTGGATGATGTGGATTTTACATATAGTAGTGCTTGTGTTAAGTCAGAGTTTAACATCGGTTATAAATCTGAAGATTGTACTAGAGGGGGAGTAATCGATATTTTTATGAATGATAATCATGGGAATGCTATAATAATTGAAAATAAAATATATGCTGATGATCAAAAAAATCAATTGTTGAGATATTACAATTATGCTAAAGATAGAAAGTTAAATGCGTATTTGTTTTACCTGACTTTAGAAGGGAGCCAGCCACATGAAAAATCTTTAGGAAATAAGGATATTGCCTATAAGTGCATCTCTTATCGAAAGGATATTCTGAATTGGCTTGAACGCTGTGTAGAGCTATCAGCCTGTTTCCCTATGGTTAGAGAAACAATTCGACAATACATCACAAATCTGAAAATGCTTTTAAATGTTATGGATACAGATAGTTTGAATGAGATAGTAAAAATAACAACTTCCAAGGAAAATGTTGAAGCAACACTGGATATTTTGTCAAATCAAGTGGATATAACTACACAAATTCGAAAAAATTTCGTGTCAAGCCTTGAAGAAATAGCTAAACGTAATAATCTTTTGTTTGGATATGATGAAGGAATTTTTTTCTTGGATGATGACAGCTATATTTGGTTTTATAATCCTAAATTATCTGATAAATGGGGGATTTATATTGGTGCAGATAAACACAATAAATCCAATGGAGTTTTTTATGGCATAAGCCAATTGGAATATGGAAAACCGAAAATAAATAAGAAACAATTAAATGAAATAGACGCCTTCTGGAATGAGCAAGAACAAGTTCCTGATTTTCCTTTCGGCTGGGCATATCTTAGAGGCGAAAACGGTCAGGGCAATTGGTGGGATTGGTCTGCTCTTGCTACTTTAAAAGATATGGCTAATGGGAAAATGGGTTTATATATAGAAAATGAAATAATTAAACCTGTTCTACAAAATAGACTGCTTCAGAAAATCGATAAGTTTACGAGAAAATAAAAATATAGGACTTGTTTTCACGTACAGATTTGTCTGTCATTCATATTATATCATACATAAAAGTTGCAAAAGATTAAATCAAATAAAAATATATGTCTATCTTTGTGATAAATTGGTTTTTAGTATTGATCGGAGATGAGTAAAATAAATATAGACAGAATTGTTAAGGATATCAAATCCAGAACTACAAGCTTGACACCTGTTATTGAAGCTGTGTGTAATTCAATAGATGCAATAGGCCCGAATAGAACAGATGGAGTAATTGATATTGTTGTGAAACGCACAGGACAACAATCACTTCAGTCAGAGATACCACATTGTTTGCCAGATATTATTTCTATTGATGTTATTGATAATGGTGTTGGATTTACAGAGGAGAATAAAGATTCTTTTGATACATATCGGAGTGGCTTTAAGATGTTACAAGGAGGAAAAGGTTTTGGAAGGTTTATGTATTTAAAATACTTTAATCATGTGTCGATTGAAAGTGTTTTTTGTGAAGGTGGAAAATATAAACAACGTAGTTTTACTTTTGGTCATGCAGATGAAATCATAGAAAATGAACGGGTGGAAGATATCGAATCGAGCCAGGATGTTCATACAGGCACAATTTTGCATCTAACATCTATAAAATCTTTTGATTTAGATAAAGGACTTGAAGTGATTGCAAGAAAACTTGTAGAACGTTTGCTTGTTTTTTTTGTTACAGGGGGAGACTTTACTCCTAAGATTACAATTAAAGAAGAAGACGGTTCTGATTCCATAGTATTAAATGACTATATTGGGAATAATTCAGATATTCAGCAGATAGGTAATGGTGAAAAGTTTTCTTTGCAAGGAAAGTTCAATGAATGGGATTTTGTGGTGAAGATTTACAAAATATACTATTCGGCAATTACGAATAAAATTTGCCTAACAGCAAATATGAGGGAAGTTACGGAGTCTGCCTTGCATAATTATGTGCCAGAGTTTAAAGAGACTATGTTTGAAATAACTTCTGATGGTGTTCAAAAGAACTATATGATAAAAGCCTATGTCCAGGGGCAATATCTAGACGATAATGTGACAACGGAACGAGATGGTTTTTGTTTTGGGAAAGAAGATGACATATATTCAGATTTGTCCGAGAAGAGCATAATGAAAGAGGTCTCGTTAATTGTGAGAGAATACTTTTCTGATGATATCGGAAGACGTTACAATGAAAAAAGACAAAAGGTAGAACATTATGTGTATGCATCTGCTCCATGGAACAAGACATTGTTAAATGATGTTGATATGGAATCTATTCCTATAGGAATATCGGAATTTGAGTTGGAAATGCGATTTCAAAAAATAAAATTTGAGAAAGAACAAAATGCAAGAATTGCATTGAAGGCATTACAGGAAAAGTACTCTTCTGATGAAGATTCTGAGTTGACATTAGATAGTGAAGTTGATGAATTGTTGAAAAATATAACAGAGACTGCTAAAAATGATTTAGCTCATTATGTTTGTCAGAGGCGTAGAATAATTGAATTATTTGATGACTTGCGTAAAAGAATTGATGGAGGAAAATCTCATAAAGAGAGCGAAATGCACAACTTAATATTTCCAATGATTAAGGATGATAGGGAGGTTGAATATGAGGAGCATAATCTATGGTTGCTTGATGAAAGATTTAATTTTACTCAATATATAGCATCAGATAAGGTTATTTCAAGTTCTGATCACAAAGAACCA
Source organism: uncultured Bacteroidales bacterium (assembly GCA_944321155.1). GTDB lineage: Bacteria > Bacteroidota > Bacteroidia > Bacteroidales > Paludibacteraceae > Gallipaludibacter. The sequence goes on along the minus strand of CALUKG010000044.1, from coordinate 10,324 downwards.
GATCTTGCTATATTTTATGAAAGTGGATTGTTTTACCGAAATGGAGATAATGCTATCACATCTCCTATTGCTATAGTTGAATTTAAACGACCTAAACGTACGAATTATTCAGATGAAGAAAATCCAATTAATCAGGCATTACGTTATGCTGGTAAGATTCTTGCAGGAAGATATGAGATGCCAGATGGATTAGAGGAGGTGGCTGTAAATAAAAATGTAACACCTGTTTATATATATATAGTGTGTGATATAGTGTCTAAAATTGAAGAATTTGCGCATCTTGCAGGTCTGGCAATAACTCCTGACGGACAGGGTTTTTTTGGGTATAATTCGCAATATAATGCTTATATTGAAATAAAAAGCTTTAAAAAGGTTATTGACGATGCGAAAATGCGCAATCAAATATTTTTTAGGAAACTAGGGCTATTATAAGTGTTGGTGATGGCAATGTGATTGTTCGTTTCTCAAAAAATGGTTATGTAAGAATGCAAGGAGAAGAGGTAGATAAGGAATTGTATGATTGTTTTCTTTATGTAATTATGTTGTTTGCTAGATTAATGTTGATAATGTATATGTTTAAATATTGATAATATGAATATTAGCCAAATTGAAATTAAAGATTTTTGGGGTAAGTATAATATAAAATGGGAACTTGACCCTTGTGTTAATATCTTGACAGGAATCAATGGAGCGGGTAAAAGTACTTTATTGGACCTAGTTGCTTGTATTGCTATTGGAGGTAGGCTTCCAAAGTCCCTGATTGAGAAAGCTTCTATGGTAAAAATTAAGTTTGATAAAGATGATGCGACAATAACAAATGTTGTTTTTGATGGTAGCTATAGAAGTCTTACCAAAAAAGCGCAAGAGGATGAGATATTAAAAGAACTTCAAGAAGATGTAGAATTGGACTTTGTTAATAGTAGAAAGAGTCGGCTTAATAGCTTAAGGCTTAATGCGTCGATTAGCTATGTCAGAACTAAGTCTAAGGGTAAGATTCCTGCTACGAAATTTCTAAAAGAGCTTAATGTAGATATTATTAGTACATTTGATGAGCCTATTTCTTATGTTGAAGATAAATCAAAATGGGATTTACTGCATGATGAGGGAGTTTGGTCAAGTCTAGACAAAGAACTTCATGAACTTCAAGAACAATATTCTTATTATATAGGTAACCTTGCGAATACTATAGAAAATATGTTTCAGTCTGGTAGAGTGCCTGATATTGAAGGATTAACAACTTTGTATGCTCCCAAAAATCTGTTTATTAAGATAATTGATGAACTTTTTATATCCACAGGTAAGGTTATCGATACAAGTAATAGTAAATTAAGTTTTAGGATTTTGGAAGATGATCGTATGATATCGATATATCAGTTATCGTCAGGTGAGAAACAAATGCTATATATATTATGGAAAGTACTTTTGCAGGATCAGAAACCGTATATATTATTTCTTGATGAACCTGAGATATCCCTTCATGTTGATTGGCAGGAATCTTTAATAAATAAGATTAGGTTGTTAAACCCTAATTGTCAAGTGATTATTGCAACGCATGCTCCGTCTGTTATATTAGATGGATGGCAACCATATGTGAGAAATATAGATGACTTAAAAGTTAAAGTGACAAAAGATGGCAAGTGATATATCTTCTGGGGGGAGTTCTAAATTCTTAGCTGCAAGAAAGTTATTTAGAGTAAATAGCTCTAATGTAAAGGAAGAGGTGGAGGTCTTTGTTGAGGATGAAGTTGATACTGTATTTTGGCGTCATTTTTTTTCCCGTCATGAAAATAATAGAATATTTAGGATTAAAGTTTTAAGAGGTGTTGCTAACGAATTGTGTGGTAAGGATGCTTTAATTCAGTTTGTAAAGCTTGATTCTTTGGGCCCTAATAAGTTGATAGCCATTGATTCTGATTATGATTATATTATAGATGATTTTCATACATATACGAATCAATTGAGAGATAATAAATTTGTGATACATACAAATAGTGCTTATTCAATTGAAAATTATAAACTTGTACCTTCTATTCTTGAAAATGCTGTGTATCTTACTTCGTTTTGTAGTCTGATTTCAGAGGACATTGGGGCAATGATACTGCAGACTTCACAAATGATTTTTAAATTATTTACGATACACTTATTTTCTATAAGTAAGAAGGATGGTGTGTATAGATTATCTGAATTTAAATCGGATTTAAATAGATTGACATATAAAGATGACAAGTTAAATGTAAATGTAAAGAAATATATTGAAAATAGGGAGAATAGTTTTGAGCCATATTTAGTAAGTAATCGTATAGAATATGAAACTTTTTTAGCTCAACTTAAGACTAAAGGTATTGAAGGTTTTAATTGCTGGCAATTTATTAATGGGCATGCGGCTTTAGAGGAAATCGGTATAAAGATTGCTGTAAATTTAGCAGGAAAATATAGAGGAGAGTATTTTTCTTGGCTTAATAATAGTATTGCTGACCATAAACGAAAAGAGGAGTTACTCAAGAAATATAATAATTCTACTAGGGTATGTGATAATGTACATCAATTAAAAGATAGGATTCGTGAGATTCTATATGATGCTAAACCAGACTGTACCTTGATTCCTTCTATTGATAATGATGCGCAAATTGTAGATGTTTTCAATGTTAAATAGGCACTATAAAATATTTTCTGTAAATGGAAATGCGGGATTCCAATTAGAGTCTCGTATTTTTTTATTTTGACACTATAAAAAATCGTGGTTTTTCTGTCTCAAATAATTGTTTTTTGATAGTAGTCTATCTGTATTTTAAGTATTTTCTTCGATCATCTTTATATCGTCATCTGATAATTTATAAAGTCGGTAAACTATCTTGTTTATCTCTCTCTCAAATGCCTCTATTGATTCTTGGGGATTCGTCTTTCGCATGCTTATAATTTGGTTGATTAAGGCTACTATTAATTGTTGTTCTGATGGTGAAGCAATAGGTATAGGAAGTTGTTTGGCCTGCTTAATTCTTATTTTGGGAAAAAGATCTGTTTCTGCTTTAAACTTTTGTTGGTAATAATATTGTATTGCTCTTGAATTTAATATGGCAGCAACGTATGGTACTTCAAAGGAAGTATCTGTTATTATTACAGAATAAAGGCTTCTGTTGCAATATAGATTTTCATTTAAATAAACTACAGTTAGATAAGAACCTGTTTCTCTTATTAGCAAGCGTTCGCCATTATAAAAGATTGCATCTTTTTGAAACTTATCAACAACATCTTGGTTAACGTATGAAACACTCTTATAGTAGTACTTTTCAACATTACTACCAGTGAGAAATCGATATTTACCATGCACTTTGGAAACCTTATCTCTCCCAATTTCAAAACCTCTTTGCATGATAGAAATACTTGACAGAGGCTTTGAGGAGGCATTCATTTTTGCTAGTATATTGTCTGAACTACCTAATAGCTCATCAAAGCTCCATTTGGAGATATTGGATTTGTATAATAGAATGGTTGATGTTGGCATATTGACATTTTTAAATACTTCATCTCCTTCATTACGATAAGCAATGAGTTGGCTCTTGTTCTCAAGAAGATTTCTTAATGTTTCAAACTTGATTCCTTTTGTGTATAGTGAGCCGGTAATAAATGACAGAACACCATCAATATGTAGAATATTTATGCTATGCTCAAAAAAATAGGCGTATAGTTCCAAACAGTTCTGGGTTTTATATTTATGATATAAATTTCTTTTCTCACTATCAGTGACAACGACATACGGCGGATTCCCGATAACAATATCAAAACCGTTTTGCCTTCCTCGCGACTGAACACGTCACTGAACCAAGTATGCCACAGGAAGAACTGGTCGTTTTCGGCAAGATTAATGGTTTGTAGTTCTTGTAGAATAGCAGAGTCGTAGGATTGTGCTGTCAGTTGTTGGTTGATGGTGTTGGCAATTTCCCGTTGCAGTTTCATTTTTCTGTCATGGTCAGAGCTGGAATAATAGGTGGACAGCAGATGTAAAACGGTTTTTTGCAGGTGGTTTTTCTCGTCATCAAACAAAGACAGTTCGTTGTTGTCTTTTTTGCTGTTTTTCTCGTAAGTAAGTTGGCTCAAATCGACGCCCATAAAGCTCTCGATAAGCGAATTGCCTTGCATAATCTTATAGTCAAGATTGGGCAGTGGAGCGGGTGTTTCTTCGTCCACAACAATGGAAAGCCAAAAGCGCAGGCGGGCAATGTCAACAGCGCCTTTTTCTATGTCAACTCCATAGATATTGTTTTGTATGATGCTTTTCTTGATTTCTGTACGGTTGTTGTGTTCGCCGCTCAACGCTTCACGACAATGTAGCAGTTCGTTCAGCAAGCCCATGGGAAATGCGCCGGAGCCGATGGCAGGGTCGCAAATCTTGACTTCTTCCAGTGCGCGAAGCAGACGGGCTTTCTGGCTGTCGGGGATATAGGCGGCTCCTTCTTCGGGGGAGAGGACAAAATTCCTGAGTTTCTCGCTGGTAATGGAAGTATTGGTTTCCAGATAGGCAATGAGCGACTCCTGGCACATGTAGCGCACTATCTCTTTGGGGGTGTAGAATGCGCCTTTGTCCTTATTGTCTTCCAGCAGGTTTTCAAAGATTTTACCCAGCATTTCGGGGTCAACGCCTATTTCTGCATCATTGGGGTCGTTTTCGTCAATGGTGAAGTTGTATTCACTGAAAAACTGGAACAGACGCTTGAAATATTCGGCAGAAAAACGGCTTTCGGGTTCGTCTTCCTTGTCACGCTCAAACAGACCGCCATTGAGATAGGGGATATCTTGCCATTCATGAAGCAAGGAGGAGTCCCAACCATAATCGGCAAACAAGGCTGCACGTTGGGCGGGTGGGGTGTTCAGTATGCCGAAAAACAGCGGTTCGAGCACGGCATCAAGAAAATTGTGCTGGTAGGGGGAGTGTTCAAACAGGTTCTGCATGTAGTTGAGGTCGCCACACATCCATCCTTTGCGTTGCAGGAAGTGGAGGAATGTGATGCGTCCCATCATCTTCTTTACATAGTCACGAATCTTTTTCTCGTTATGGTCGAATGCGCGCATGAGTGAGGCGTTGGGACTTCCGAGCACTTTTTCCTGCCACTTGTTGCCCGCCTTGACAAAACGCTTCCCCGTAACATACTGGATGAAGTCGGCATATTGTTCACGATATTTGTCGAAAAACTCGTCGGAGAGGGCTTCGACTGAGAAGGCGGTTTTCAGATTTTCAAATGATATGCCCTTATTCTGCAAGAAACGGAAACGTTCGATAGGAGTTTTGTAGAGCAGTTCATGGCTACCGAAAACGTATGTATATCGTTTGGGCGATGTGGCTTCGTCTTTGATGTCGCAAATAAACGACAGGCGCCAATGGTCGCCGCTATCGAACACTACCAGTGCGGCATCGAATTCACCCCATGTGGGGTTGATAAACGACTTGACAAGATTGCGGAGGCCTACACGCTTATTGACAACAGAGCCATGGGCAATAGGATAATGAAACAGACCTATGCGATAGCTGTCGGTGGTGTCAATGCATCCCAGATAGTAGCCGTTGTCGGTGTGGCTGCCGATGATTTTTTCTGGAGTGGCTTTCAATTCGGTGGCGTTGAGAAAGTGTTGCAGGAACGAGTACCAATCAGTTAAGTGGAAGGGTGATTGGAAGAGCTGTTTCATGCTGTCGGATGTGTATGCGGTGGCCATAGCGGTGTCTATTTGAATGATTCGGAAATGATGATTTGTGGGTTGGAAATGTCATGAGCTTCGTGGCGTTGCTCCCTGTTCATGGTCTGATATTCATCCAGCAGTTCAGATATCTTGTTTTGCAAAAGATATTCGTCCTGCTTGATTTTGGCGCGGTTGTTCCTGTATTCGCGCGACAGGGTTTTCAGATAGCGGGGAAGCTGGGCATAGATGCCTTCGTTGATATATCCTATCAACACGTCGCATTGCGTTTTGAGTTCGCTGTCGGTGCTTATTTGCTTGATGGTGCGCAGAAACTTGTTGCCCTCCAGTGAAATTTTGTCAAGGTCGGTACGGTTGATGGAGGAGGTATCTGCCGCTTCCACATATTCTGCGGTATATCGGGCCAATGCGCTGTTGACATGTCTGTAGTGTTGCTCTTCATTGCTGAAGGGGACGGGCTGTTCTTCGGGTTGGGCTTTGAGGTATTTGACGGCCTCTAGGAAATCAATCACTTCTATGCCTTTAGAATTAGCCAGATAGAACTCTGTCTTTACGGAAGATGAAACGAATATGACGGACTTGCCGCTGTGTTTGCCCGTGTGACGCATGACGCGGCTTTTCATAGGCAGAGCCTTGATTTTGTGATAGAGCTTGCGGTCGTGGTTGTAGAGTTCGCGCACTTCACGCAACAGGGCAATCTTTTTGTCAATGCTGTCCTTTACGTTGCTGTCGAACATCTGAAACTCTTTTACTATTTCCTCTCTGGAGTAGATTTGTGCGTCTTCGCCAAATGCGGAATGGAAGCCCTGCAACTTGACAAGGGCATTCTTATAGAGCTGGATTTCCTTGTCGCCTTGCTGCGAGGGATAGAACATGTAGTTGTAGATGTTGGGAGAGAGGGAGCCGATACGGTTGACACGCCCAATGCGTTGCATCAGCCGGGTGGCATTCCAAGGCGAATCATAATTGACAATCACATTGGAGCGGTGGAGGTTTACACCCTCCGCCAATACATCGGAAGTGATGATGATGTTATAGTGCATGGAAGCGCTGCCGAAGTTGGCATCGAAATTTTCCTTGATGGTTTGCGTCAGGCGGTTTCTGTTGGCGGCTGTTACCATTAGCACATCACGACGCCCTATATCGCGGGTCAGCCGCTCGTACAGATAGTGGAGCGTGTCAACACTTTCGGAGAATAGCACCAGTTTGCCTGACGGATTGATGTCTTTGTTGAAAAAGTTTTGGGTCAGGTTTTCCCGGAACTTGTCAAATTTGGGGTCTTTGGTTTCCTGTTCCCATTCTGCATTGAGTTGTTCCAGAATGATGCGGTCGTGGTGGAGCATCTGGAGAAAGTCGGGCGTGAAGGAGTCGGCGGTAAAAAGTATGTCTTCGGCAACATATCCTTTTGCAAGGGCATATTCGATGATTTCGTCAAGCTCCATGTTTTTGGCCTGTAGGTCTTTTACCTTCAGGTCGGGCGCAATGATTACCTTGTTTTCATCGAACATCTTAATCATATCTGTGGTGATGCGGAGGAGGGTTTGGAGTGACTTCTTGAAGGCGTAGAAACTGCTCTCCAGACGCTTGACCATGTGCACACGGTAGATGCCAGCCAGTGTCTGACCGATATGGACAGCATTCCTGTATTTGTGGCGGTGTTCCGGCTTCAGAAATTCCACGGCACGGTAGCGGGCGTAATGGAGGCCTTGCCCTTCGGGATTGTTGTCTGACTTGCCGTCGGTCAGTTGTTTTAGTGTTTCGTAAAAGCGGTTGCTGGTATCGGCATCCATCACATATTCCAATTCATTGGGTGGCAGAATGTTGGGGAAGATGATGCCTTGCGACTGTATGTCGGCCCTGTAATCAGGGTCGTTGAGGATGTTGTTTCGGGTGCGGCGAACCGTTACCTTGTCAATCACCTTATTGCGTATCTGTTCGTAGATTTTGTCCACTTCGGCGGTTACATCGCGCTGGTCGCGTTCGCGCATCAGTTTCTTGTAGTCGTGGATGAGTGGGGCAAAGAACGCTTTGAGGTTGGGCACTCCGTCAATGGTGCAGCTCTGGCTGTTTTGAAACAGCAACAACTGGTTCTGCAAATCATCAGGGCGGTTGTTCAACGGAGTGGCGGAAAGAAGCATCACTTTCTTTTGTGAGCTCTTGAGCAAGCCCCAATTGGCACGCGGAGACTTGCATATTTTCTGCAATTCGTCGTATTTGCCGGAGCTGTCGCTACGGAATCCGTGTGCTTCATCGACGATGATTAGGTCAAACTCCTCTTTGTCCTTGTACTGGTTACGACCTTCCAGAATTTTCGACAGGCTTCCGTTGGTAATGAATTGTGCCTTCTTGTAGATGCCAAACAATTTGAAGGTGTTTTTCCAGTTGTCTTCCAGTGCGGGGGGATAGATGATGAGGATGTTGGTGTTTTTGCCGTTGGCTTCCACAAAGCGCTTGGCTATCATGGTGGCAATCATGGTTTTTCCCAAACCGACAACATCGGCGAGAAACAGACCATTGTGCTGCATCAACATCTGGTAGCCTTGAATAACCGCATCCTTTTGGTATTTCAAGTCCTTGACACCGTCGGGCAGTTGAATGGAGAAATCGTCTTCCACCTGATCGCCAAAAGTGTCGATGAGCACTTTGATGTAGAGCTCGTAAGGGGTGGGTTGATAGCCCAGATAGGTCTTTTGCCTGTAATGGTCAATATCGCTTGCCGAGAGGGGTATGGCCTCTTTCCACAAGCTCCAGAATTCATCGGAACAATACTTGACATCGTCGAAGTCTTTCAACGCTACATTGAGTTCGTATTGGGGCGGTTGCTTGATGCCCAAACCGGCGTCGGAAATGTTGGAAGAGCCCATAATTACCCAACCGTCGCTATGCTCGCTGTGGTTTTGCGGCAGGCAGAGATAGAATTTTGCATGCAGGTTTTTGGTGGCGTGGATGCGCATTTGAAGTCGTCCGGATGCAAGGTCCTCGCACATTTGCAGAATGCCTTCCTCGACTTCGGGCGTGTATTGGGCATTGACAATGTCTTCCTTGAAGCTGTTGTGGTAGATTTCCTTTGCCTTGTCTTCATCGGCCAGCATCAGGAGTGCCTTGTTGTGCTTGCGGAATATATCGTCGATATTGATGCCTACCAATATCTTGATTTCTGATATATCGCCCAGTTCTTTGCGCAACTTGAAATAGCCGGATGAGCGGAAGAAGCCTACGACGGCCAGAAAGCGGTCGAAGGTTGCCATTTCCGATGCAATGCCTTTCAGTTTGTCGAAAAGCGTATTGCCCAGTCCATTGTTGAAAAATTTTGTACTCACGTGGTAACAGCGTGTTTTTCAGGTTCAGGACTTCGGCAACCTTGAATTTTATAGCATGAAGGAAAATTCAGACATAAAAAAAAGCGTGAAGCCCTGCACTGTCGCTCGCTTCACGGTTAGAGGCTCCTAGGATGTTGCCCTGTCTGTCGAAACGAGCAACGCATAGCCCCACGCCGATATGTATAACACAACCTCAATACCCTTATTGGCCAATGGCGTAGGGATATACCAATGGCTATGTGGCATTATGAGGTATGTATATAACACACCCACGGGGCATTCACGTTGCTTTGTTTTTGACAAACAATTTGAAATTTTCCTAGGATTTCTAACCGTCAAAACAAAAGCGTAGTAAACGCCGTTCTCTATGTCTTGTCCCATCCTCCCGTTCTTCTTATTAGAGATAGAACTGTCGGCGTAGGACTTTGCGAAAATTTAGCAAATGATCGGGTAAAAGTTTCTTTTCACTGATACATTCACAATCAATCATCGCAAACTTTGCTCGCAAAGTTAAACAAAATATTCTCTTCGGCATATAGACTGGTGTAACAAAAATTATATTTGCACCCGATAGGGTATAATTTATTGTGTCTATGGAGCAGACAACACTTTCTAAATATGTGAAGGCGATGCGTAAGCAATACAATCTTACGCAGGTGGAGCTTTCCGAAAAATCGGGAGTAGGCTTGCGTCTTGTTCGTGAATTGGAGCAGGGTAAACAGACCTTACGCCTCGATAAGGTAAATCAGATATTGAATCTCTTTGGCGGCGAGGTTGGTGTCGTGCCAATAACTAAAACCGATGAGCGATGAAACAGGCTGCTGTATTTTTGCGTGTATGATAAACAATTATAAATCTTCAGGCATGGGGATGACAAGGATAGAGTCACGGCACCGGATTCCGTAGAATACGTCACGAACCCGCCCCTGCTGGGGTATCAGAATACCCTTTTCTACCAAATCTTTTATATCGCGTGCTGCTGTATCTGGTGATACCTTTACACGTTTTGCCCAGTTCTTAGCCGTCAGTTTGCCGGGATAACCGTCCAAATATAAATTCAAGACTTCACGTTGTCGTTCGGACAGGACTGTTTCGGCATGGGTTTGCCAGAATATGGCCTTGTTAAGAACCTTTGACAATGTTTCGTCGGATTGCTCGACGGAACGGAGCAGGCAGTCAAGATACCAGATAATCCATTCAGTAATTTCGCAATCTCCCTTCTGTGTTTTCTCCAATATGTCGTAATACTGTTTTTTATCTTTGTTTATCTGATGGGAGATACTGAAGAAACGCATCTTTGAGTTTTCAGCCTGTGA
>CALUKG010000043.1 GCA_944321155.1 uncultured Bacteroidales bacterium | reverse complement strand
TCGTCTACAGAGTTCAAGCTGTTTTCCAGAATACGGGTAACGTTGGTTTCTATCTCGCTTCCGTTTGCACCGGCATAGACGGTCATGACTGACACGTAGGGCGGTTCCATTTCAGGGAACTGGTCAATTGGCAGGCGGGTCAAAGAAAAAAGCCCAATGATGATGACGGCCACAAAAACCAGCAATGTGGTGATGGGCTTGTTTATGGCGGTTTTATATATGCTCATAATCTTTCCTTCTTGATGATTGTTTGTTTAATTATGGGTTCACGCGACCAACTATATTCAGTTTGACGCCATCAACCAGACGGGCTTGACCGGTAACAATCAATTCTGTTCCTGCGCTGATACCGTCTGCAATAATCTCAACCTGGTCATCAAAGCGTTGTCCTAATTCAACGGCAACACGTTTGGCAACTCCATTGTCGTTGATAAACACATAGCGGTCATTGGCACCTTGAAGCTTCAATACTGCCTGATAAGGAACGACAATTGTTTCAGCCTTTCCTAAAGCCAATTCTGTGCGCACATACATACCGGGACGCAACATCTCTTTTTCGTTTGGAATGCGTAGCTGTACTTGGAATGTATGTGTGGATGGGTCTATGGTTGGATAGACAATTTCTATGCGTGCAGGAAATTTCTGTTCCGGATAGATGTCTGAACTGAGCATTACCTCCATGTTCTCCTTCACAAGTGGGAAGTAGGTTTCAGGTATGCTTACCAATGCTTTCAGCTTATTGATTTGGGTCAAAACCAAGATGGGCTGTCCACTGTAAAGCTCGCCGTCCTCGTAGTTTTTCGCTGAAATCACACCTGAGAATGGAGCTTTTACATAAGTGTTGGTTTCCAGAAAGTCCAATGATTCTTTGGTCTGGTCAAAGCTCAGTTTGGTTTGGTCATACACCTGTTGCGAAATGCTACCGCTTTCTTTGAGCGCTTCAACACGTTGCATTTCTATCAGCAGGTTTGTGTAGGTTAATTTGGTGGTAGTATATTGGTTTTGGTCCATTCTTACCAGCATATCTCCTTTCTTTACGCGTGTTCCCACTTCAGTGTAGATATGCTCAATTTTTCCGGTCAATGAAGGGGCCACGTTTTGTGTTTCATAACCCATCAACACGGTTGAATATTCCAGTTCACGTGCAATCTCCTTGGTTTCCAATGTCATTACCTCTACTCTTTCTACACGTTCGGCAGTGCTTTCGGTTTCCGTTTTGCTTTTTCCGCAACTGTTCAAGGCTAATGCTATGCATACAATAGCCGCCACTTTATAGCTTGTCTTATTCATAATAGTGTTTAGTTTGTGTTTTCTTATTTGTTTAGTAATTCTTCCAATGCAATTTGAGCTGTAACGAAGTCCAGCAATGCCTGTACATAGCTGTTTTGTGCGCTAATCAGGTTGGTGCCTGAGTTGGTTACATCCAGACTAGAGGCATATCCATGTTCATATTTGTTGGATATGTTGTCCAATACACGTTGTGTCACTTCTACATTCTTTTTCTGTGTATCATAGGTCTCATAAGCGGAACTCAGGTTATAGCGCAACTGGCTGTGTTGGATACGAAGGCTTTCTTCCGTGTCGCTGAGTGTGTTGAGTTGTTTCTTGTATTCCAGCTTGGCTTCTTTGACACTTGTAAAATTCTTTCCGCTGGAGAAAATAGGTATGCTCAGACCTATGCTTACAGCATTCGGAGGAGTCATGTTCATGGTCATCTGGTCGCTGAAATATTTCTTGGCGCTGTATTGATAACCGGCTGTAAGGGTAGGACCATACGCCCATTCGCTTAAGTGCACTTGTTGCTTGGAAAGCTTTACGTTTTCTTTCAGCAATTGATAGTTGTAATTGTTGTTCAAAACAAACTCTTCGCTCAATAAGGTCAGAGCGTTTTCAACGTTGATGAGTTCATCTATGTTTTGTGTTAATACGATTGCTTGGTCAGCACTGAGGCCAAGTTGCAGACGCATGGAGTTGTATAGCATCTCCAATGAACGCTTTGTCGCATTGATTGAAGTCTTCATGGTGGCCACTTGCACTGACAACTGGTCTGCATCAGTTTGTTCGGCTACACCTACGTCAACAGAGCGTTGGGTGGTTTCATACAGCTTTTCTATATTGATGAGGTTTTTCTCCAATAGGTCAATGGTCTGTTCCATGGCCAGGATTGAATAATAAACACTCTTTACCTGATTGCCGATTTGCTGCTCAGTCTGCTTTTTGGTAATATCTGTCATATTCATGGCTATAGTACCTAAATGTGCGCCGACAATCTGTGCGCCGCTGATAGCGACCGATGCTGTAATGCCAAGGGTGCCTGATGGAGGCATCGCAATTGGGAAATTACCCAACTCCATTTCATAGCCGCACATGTTTTGGTAATTCAGCGAACCGGATACTTGTGGAAGCATCGATGCAATGCTTTGCCAGCGGGCGGCTTCAGCTTTTTGCACGTCAAGTGATGCATTTTTTAATGTCCGGTTATGTTCCATTGCTACAGCTTTGGCCTCTTCAAGCGAGAGCATCATGGTTGCAGTGTCTGCCTGTTGTTGGGCATGTACCATTCCTATGGATAGCATGCATAAGCATATCCCAAATAATGATTTTCTGATTTTCATCTTGTTGAATAAATAATATAGTGTTTGTTATTTTCTTTAGTTACCTTTGATGTCGCATTGACAAGGAGAGGAATCTTCGTCTTTTCCTATATCTTTTGTCTGTGATAATAAATATTTCCAACCTTCAGGAGTCATTGCATATCGTGCTATTAACTCAATAAAGAAATGGATAAACTTGTCTTTTGAAAAGTCCTTGTCCTTTTTCAACTTATCATATACCAGTGAACGTTGGTGGAATCTGAAAAACAGACACAGCATCTCCGTGTTTAAATCACTTCGGTAAAGGCCTTCTTCAATACCTTTCTTCAGGTTGGCATTAAATGCTTTGTTTACTTTTTCTTCACGCATACGGTAATGTTTCTCCATTACGCCATAATAATACTTTTCCAAGTCAAAAAACAAGGCAGGACTTTTTCTGCAGAGTGAGATGAAGTTCTTCGTAAAGCGCATGAATGCCAATAAATCATCAATGGCATTTCCTTTTCCTAATGCACGTATCAATTCGTTTTCCTTTTCCTCTTCATATCGTGTTATGAACGCATCCACTAAGTCTTCTTTCTGCTTGAAATAAACGTAGAATGTCTTTTTGGATATGGACAGTTGCTTGCACACCTCGTCAATGGAAACGCTCCTCACACCGTATTTTAGGAACATTTCGCTCGCAATTTCAATTATTCTGTTACGCACAATTTCAGTTTCCATTTTTTGGAGTAGTTGTTCGATTGGGAGCTTTGCAAAAGCTGTGCCATGTCTATATGAAATTGCTGATTTGTGCCACTTGCTGTTTGTTCTTCTTGTTTGTAAATGTCTGAATAGTAATAATTTGCGTTGCATAAACGAGGAAACTATAAAAATGTTAAAGTTTCCAAGTGCTTTGTCTTATAATCTTTTCAGCTTGCTATCGTAATTTATTTCTAACTGTTTTGGTATTATAGATATATTAGGGTAAATGGTTTTTTATGATAAATAGAATATTTGTTGAATGATGGGAGAGACTACTTTTTCTTGTTTCATTTTTCTTTGAGAGCTCTCTCGTATAAGTGCTTGATTATTAGTTGTGTGTGTTCTTTGTAATCCGCATGGACTATCAAAAAACTGTTTTATAACAAAAAAATATGCCCTGAAAATTTGCGTAATAGAAAAAAACAGCCTATCTTTGCACTCGCTTTTCAGATAGAGTATGATTCAGTAGCTCAGCTGGTAGAGCACATCCCTTTTAAGGATGGGGTCCTGGGTTCGAGCCCCAGCTGGATCACGGTAGGTGCACAAGCAAGTGCACCTATTTTTTTTGAAAAATACGCGAGAAAAAACATATAGGTATTAGGAAAATAAGAAAGAAACTTCTTTTCCTTAAAAAAGGATGGGAAGTTTCTTTTGTTATATATGGAAGTTGCACAGGCTTTTTTCAATATGCCCATTCCCGTCTCATTCTTCATCAAATACGTTCAATTGTCTATGGAAAATTTCATCCAATGACAATTGGAATGTTTCTGTTGATGCAACGCCATCAATGGTAGTCAAATGATCCAAAATAAGCTGAAGCAGATGCTTGTTGTCGCGGGCATACATTTTTACGAAGATGGAATATTTGCCCGTCGTCGAGTGGCATTCTACAATTTCCGGTACGGCCCTGATAGCTTCTACAACCGAATTGAATTTTTTAATGTCCGATAGTTTAATGCCAATGTAGGCGCATGTCTGGTAGCCTATTTTATATGCGTCTACAATGAATTCTGAACCTTTTAAGATGCCTGCATCCAGCAGTTTTTGGATGCGTTGGTGAATGGCTGCTCCCGAAACGTTACACTCACGCGCAACCTCCAAATAGGGGATTCGGGCATTGCGAGCAATTAAGCGCAAAATCTTTTTGTCTAAATGATTTAATTGTTGTCCCATAGTATTAGAAAGTAAATTGATTTTCTCGCTCCAAAAATACTACATTTTTCTAATACCTTTACATGAATGGGCGTTTTTTTCGTGAAATGTTATCTTTTTATGGCGTAAACTGTAGTTTTTATTGCCTCATCTTATCGATACTTGCCTCCGTTCAGGTCTTCAATAATGCTTAAATAGCTTTGATAGCGTGATTCAGCTATTTCATGGGTTTCAACGGCTGCTTTAACTGCGCAACCTGGCTCGTTTCTGTGAGTGCAGTTGTAATATTTGCATGATGCTGATCTCTGGAAAATTTCCTTGAAATAATGGCCAACTTCATTTGTTTCCATATCTATCAGTCCAAATCCCTTGATGCCCGGAGTGTCAATTAGATGGCTGTTGGCGTCCAAATCATACATCTCGGAAAATGTAGTGGTGTGCATGCCTTTGTGGTGTGCCGATGAAACTTCCGAAACTTTAGCTTGGGCATCTGGAATCAAGGCGTTAATTAATGTCGATTTTCCTACGCCGGAATTGCCCGATAGCAAGGTGGTCTTGTTGCTCAAAATTTCCGATAGACATTCGGGAATGCTTTGTGCAAGTGTGGCTGTGATGCATGTGTAGCCAATCGACTCATATAAATAGGTAAATCCTTTCAGATATTCCTGTTCGTAGGCATCTTCTAGCAGGTCGGTTTTATTGATGAGAATGACGGTTGGTACATTATAGGCTTCGGCGGAAGCAAGAAAACGGTCGATAAATGCAAGAGGGGTTTCCGGATTCTTGAGTGTCACAATCAGTAAAACTTGGTCTATGTTGGCGGCAATGATGTGTGACTGCTTGGACAGATTGGCTGGTTTACGTACAATGTGGTTCTTTCTGTCATAGATGTGGCTTATTAAAAGCGCATCATTGAATTCCACCCAATCTCCTACGGCTATTGGATTGGTGCTTTTGATGTCTTTTATACGGAAATTGCCCTTGATTTTACAATCGAATTCATTTCCGTCTTCTGTACGGACTCTATAACCGCTGCCTGTATTCTTAATGACTAAACCTTTCATGAATGTGTCAATAAATGTCGTGTTAAAAAGCTTCTGTGGCCGTAAAGTAGAAACGCCATGTGTCTTTGTCTGCAAAGTTATACCAATTTCCGTAATTTTCGCGTGCCACGTCGAAGCGAAGATTGACTTTTGCTTCATTGAAGCGTATGCGTATGCCAGCTCCGTAACCTACTTTAGGGCAACTCCATTGCCAATTATATAGATTGTATACGTCTCCCGTAGAGACAAATGCGGTTCCGCCCAGTATATTCCAAATGGGGAAGCGTAATTCTGTCTGGCATACTATGGCCACATTGTCCCGCCAAACACCGTGTTGCACGCCCCTCAACTGATCGCTTCCTCCAATCGAGGGTAACATTTGTGCGGGAACATCTGTTTCGCCGTAAATCAAGTCGGTAACAAGCTGACCACCAAGAACAACGCCAGCACCAAGGTGTATAAAGCCGCGGAGGTCGTTTTTCCATGACAACAGGCGTGTGCTCGAACCCAGATAGGGTTCACTGTAAAGAAGGCTCGATTTGAAAAAACATCCTTTAAGGGGATAATATATATTGTCTCTGTTGTCAAAGTTTATAACGGCTCCTGGCCCCCATATGAAAAAGTCATGTAGACCATTTTGTCCGTTAAGTTGGTTTTTTTCTGCCCAAATGGAAAGATGTGGACCGGCGTACCAATGGGGTGCAAAGCGCCATAAAGGTTGTAAAACCAGTTGAAAGCGCCAGGGTGTGTATTGCATGGTTTCTGGCAATAGGTCTTCTTGTCGGTTGCCGCGGCCATAATATTTGTCTGGATAGCGTTCCAAAAGTATCTTGCTGTATATCATGCAGTTCTCGTGCAGATATAAACGGGAGCTGCCGCTAATGCTGAATTGCAGCAGCAGGGAGTAGTTTGCTTGGTAGCTCACGGAACTTGTCTGTATGGAGGAGGGCAATTTGAAATAATGGCTTCCGGCTATACCAAATGCCCAATCGGTTTCTGGTGAATAGGTGGCAGTTGGTACGATATAAAAAGAATGCCGCTTCCAATAGTCGCTCAAACTTATGCCTGTTTGCTTCTCTTTGGCGCACAGCAGAAATGGTATGGAGAATACCATAACGAATACGATATATATAGGACCTTTTTTCAATAGATGCTAACAGAGTTCTGTGTGCAAAGGTCGTAAAAAATCTTGTAACCTTCTGTCTTTGATTTGGTGTATTGGATTAGATTGGTTAACTTGTTGCCTTTGTTTTCAATTCAAGCCCAGGCGGCGTTTGAGTTCTACTACTTCATTGTCCCATAACAGTTGTGCATCTTCTACTTCATCATCTGGGGCAGTGTCGGTAATCACCAATGCAACGGTGCCGGTCAGTTCCAAGGTCGTAATTCTGAACTCGAAATATGAGTTGGTGCCCACGTCTTCCTTCCAACGGAAACGGATAAACTCGTATTCGGATTGGGCAATGAGCGTAGCGTCCTGTGTGTGACCTTTCCATGAAAACGAATAGGTTCGTCCGGAAACGGACATACTGTCACAAAACCATGTGCATAAACCGGATGGAGTACTAATCATGCGCCATAAAGCGCTGATGGATGCTTGTTTTAGCGGATATTCTTGTTTAAACTGTGTCCTTCCCATAAGCTTTATCCTCCTTTGTTTTAAAGCTGTCCATAGTTTCCCCAACAAAGCAGAAAGGCAATAAAGCGCGTGCGCCTTTTATCAGATAAATATTTCTTTTCCCATATAGCAATATGTCAATCGGTGAGCCGAAGCGTTCTTCTGACTCTAATATTACCTGACGACATGCACCACAAGGCGAAATGGGCTCTTCCAAAAAATCTCCCGATTGGTAGGCTGCTATTGCCAAAGCTCGTACAGGGCTTTGCGGATAGCGGGCGTTGGCATAAAATAATGTTGTGCGTTCTGCGCAAGTGCCGGAGGGAAATGCGGCATTTTCCTGATTGGAGCCGCATATGATTTCGTCGTTTGACATTAATGCCGCTGCGCCTACCTTAAATTGGGAATAGGGTGCATAGGCATTGGCCGTTTGCGCTTTGGCTGCATCAACTAATTCTTTATATCTGGGAGGTAATTCCTCATAATTATATACGTTTACCTCTGTGCTGATTGTTAACTTGTTCATGGTACACTTGTTGTTGATTAGATTATAAGTGCTCAATCGCAAATATAGAAATAATCAATTGAGTATGCAAATTTGAGAGTCAAAATAGATAAAAATTATTCAAATAGTAATTGCCTTTTGTCAGAATGAGTATATTTGTAACTGATGCAAGACATTGTAGAAAGGGGAAAGTGCCTGATAACAGAAAGAAACTCTGTTGTTCATGGGCATAGTAATCTCTATGTTGGTTTATTAAAAAAACGCTATATTTGTAGCCGTTTTTATCGAATAGTATTATTGGCTTATGAATGGATATCAGAAAAATGTAATTATTGTGCTTGTTGCTCTTTTGGGGAGCGGATTTTCATTGTTTGCACAACAGAGAAATCAGGCTTATGTAGATTATATACAAAAATATGCACACATTGCGGTGTCAGAGCAGGCTAAGTTCGGTATCCCTGCCAGTATTACACTTGCACAGGGGCTTTTGGAATCAGGTGCAGGAAAGAGTGAATTGGCTTTAAAGTCCAATAATCACTTTGGTATTAAATGCCATACGGGATGGACAGGTGAACGGACCTATCATGACGACGATGCGGCACAGGAATGCTTTAGAAAATATAAGAATGTGTCTGAGTCTTATGACGACCATTCCCTCTTTCTTACATCAAGGCCACGTTATGCCGATTTGTTCTCACTTAAGGCAACCGACTATAAAGGTTGGGCACATGGTTTGAAGAAGGCTGGCTATGCAACCGACCCGAATTATGCCAACAAACTGATTAAAATCATTGAAGACTACGGCTTGCATCAGTTGGACACACAAGGTTCGCTTGGTAGTGGCTATCAGATGGTAACGGAAAAGAAAAGTGATTTCAATACAAATAATCAAAGCGGTAAGAAAGCTGATAGAAAGCGGAATGTCCGGAAAAACAAGCGTAAGGCAGCCACGGCTATGGGATATGTTCCAGCTTATAGGCAACATGAGGTGGAACGTACGAATGGAGTACGCTGTGTGATTGCTCAGGCGGGTGATACTTATGCCAGCATTGCAGATGAATTCGATTTGCGGGAAAGTGATCTTCTGCGTTTCAATGATTTGAATTCTGTTCAGCAACTGGAACAGGGTGAAAAGGTCTATCTGGCTCCGAAAAAAGCAAAAGCCCGTAAGGGAAATTCCTATTATCAGGTGAAGGCTGGTGATACAGCGCGTGATATTTCACAACGTTATGGCATTCGCCTCAAAAAGCTTTATGACCTTAACGGCATGTCATACAAGCAAGGTGTGAAGATTGGCCAGTCATTGCGGTTGAGATGAGAAAACAGCCGGAACAAATGTGCGATTTGTTGCAACAGGTATTGGTTGGAACAAAGATTGGCCAGGGACTGGATGAGATGCATGCGGTTGCTGCGTGCTATGAGCTTCTGGGAGATGCCATTTCGGTTTATATAAAGGAGGCTGTTGTCAAAAACGGAACACTTTATCTGCGGCTCATTTCTGCGCCTTTGCGCCATGAGTTGTTTATGTCGCGAGACAAATTGATTAAACAGATTAACGAAAAATTGGGTGTACGGGTGGTACATGATATCAATTTGCGTTAAATGTGAATTGCTTGCCTTTTGGAATAAGCTGTTCTTTCTCGCTTTTGTCCATAAACTTGTTGCCTTTTTCATTGGTGCGCTCATTTCTTTTTTATACCTTTGCCGGCATATTAACCCTTTCATTTTATTTCCCAATGTCAGTTGATATAATTCATCCTTACAAAATCTTTTCCGGTACCAATAGCAGGTATCTCGCTCAAAAAATCTGTGATAGTCTCGGATGTGAATTGGGCAAAATGAACACAGTGCGTTTTTCGGATGGCGAATTTGCTGTGTCTTATGAAGAGTCAATCCGTGGACAACATGTCTATATTGTGCAGTCCACATTCCCTAACTCCGACAATATGATGGAGTTGTTGCTTATGATTGACGCCGCAAAACGTGCTTCAGCCTACAAAATTGCAGCCGTTATTCCTTATTTCGGATGGGCAAGGCAAGACAGAAAAGACAAACCACGTGTTTCTATCGGTGCAAAATTGGTAGCCGATATGCTTCAGGTGGCAGGTGTTGACCGCGTGCTGACAATGGACTTGCACGCTGACCAGATTCAGGGCTTTTTCGATGTGCCGGTAGATCACTTGTATGGCTCTACCATTTTCTTGCCTTATATCAAATCGCTCAATCTTGAAAATCTGGTAATTGCTTCACCTGACGTGGGTGGTTCAAAACGTGCCGGTACTTATTCCAAATATTTGGATGTGCCAATGGTATTGTGCCATAAAACACGTGAAAAAGCCAATGTGGTGGCTGATATGCGTATCATTGGTGATGTGAAGGATAAGAATGTGATTATTGTCGATGATATGGTGGATACAGCCGGAACATTGTGCAAGGCAGCCAATATCATGATGCAAAATGGAGCAAAAAGCGTTAGAGCTATTGTTACCCATGGTGTTATGTCAGGAAATGCCAGCAAGAATATTATGGAATCTGCTTTGGAAGAAATAGTTTTCTCCGATTCTATTCCTTTTGACACGGCTAAATGTCCGAAAGTACATATCTTGTCTATTGCCGATATGTTTGCCGATACTATTTCACGTATCCAGGAACAACGTTCCATTAGTGAGCAATATTTAATCTAATAAAATAGATATATCCTATACTTTGGGCGTACATCATATGTGGGTGTACGCCCAATTTGTTTTGTCGTTTTTATTGACTGACAATTCCTTTCTCGGTTTTGAAAGCATGTTTTTCCGTAAAAAACCTGTATCTTTGCAAGTCGAAAAACAGTAAAAAATAATTGATATATGGCTTCACAGGAAGATGTATTTAAAAAATTGGTAGCTCATTGTAAGGAATATGGTTTTGTATTCCCGTCCAGCGAAATTTATGACGGATTAGGAGCTGTTTATGATTACGGACAAAATGGTGTTGAACTCAAAAATAATATAAAGAAGTATTGGTGGGACAGCATGACGCTGTTGCATGAAAATGTGGTGGGCATTGATGCCGCCATTTTCATGCATCCAACTACTTGGAAGGCTTCTGGCCATGTCGATGCGTTCAATGATCCTCTTATAGATAATAAGGACAGCAAGAAACGTTATCGTGCCGATGTGCTTATCGAGGACCTCATTGCTAAATACGATGAGAAGATTAACAAGGAAGTGGAAAAAGCTGCAAAGCGTTTTGGCGATAGTTTTGATGTTGAGCTTTTCAAGCAGACCAATCCGCGTGTTTTGGAACATGCCAAAAAGCGCGATGAAATCCATGAGCGTTTTGCCAAAGCAATGAATGACAATGATTTGGCGGAATTGAAGCAGATTATTATCGATTATGAGGTGGTATGCCCTATTTCAGGAACCAAAAACTGGACGGATGTGCGCCAGTTCAATTTGATGTTCAGCACAGAAATGGGTTCTACAGCTGAAGGTGCAATGAAGGTTTATCTACGTCCGGAAACGGCACAAGGCATTTTTGTCAATTTCCTTAATGTGCAGAAAACGGGCCGTATGAAAGTGCCTTTCGGTATTGCGCAAATTGGTAAAGCCTTCCGTAACGAGATTGTGGCACGTCAGTTTATTTTCCGTATGCGTGAGTTTGAGCAGATGGAAATGCAATTCTTTGTACGTCCGGGAGAAGAGCTCAAATGGTTTGAACATTGGAAACAATTCCGTATGCGTTGGCATCAGGCTCTCGGTTTCGGTGAAAAGAAGTATCGTTTCCATGACCACGATAAATTGGCTCACTATGCTAATGCTGCAACGGATATTGAGTTTGAAATGCCGTTTGGCTTTAAGGAAGTGGAGGGCATACACAGCCGTACCAACTTCGACCTCAGTCAACATGCCAAATATTCCGGTAAGAAGATTGAGTATTTTGACCCAGAGTTGAACCAATCCTATACTCCTTATGTGATTGAAACCTCTATCGGTGTCGACCGTATGTTCCTCTCTGTTATGGCGGCAGCCTATACGGAAGAACAACTGGAGGGTGGTGATAGCCGTGTAGTTTTGCGCATTCCTCCTGTATTGGCTCCGGTTAAGGCTTGCATTATGCCGTTGGTGAAAAAGGATGGGCTGCCTGAAAAGGCACGTGAAATTATGGACGAGCTCAAGTTCCATTTCCATTGTGCGTATGACGAAAAGGATTCTATCGGTAAACGTTACCGCCGTCAAGATGCAATTGGTACGCCGTTCTGTGTTACTGTTGACCATGATACGCTCAACGACAATTGTGTTACTGTGCGCGACCGTGACACGATGCAGCAGACCCGTGTTGCAATTGCTGACTTGCAAAAGATGATTGACGAAAAGATTAATATGCGTAATCTTTTCAAGGAGATTGTGAAGTAAATAGGATGGCACAATATATAAGGAGAGCCGGACGCAATGTCTGGCTCTCCTTTTTTTTCGAACATGCATCTGATTTCTGATGAAAGTGCGATTGCTGATGCAAGTTCAGTCATACAATTAAACCCAATTCGGTCATTGGATTTGGGAGATGTTATCGGAATATTTTCGAGCGTTTTTGTATTCTCTTCGAGGGAGTATAGCGGGCTATATGACCGAGAAGAGGATGCAAAAAAGCCGGAAAGAAACGATAAACATCCCAAAAGTGCCGTTTCACTTGGATGAATGTAATCCCTTACGGTCTAATGACCGATTGGGGTTAAAACAACACCTAACTTTTATCCATTATAGATTTATTTTATAAGCGGGCATTGCTCCTTTCTGTGTGCATACGAAAGCTGATAGTTCCACAGCCTTTTTGTGTGCTTCACACACCTCGCGTCCTTGGAGCAAAGAGGTAACAAATGCAGCGGTAAATGAATCACCGGCACCTACAGTGTCTGCCACTTCCACTCTGGGTGTTTCCAAAAATGACATGCCGCCCTCGTGGAACACATAACTGCCGTTGATACCACAAGTGAGAATGAGCATCTGCAGGTCATATTCTTTCTTCAGCATGCGGGCAATGCTTTGCATGTCCGTTTCCTGATAACCAAACAGATGGGCTATGCTGATAATTTCCTCATCATTGATTTTCAGGATATTGCATTTTTGTAGCGAATTCTCTATCGTTTCTTTTGTATAAAAGGATTGCCGCAGGTTAATGTCAAATATCTTCAGATGTTTGCCGTCGTTGGGTATAAGGTCTAAAAAGTGGTTGATGCTGCTGGCGCTTACGCTCTGTCTTTGGGCGAGCGAACCGAAGCATACGGCACGTGCGTGGCGGGCCAGATTTTCCAGTTCCGCTGAAAATGGGATGTTGTCCCATGCCACACCTTCCATGATTTCATAACATGGAATACCGTCGCCAGTCAGCGTTACTTGTACCGTTCCGGTCGGCTTGTCTGTTTTGGCCAAAAGATAGGTGAGGTTTTTGTTGTTGAAGTTGGAAACAATCTCATCGCCCAGTTCATCACAACCGATGGCACTTACAACACAGCTTTTCAGGCCCAGTTGTGACACGTGATAGGCAAAGTTTGCAGGTGCGCCACCAATTTGCTTGCCTGCTGGCAACATGTCCCACAATGCTTCACCAATGCCAACTATGTATTCTGTTTTTTCGTTGTAGGCTGTTGAATGTATATAGCCCAATTGATTCTGTTTCATATGCTTCTTTTTTAAACTGATTTCTTAATGCGAAGTGTCATCAGACACAAATAGATAACGCCTACCATCATGACTGTTACAGCACCTACTTGTGATGCGATAGCGTCAGATGCCATACCCATGGCCAGTGGGAAGAGGGTACCGCCAAACAATCCCATAATCATGAGGCCGGAAACTTCGTTCTTCTTTTCTGGTTTGTGCATCATGGCCTGCGACAAGATGATAGGGAAGATGTTGGAGTTGCCAAATCCTATCAGTGCAACGCAAATATAAATAAGTAGGAGGGTATCTGCAAAAAAGAGTCCGCACATGCCGGCTAGCATAAGTAGCGTGCTGACGGCAAAGAATCCTTTTGCCGATGTTTTGGCTAGAATGAATGTGCCCGACAAACAGCCGATAGTACGGAATAGGAAGTAGATGCTGGTAGCGAATCCGGCTTCTTCCAAGCTCATGCCCAGACGTTCAATCAATAGCTTGGGGGCGGTTACATTGGTACCTACATCAATGCCGACATGGCACATAATACCCAAGAATGCCAAAAGGATGGACATGTCTCCCAATAGGGCGAAGCAGGCTTTAAATCCTGAATTGTTATTGTCCACTTGTTCACGGGTAATGGAAGTCCCCCACAATATGATAATGGCCAAAAGTGAAATGACGCTGAATATAGGGAACAGGATTCTCCAATAGCCGAATGATGCGGCGCCCCAGGCAGCAATAAGCGGCGCTATAAATGAGGCTATGGCTTTGACAAATTGTCCCAAGGTCAACGAACTGGCAAGTCTGTCTCCTGTAATTACGTTGGAAACCAGTGGGTTTAATGATACCTGCATCAGTGCATTGCCGATGCCCAGCAGTGAGAAGGAAATCAACATGAGCCAGTAGCCTTCACCGAATACGGGGAGCAGTAAGGAGGCAAAAGTGACAATCAAGCTGATTAATACGGTGTTCTTGCGTCCAATCTTGTTCATCAGTACTCCGGTAGGAACGGAGCATATTAAGAACCAGAAGAATACCAGTGAAGGGAAAATATTGGCGGCTGTATCACTCAGTTGTAGGTCAGCCTTTACATAGTTGGTGGCAATACCTACCAGGTCAACAAATCCCATTGCAAAAAAGCAGAGTAGGATTGGGAGGATTTTTTTGTAGTTCATATATGTATGCTTTTATAATTCAACAATGGTTATTTCATATTGATAGGGTAATATTCCGCGGAAATGCTGGCCTTGCCGCCTTGGGCTTCATAGCTGATGTGCGTGTAAGGTTCCGATGGGAATACCAGGTTGGTCATGCACCAACGGCCACCGTCGCCAAATGATTCTACACTGCATTTGTCAACATAGATGCGCAAGCGTGTTTCGTTGCTCTCGCTAAACAATGGACAGCTGGTAATGGCTGGAAAGTCGGGGTGAAAATCCATGTTGCCACTCTTGGTTCTGTCAAAACTAACCATCTGGCTGACAAAATCGTATGTCCAGCAAATGGAATCGCCTTTGTCGTTGGAGAGGGTAATTGTGATGGTTTCGGCATCTTGGTTCTTGATGACAAAATCCAATTCATAGATGCCGTCGTTATATTTGTTGAAGGTTTTCCATTCATGAGGCTTGGCACTGAGTCGCAGAGGCTGATGGCTTCGTTTGATTTCTGTGCGCAGCGCATTCAGTTCCTTCACTGGGCATGAGCGCAAATATACTTCTCCGTTATGTTTGAAAAGGGATATGTCGCGTGGGACTGAATTGGCGCTTCTGAATTGTGTGGTTGGCACAACATTGGCATATTGCCAGTTGCTCATCCATGCCATAACTGTGTGACGGCCGGATGGAGCGTTTGAAAAACTGACGGTTGCATAGTGGTCTTTGCCGAAGTCCATCCATTTGACAACATCCTTGTCTGATTCGCACACAAATTGCTTTCCATCAAAGTTGCCTGTGAAATATTGGGTAGCCGATCCGCCAAAAGGACCTCCTGGATTGATGTTGCACAGAAGTACCCAGCGGTGTTCATTGGTTCCTTCAACGGGCAGTTTCAAAAGGTCTGGACATTCCCATACGCCATCATGACAACCATGTCCTTGCCCAAAGGAACTTTCATATGTCCATTCTTTCAGGTCGGTGGATGAGTAGAATTGCATTTCCTGTCCGGCAGCCAATACCATGATCCATTTCTTGCTTTCTTCGTGCCAAATGACTTTCGGATCACGGAAATCGCGCAACGAAGAGGTTACAATCGGGTTGGCGTTATATTTCTTAAAGGTCATTCCGTTGTCGGTACTGTAGGCCATGCTTTGCATTTGACGGTCGCTGGCCGATGTATAAAAGGCTATAATGGCATTTTTGCCGAATCCTGCTGTATTGTTGCTGTCCACAACGCAACTTCCACTGAAAATGGCACCAAGCGCGTCGGGCTGTAAGGCTACGGGATGGTGTTCCCAATGGATTAAGTCTTTTGAACTGGCATGTCCCCAATGCATGTTTCCCCACATGGAACCGTAAGGGTTATATTGATAGTATAAATGCCACACTCCATCTTTGTAGAACATTCCGTTGGGGTCGTTCATCCAACCGTATTGCGGTGCAAAGTGGTAAGCGGGACGCAATGTTTCTCTATTGGCCGTATCAAATGTGTCTGATAATTGGATATTCTCCCAGCAGATGGCTTTCTCGTCAACCCATTGGATGCTCAGAGTAATGCTTTGGTTGTTATACATGCCAATTTCCATTGGAACATAATAGTCAATGCTGTCAACGGCCATTCGGACATTGAAATTGCCTTTGACATCATTGTTTACTACATAATAGATACGTGCCTCTTTGGCACTCTCTTGAACCGGCAGTAAGATGTATTTGCTGGCATTTTCTATTTGAACCAATGAGTGGCTGTCTCCCAAAGAACGTATGGAAAGTTTGGGCTCAGAGGCTTGTAATGAAAGATTTGCAAACAGAAAAGCAAGTGACAAAATGCTGATAATGGATTTCTTGTTTCTCATTTTATTAAATTAAAACGGTTAAGCACTTAATTGATTTTGTAATTTTCAACGCTGCAAAATTACATGCTAGTTTCCAGATGAACTATAACAAAAAGTACAAAGAATATCAGATTTGTAACAATCACATTTTTGTTATCCTATTCTATGTTTATGTTTCTATTTTGATATTGTATGACTACCCCCGTTCTTTTGTATAATGGGTCTTTGTTGGGCATTTTGTAATGTAAATCCCTCTTGTGTTGATTAAAAAGAGATTTGTTGTCTGTTGATAATCAGATGCTTGGCTTTCTTTTGGGATGTGTATTTGTTAATTGATGCAAATAAATTTTTGCAGTAAAGAAAAAAGCGTTTACTTTGTAACGGAATCAAATTTGTAATGGATACAATTAATGAAATAGATATACGTCAGGTAGCAATTGCTCAGTTGCAACAGGCGGGACTACGTCCTTCTATACAACGGGTTGCCATATTGGAATATATCAACCAGCATTATACGCATCCCACGGTAGAAGAAATCTATGATGCTTTGAGCAAGAAAATACCTACGTTGTCCAAAACTACGGTTTACAGTACGTTGCGTTCTTTGGCAGAAGCAGGTTTGGCACTAAGTTTGACATTGGATGGAAAACATGTACATTATGATGGGACGGTCAGACCACATGCACATTGTATTTGTAGCCGTTGCGGCCATATTGAGGATGTATTTGTTGACAATGATATGTTTTGGAAACTGCCACAATTGCCGAAAATGAAAATAAATCAGGTCGAAATTTCTTATTTCGGACTTTGTGACAATTGTACAAAATAAAATATTCAGCCATTTAATCGAACCTAACAAACGAAATAC
>CALUKG010000042.1 GCA_944321155.1 uncultured Bacteroidales bacterium | reverse complement strand
TTAAAACGATATATATGGCTTGTTGATATTATCTATCATAACAACGGCCTTACGTATAATGAAATTAACCAAAAATGGAGGCATTCAATACTGAATGAGACTGGAGAAGACCTCCCATTAAGAACATTTCATAATCATCGTAAATGCATTGCCGATGAATTGGGAGTCTATATTAAATGCCGTACAAAAGGAGACCATAAATACTATATAGAAAACGACGAAGATTTACAAGATGACAATCCAATCGGTTGGTTGGTGGAAAGTTTATCTGCACGTAATTTGATTGAAGAAAGCAAATTCCTGAAAGGACGAATCATTGTTGAAAATGTACCACGCGGACGAGAATTTCTGTCGCCACTCATTGAAGCCATGAAAGATTCACATGCAATAGCTATCAAGTACCAACGCTATAATAATGAAGAGGTCGGTCCTTTTCTCTTAAAGCCATATTGCATCAAACTATGGAAAAGAAGGTGGTACATGGTTGCGCAAGGTTTGGATATAAATGATCCCATACACTTGCCAATCAGGATTTATGCCCTTGATAGAATCAAGGAAATGATTGTAACGCAAACCCCTTTCAAATTACCTAAGGACTTTGACAGCGAAAGCTATTTCAACCATTCCATTGGTATTATCGTATGCGATGATAAACCACAGGAAGTCAAAATACGTATTAGTAACGATCAAGCTCCTTATTGGATATATCTACCATTACACCATTCACAAAAAATAATTGACCAAACAGAAACACATACGACATTTTCTTTTCACATCATCATCACGTTCGATTTTGTTCAGGAAATCATGCGATGGGGTAAATATATTGAAGTGCTACAACCTTTGTCACTACGAAAGGAATTACATGAAATAGCCCAAACAATACAAAAAAACAATACATTGTAGAACCATAATACATAAAAAAGGAACAAGTTTCATTTTTAACAAAAAACCTTTTGCACAATGCCTCATTTTGGCATAGATAACAGATAATTTTGCATTTGGAAATATACATATAACGTTTAACCTACAATATAAGGCCTATGAAATATACAAATACTTTCTTAGATGATTACAATTGGGTTCGGATGCTCTCTACTTCTACTCTCGAAATGGAAATACGTGAAATCATGAGTAATGACAATTTATCTGTAGAAGAAAAAGAACGTCTCATTAACATGCGCAACGACGCCTTGAAAATTGCCATCTAAAATAGATTCACTGCTGTGATAGCAAAATCTGATTTATTAGTTTCTACAAGAACAAATAGGGTTATGCCAAATTCGCATTTGAGCATAACCCTATTCTTATATACTTAACAGGAAAAAAGGTTTATGATATATAAGTAAAGAAAACAAACATCAACCTATCACTGGTTATTTTTCCACACGGAACCAGTCAACAGCTAACCACCCACCGTCATTGGTAACCATAAATGGACGAGTACAGAATAGTCCAATCTTTGCACCAATCCATTTTCCTTCACGCACTTGAAATGCTTCTCCCATGGCTACGTATTTCTTGCCGTCAAGACTATAATAGAACGTACATTGCGCTTTTTTGTTGAACTCCATACGTAAATACATTTCTGAAGAATCTGTCAAAGCAAGAACTTCATTCACATTCTCGGGTTTTCCACTATCGGCTTTTCTGCAATCCACTTGAGAAAGCGACAAACCTTTATCTGTGTTTTCAAAAACAAGTGCTGCATAATCGCGCCCCATAACAACCAAACCGGCACGTTCTCCTTTATACTTAGGAGAGGGAACAAATTTCACCTTGGCTGTTACTTTAAATTGGTTAGAGGGTGTCTTTTGGAGCAGCAGGTTGGCTACGTCCCACAAATTCCTATAGTCCTCCACAACAGGATAGGAATACAAAAGCAACTGGCTGTTGGCTGCATCACAGAAACTCCATTTAGGATTATAATTGGCATGCCACTGCCAGTGCCAACCCAAGTAGTTTGTATCAAACTCGTCACTTTCCTGAGGCGTACATATTGGATAAGTCTTACCCACATTCGGTTTTCTATAGGTCATAACCGGTTCACCACATCCATCACCATCTTTGTCTATTCCAATAACAGGCCAATCGTTTTTCCATACCATAGGCTGCAAATGGACAATACGTCCATAAGGCCCTACGTCCTGAAAATGGAGAAACCAATCCTCACCCGATGGTGTATCGACCCAAGCTCCCTGATGAGGTCCATTGACAGAAGTTTTTCCTTGAGCCAGCACTATCTTCTGTTCATAAGGGCCATAAGGCGACTTGCTTCTCAGCACCAATTGCCATCCAGTGGGCACTCCACCGGCAGGAGTAAAAATATAATAATAGCCGTTGCGCTTATGGAATTTCGGACCTTCACAGGTTTCCTGACCATGATGACCGTCAAAAACGATACGGCTTGGAGAAATCTGTTTATCGGCGGTTGCGTTGAGTTCACACACAGCCAACACACTTTTCAACCCCGCACGGCTTCCTGCAAAGGCATGTACCAAATACACCCTTCCATCTTCGTCCCACAGGGGTGTAGGGTCAATATAACCTTTTCCTTCCAAAACCAATACAGGCTCACTCCAACGGCCATACACATCGTTTGTCTTTGTCATGAAGATACCCTGGTCCGGGTCACCCCAGAAAATATAAAACCATCCTTCATGGTAACGTATACTGGGTGCCCAAACCCTATTTCCATGTTCCGGACGCTCCGGCATTTCTGCCGGTGTAAGAGCATAAGGAATAGCGGCATTGACTATGGTCCAGTTGACCAAGTCTTTGGAATGCAGAATCTGCAATCCAGGAACACAATTGAAACTGGATGATGTCATATAGAAATCATCCCCTACTCTACACGCATCCGGGTCAGAATAATCGGCATACAAAATGGGGTTCTTGTATTTGCCATTACCTAAATCCGCCACCCATACTTCTGAGACATAATTATCGGCTGCTATCGGCAATAAAGTCAAAATGGCCATAGCTACCGTTGAAAAAGTTTTACGTATCATATCTGTTACTCGTTATTTACCACCAACTGTTTGGGAATTGAAACATTCTTATTGCGCGAACCAGTAAGTTTCACTTTATGGTTCAAATCTTCATGTGAATTGAAGCCGTTCAAATCGACATTCTTGACATTATTCAAAAGGATAGCAGGGCCTTCTGTAGGTATTACCTGAACATCAACAAAGTGCACATTTTCCGATTCTGACAATTCGGCTCCAAATTTAGCACTAATAATTGCATTTTCAAGGTGAATATTGTTAATATTCATTTCTGGTAAACCATTGAACAACAAAGCGCGACCAGCATTTCGGGATATAAGATTTTTTACATAGATATTTCTAAATGCGGGGGTTTCTTCCGTTACAGCCGGAATTTCTTCATCTTCCTGTGTTCCTTCATTTTTCTTTTTTCCATAATACAAATCAAAAAGGAAAGAATCAGTCACAATGTCAAACATACAAATACCATCTATATAAATATTTTCAACAACACCTCCACGTCCGCGTGTGCTCTTAAAACGTAGTCCCACATCCGTACCAAGAAACTGGCAGTTACGAACAGAAACATTGCGTACACCTCCCGACATTTCACTACCTACAACAAATCCTCCATGGCCTTTGAATACACGACAATTTTCCACCAGCACATTTTCTGTCGGCATATTCCGCTTACGTCCATCGGCATCCTTGCCTGATTTTAAGCAAATGGCATCATCTCCAACATCAAAAGAAGAGTTGAGAATAAGGACATTTCTACAAGATTCCACATCCAAACCATCACCATTTTGGGCATACGATGGATTTCTGACCGTAATACCATCTACTATCAGGTTTTCGCACATGAGCGGATGAATGTTCCAACTGGGTGAGTTCTCGAATAACACTCCCTCAAGAAGTACATTTTTGCAACTGATGAAGCTAACCATTACAGGACGCATGAAATCTCTAATGGCATGCCAATCCTCATCGCTCAATTCTGTAGTGGGAACGTTCTCTCCCTTGCGACTCATCATTTCACCGCGCAATGCACTCTCAGAAGGGAACCAATATTTTGGATCTTTCAATACACCACCCGATGCAACAACCTGTTTCCAGTGTCTTTCAGTCACCTTATCCTTTTTCAAAGGACGCCATGATTCACCTCCACCGTTTATTGCACCTTTACCTGTAATCGCAATATTGACAACATTTTTTGCAGAAATGGGCGACTGTGCTCTCCGCGTATTCAAACCTTCAAACGAAGTCTCCACCAAAGGATAGGCCTCTTTGTCATCCGTAAAAAGGAGCAAAGCATTCTCTTCCAGATGCAGATTGATATTGGATGCAAAAACAATAGGACCAGTAAACCAAATTCCGGCAGGAACAACCAGTGTGCCACCACCTTGTGCCGACAGATCTTTCATGGCATGATTAAAAGCCTCGGTATTCAATGTCTGACCATCACCAACAGCCCCATAACGAACTACAGAAACTACCCTATCGGGAAAAACCGGGCGTTCTACCCGTGGCATTTCAAACGAGAGATTCTCATAATAGCGGTCATAAGCATAGGGAGTTTTCGCCATAGATACCATCGGACTTAGGACCAAAGATAACAACAATAACTTTATTCTTGGATTCATATTTATACAATTACACAATATTCAAGGGCTAAAATCATTATAAAGTCAAGCGTTCCCAAGTGGATTTTGTCCAACAAAGGAACGCTTGATGTATTTTTACCACCAACGTGGGTCACCCGCAACCCCTTTTCCCGGGAATGCATTGTCTTTGATATGGAAATCACCATTATCCGGATCTACAAACA
Source organism: uncultured Bacteroidales bacterium (assembly GCA_944321155.1). GTDB lineage: Bacteria > Bacteroidota > Bacteroidia > Bacteroidales > Paludibacteraceae > Gallipaludibacter. The sequence continues at coordinate 12,344 of CALUKG010000042.1, read as the reverse complement.
AATCAAAAGCAGTAGCCGCATAAGGAGTAACACCCGTCAATGGATATCCACTTCCCACATAACAGTCAGAAGTTGCAAAAGCATCAACACAGAAGTTCTGGTCTTTTATGCCCGGATTAGTAGCTCTCACCTGTCCGTCTGCACTACCAGCCGTTGCAAAAATACATGATTCAAAACGGAACTTGTCGGGAATAGGCGGTACATTAGCCGCTCCATCAAACGTGATGTAATACTTGCCTGCTGCATTTACTGCTTTGTGGAAAGTAGTATTCTTGATTATCAACGATGACGGCTTTGACCCTACAGCAATCAATGTTGATTCAAAATTATACAGAGTATTGTTTTCCACCAGAATATCTCCCAATGTTACCGCATTTTTCACACTACTAATCAAGCCATAACCTCCTATGTCATGAATGATGCAATTGCGGATAGCCATATAGGATATATTGGAAGAGTTGGCGGCATTTTGCATACGTAACACTCCACGGAAACCAGAAATAGTACAACCATCCAATGAAATCTCCGAAATTGGCGTAGTAGCAGATTCATTAACAATATAATCACCTGATTTATTGGCAGTAAAGTTGATATTCAAAACACGCAAGGTTGTCAATGCTTTTCCTATACGCACACTACCAGTCTTGATGGCAACATTACCCTCACCCTGCAAAACCAAGGACGTGATATTATCAGGCACCTTAAGAGCATATACCGTTTCACCAGTTTCATCCACCCAAATGGTTTCATAATTACCCTCTGGGACAATCAGCGTCAAATTGCTGACCGTAACCGTATCCAAATAGCCTACAATATCCGTACCTTCCAAACGACGGGTTACATTGTCCTCTGGTACACTGGCAGCCGTACGGAAAGAAACCGTTCCACGTTTGATTTCTCCATTGTAAATATTAGCCGTATAAGTAGTTGCTTCCTGTAAACCTTCAACCAGTTTGAATCCGGCAGCAATGTCTTCTGCTGTCAAATCAATTTGAGGCAGCTCTTTGAGCACACCATCCTCCTCATATGACAGAATGATATGGGTTACGGATGAAGAACCTGCATTCCAACGCAAAACGACAGAATTGGAGGTAATATCTTCATTGGCAATCGGTGCAACAAAAATCTGTTCCCCCTTCGTCTCAAAATACCATTTCTCCAAATATGCCCACTTAGACTCCTTTGTTTCGGAGACACATTTAATCCGGAAATAATATTTTGTATTTCCTTCCAAACCTGAAATGACATAAGGTGATTTCGTTATCGACTTATCCGTTCCATACAAAAGATTGGAAGCCGCACCCATTTCAATGCCATCATGCAATGAGTCTTTAGAAAGCTCAATAATATAATACTCTGTATTAGGAATGGCAGTCCACGTTACTGTTGCATCGGTAATATCAACCGTTACTGCCGCATCCGTCACTCTAAACAATCGGGCTGTTGATTCGTCTATAAGCCATTCGTTTTTGTCAACGCAAGCTGTGAATGCCATCACCAACGACAACACCGCTCCAAGAACAAAAAATCTATATTCTGTTTTCATTTTCTCTACATTTTATTAATCAGTATAACCATAAGAGTTATGCAAATGACCATTTGAAGCTGAAATAGTAGTTGACGCAATCGGCAACAGGTATCTATTTTTAACTGTTGCATTCAAACCAGATGAAATAGACGGTAAATTGATTTGCAAATTTTTCTGCTCACTATCAGTAACCTCCGCCCCCCAGAACGTTTTGCTTTCATACCCCTCTACATCCTCCGTAAAGCCTAATTCACCATACCAATCGACAGAAGACATATCAATGGTACAACCATCTTCCTTATATTTGAAATATACCTTTTCAGGATATTCATAGTTGTTCACCTGACGCATGTAATCTTTCTTGAATTGGTCAATCTTTTCACTCAACAAGTTCCAACGAATCAAATCAAATTTACGGAATCCTTCTCCTGCCAATTCCCAGGCATTTTCATCGACAATGGCATCAAAGAAATCATCTTTTCCTGCTATAGCATTGATTTGTCCTTCTGCATAAGCCTTGTCTGTATCTGCAAAAGCTCTCATGTGCACCTCTTTCAATGCCATGCGGGCAGTCATTCCATTGGCACTGTTTTCATTAGCTGCATCAGGCCCATAAAGTTCGTTCATCACCTCTGCATACATCAGCAGCACTTGAGGATAACGCATACGTACCACATTGATACCTGTTGTCAGTTTACCATCACCTGCAGCTATGGCAGCCAGTCTCCACTCTTCACTCATTTTACGGATATCCCATTTAGCACAGTAAATGCCAAATGGCGAATTGCCCAACATTTCTTCTACAATGAGCCCCTTATCATTCTGCTTGAGTTGATAGTTGGCACATGTCAAATCACGGCGAAGGTCTTTTCTATCGAATGACCAGAAATAAGGTGCTGTCAATTTCAGTTTTCCTGAAGAATTACCTTTCTGACCATATTTAGTACTGGCTCCATTGATTCTTACACCCACGGTATATCCCAGTTCACCACTCTTAGCCAATCCCATAGGAATCTCAAACAGATTTTCACGATAATTCTGATCGAGCACACGCTGATTGATCAAATACCAATAATTTTCAATGGATGGATTCAATTTGTGTACATTCGATACGATAATGGCAGAAAGATGTTTTAGTGCCAGTTCATACATTTCCGTACGTTTTTCATCGCTGCAACGTTGTGTTGGATATTGAGGATCTGAGTTCTCCATTGCAGTTATGTAACCTTGGTCCGCCTTAGATTGTTCGCGGATATTCCAGCCGGCTCGTGTGAGAGCAATGTTAGCCAAAAGTGCATGTGCATATCCTTTGGTAACATGTTCTGTCGTATATCCAGCTTCACCTGCCCATGGCAAATAATTGATGGCTTCATCCAAATCTTGCATCAAACGATCCATGATGGAATCACGGTCAGTCTTTGACAGATAAGCATTTGACAAATCCGGATTAGTTGATTCCATTTTCATCGGAATATCTCCAAAGAAACGAATCATATCAAAATAACACATAGCACGAAGCGTCATTGCTTCCGCACGGAAACGCAACATGGTTTGCCGGTCAGGATTTCCCTCTTCAACCAACGAGCTGCCAGCCACACCATCAACCACAAGGTTGGCATTTTCTATGATTCCATACATAGCATCCCACAAGCGTGCCAAATTTGCCCATCCAGGGTTTGCATTATAATTCATATTACCACGCTCACTGGAAGTATTGTATGCATCATCACCCAAACCATCTACCAGCTCACAATCGGAGTTCAATCCCCACACAATAGGTATATACTGTGAATAAGTATAATCTTGTGTGAGCCCTCCATATACATTGTTCAATGCAAGATTAGTATAATAAACTGACTCATATACATTCTTGTTTTGAAGTTCGGAAGGCGAAGTCTGTTCCAGGAAATCGGAGCATGCCGTCAATCCGCAGAGAGTGGCACACATCATCATTATCTTGAAATTCTTTTTCATAATCATTTCTCCTTTCTATTAAAATACTACATTCACGCCCAATACAAACGATCTGCTCTTAGGATAAGAAGCATAATCAACGCCTGGCGTCATAGGATTTTTCTTTGAGCTTACATCCACTTCCGGATCAGAACCCGAATATTTGGTGATGCACAACAAGTTATAACCCGTTACATAGAAGCGTAAAGTTTGCATGTGCAAACGGGTCATTACACTTTTCGGCAAACTATATCCAAAGGTTACGTTATTGATACGCAAGAATGAAGCGTCTTCCACAGCGTAATCTGTCAACTGCATATTGGTTGCAGAAGCAGGATTGTACATCGTAACACCAGCATTCATCTCATTCAGACGCGCATATACGTTTTCAACACCTCCATATTGGTTGATAGTATTCTGTGAGAGTCCACGTCCAAGATTAAGACCAGTTTCCGGATCTATCCATGCATAACGGTTACCCACAGCAAAATCATTGTTCAGATTATATCCTCTGGAAGAACCTACGTAAAAACTGCTGGCCAATTTGGTACCATTGATAATCACATTACCTACTGAATAGTTGAAGAAAGCACTAAGGTCAAAGTTTTTCAGACGTGCATTGAGGCCGAATCCGCCATATATTGGAGCAATGGTATTGCCTAAACGTTCCTTGACTGGCGCTCCATTTTCATCACACTTCAATTTCAAACCGCCGGGATAATATTGTCCGCCTGTAATGGTAGGACTATTATCTACCAAACCTTCACGAAGTCCCCACTTTCCATCAGCATAAACCAGTTCTCCCATAGGGTTGGTTTCCGGGTCATAAACAGTAAAGAAACCATTGGTACGATATCCCCAAACTTCACCCAATCTTCCGCCTTCCTCTATCTTGAAATCTTCATATTTTGCAATAGTAGAACCTGCCCAGTTACTACTTTGCCACGGATTTTCCAAATTCAACTTGTCGATAAGGCTATAATTGTAAGACAAGTTAAAATTGAAATCCAAACCAAAGTTCTTAGTATCTACAATAACTGCCGTCATGACAAATTCCACACCTTTATTGGAAGTTTGTCCGAAATTCTGGTACTGATAGCTATACCCTGTGTTGGAAGGTATCTGGGTTTGCATCAACAAATCCTTGGTCGTATTCCAATACAAGTCTACCGCACCAGACAAACGTCCATTCCAGAAACCATAATCAATACCAAGATTACGGGTTATGGTGGTTTCCCATTTCAGATTCGGATTGGAAAGCAATTTTCCATGCTCAAGCATGTTGGTATATTTCTCATCAAAGAAAGGTACACGTCCGTCATTTCCAGCCAATGAATACGTGGTGTACATCAGTCCAGAACTGATACGGTTATTTCCGGCAGAGCCATAACTCAAACGGAATTTCATATTGGAAAGCCAATCTTCCGTTCCATCCATAAACGATTCTTCTGACATACGCCATGCAAAAGCCGCTGAGGGGAAGTAGCCCCATCTATTGCCCTTTGCAAACTTACTGGAAGCATCAGCACGCATGGTGAATGTAAACAGATAACGGTCCATCAAAGTATAATTGGCACGACCAAAGAAAGATAACATATTTTCCTGTGCTCCTATATTGGTCTGGTTAGGCAGAGCTGTACCATTACCCATAGCGGCCAAAATCTCATCGGTTGTCATCGACGAAAGAAATGCTACACTCGTGCTTTCTTGCGTATTAGTTTGGTTACTGCTGATTTCATGACCCACCAATACATTCAAGCGGTCACGTCCGTCAAACAACTTCTTATTGTCATAAGTCAACGTGTTAGCATTTCTGAGTGTTGTACGTCTAGCTTTTGTAAGCATAGCCTGAGGCTGACCGGAATAACCAAATTTTGAGTTTTGAGTAGCAGCTGTTCCCCACACTTGGTCTGTATCTGTATAACGCCATCCATATCCCACTTCGGTGCGCGCAGTCAATCCTTTAATGATTTTCCAACTCAATCCAGCGTTATAATTCTGATTCAGTTCCCGTTTTTGCTTATAGGTGGCTTCCAAACGCTCTAATGGAGTATACTTACGCGAAGAGCTCGCTTCATCATCTTCCATATCTTCTGTCAAAGGAGTAATCGGTCGGAAACGCACCGAGTTAGCCACAATGGAATTGGCTGCATTTGATTCGTTGGTATCTGCTCCACCGCTTATTCCATCCAGAGTTGAATAGCTCAAACGCGCATTGAAATCAAGACGCAAACTTTTGTTGATGTCCATGTTCAATTTGGCATTGATGTTATTTTTGCTAAAGCCTGAACCCAACATAATACTTTTCTCATCACTACGCGCATAAGTCACACTATATTTCGTGTTTTTAGTTCCTCCACTTACATTGACATTGTATTGTTGTTGATTGCCCAGACGTCCGAAAATCTCATCCTGATAATCAGCTCCCTCAACAGACTTCCAAATATCTACATCTGCAAAATCGCCATATCCTGTACCACCCAACTCATATTGATACATAACGTAATCAAACGGACTAAGTGTTTTCACCAGTTTGGTAACACGCTTCAAACCATAAGACACACCCAATGTTACCTGTGGTTTGCCTTCATGACCGCTTTTTGTGGTAATGATAATAACACCGTTTGCTCCTTTTGCACCATAGATAGCAGTAGAAGAAGCATCTTTCAACACGTCAATGCTCTGAATTTCTGCTGGTGAAATATCGCTGATACTTGAAACCTCAAAACCATCGACAATATAAAGTGGAGAGTTGTCTTGTGACAGAGAGCCGCCACCACGAACACGAATTTTCACATCCGCATCGGGTGCACCTTCTGTTGTCACAATGCTAACACCAGGCAATTTTCCCGTCAACGCTTCTGAAACATTGGCTACTGGAATATCTTCCAATTGCTTGGCACTAACAGAAGCCACCGAACCCGTAAGGTCTTTTTTCTGAACTGTACCATAACCGATAACCACCACTTCTTCCAGTTGTTCCGTATCTTCCAGAAGAACGACATCTATGGTTTTACCTTTTGCCTCCTTTTCCTGTGTCCTATATCCTACATAGCTGAACACAAGTGTTTGCGCATCATCAGGAACTTCAATCATATAATTTCCATCCAAATCAGTAATCGTACCAGTAGAAGTCCCTTTTACCTGAACGGTAGCCCCAATAATGGGCAATCCCGTCTTATCTTTGATGTTACCTGAAATCTTATGTTGTGCCCAGGCAAAAAACGGACACAACATAAGAACTGACAGTATCAGGCAACGCTGAACGTTTCTAATCATCATAATATGCACTGTTATTTAGTTGGCTTCTATTTTACCAATTTGGCAGCAGAACATGTTCCATCCGTATAAATGGTGCGGCGAATAAGCATGCCTTTATAGTTATCTGCATCGACAAGACGGCCATTTACATCATAATATTCCACGGCCTTTATTTCTTTAACAGAATCGGCCACGGTTTCAGCAGAAGATGCGGTATTTTCATTTAAAGTCCAACGTGGATCACCAATGCCAGTCACTGTATTTGGATTGGTTGTAAGAGTAAGCGATGCAAAATCATAGCTGTCAACCGTTGCTTCTACCTGATTTTCCACTGCGGTACCTTTGGTCAATACAGTAGAATAACCTTCCAACAAGCAATTGTCAACCAAAGCATTTTCATTGCTATTAAGATTGATAGACTTATCAAGCAAAGCAGATTCATCTACATATGCACCACTGAAAATACAGTCTTTTACTTTCGTTCCTGCCACAACACCTTTAACACTAATCATATTTTGTGAACCAGCTGCAGAACCGCATTTAAGTACAGTACAATTGCTAACTTGCAGATTCAAAGCAGAACTACCCTCTGCTCGCAATATACCGGAAGGTTGGTTGTAGAAAGTTGAATTGGAAATAGCAATATATTTACATTTAGCTTTTTGCGGATTGATTGTACCATATCCAGCATTTTCTTCGCTATTACGCTCAAAAATACAATTGTCCACCAGAATGGTATCGATAGTACAAGTTGCTTCCGTTGAACGAAGTACACCACGTCCATAACCACTCACTTTCAAATTACGCAATTCCACTTTTGCTACAGTCAAATTAGCTTTGTTCACTTGTAGGAAATAATTTCCAGAAGTATAGTCATGCTCAGCTGCAACACCATCAATTACAATGTGATTGACAGAAGCACCCTCTTTCACTTCAAAACAAACAAAGTTAACTGTGGCACTTCCAGGATTAACTGCTTTGATTGTCAAACTTTTATCAAGACGAATAGTATATTTGGATTCATAACTATAGTCACCATCATTCATGAAGATGGTATCACCCTCTTGAGCATTGGCTATTGCCACATTAAGACTATCACCTGGGTTGATTGTAATTTCAGCTGCAGCTGAACTAACGATACCGGCAAATAAGAAACTTGCCAAAAAAGTCATTTTTCTCATGATTGTAGTTGATTTAAATGTTATATAAAGTTTGTTTTATAATTAATGCAGAAGTAATTTTTGAGTGTCTGGACGTGCCACATTCTTGCATTGTGTGGAAATAATATACACCCCTTTGGAAAGTGCAGACAAATCAATCGTCTCAATACATTGGGAAGCTTCCACATGCAAAAGTTTATTGCCTGTTAGTGCATAAACCGACACCTGGGTAATGGGTTGAACAGCATTGATCTGCAAAACCTGTCCCCACATATTATATTGAACAACAGGCGACTGCCAATTAGTAGGATTGTCAGCATGGTCATCTCCATTCTGATTGGCAACTATATCCTGTACCAAACTGTTAAGATAATGCTCTAAGTTTGTATATCCGTCCTCACAGACTTCCTTTCCATCAGCAGACGAAAAGATGTTCAATCCGTTGTCCTCTTCCCATTCATCCGGCATTCCGTCACCATCCGTATCTTCCACATTGCGTGTCGGGTCAGGCGGCAATTCGGGCCATGCAGATTCCCAGTCAGCTGGTTTCTGATCATTTTGCGAATTAATATAACCGGGTGAATTTCCTTCTGCCGTATAAGTGGCTTTCCTATCGCGTGTATCGGCAATAATCCGTTGGTCAACTGCATCACGATACAACGAGCAACCTGCATAATCCAATACAAGTTCATAGGCTTCATCGGCATCATGTGTAGTAACTACCCCAGCATCAAGCGGTTGGTCCAAACGGATATTCTCCATTGTTTCTGCCGTCCACAGATAGTCCACATCTTCATTGTTGGTCTGTTGGGCATATACTCCATCTGTCCAGTTGTCGTTGGTAACAGACTGATTGCCTTCCATCACATTGCCATCTATGAAGAACGTACCCCATTGATGAAGTGTCGGAGCATATTCCGGTGCACCCTGAATGTATTCTTCCGTACGTACACCTATTTTTGCTATACGATATTGGGTCTTGGATGAAGCTTTATCGGTAGCAGGACCTGGTTTGTAATAATTGTTGACTATGTTTACATTCTGAGCTTCACCTCCATAGCATCCATTACCACCCCAATTGTAGAAAACATTATTACGAATGTCCACATACTCATTTTCCTGCGTTGTATAACGTGGACCAAGACGTGGTGTACGGCTCTCACAATGTGCAATCAGATTGTGGTGATAGCTGGCTTTATTTCCACCCCAGTTTCCACCATAACCATGCGTGCCTTTTCCATGTGTGGAAACACGTAACGCTTCAGAAGCGATACACCATTGAACAGTAGAATTCTCCATTCCATAAACAGAAAGACATTCGTCCACACTCCAGCTTACGGAGCAATGGTCAATGATAATGTTCTTCTTATCTGTTCCACCTAGGCCATCAGGTTCACCTCCACTCACATCTCCCGGACGGAAACGCAGAAAACGAATAATGACATTGTTACTGTTGATGACAAAAGGATAATCGGCAATGCAGATTCCGCCTGGTGATGTTTGACCAGCAATGGTCAAATTATCCGCTCCGGTCATGAGTTTTTCCGTCAGGTGAATAGTTCCGGCAACATCAAAAACAATGGTACGGGCTCCCTTTTGCTGCAAAGCCCAACGAAGCGTTCCACGTGAACCATCATCTGTAAGTTTGGTTACTTTATATACATTTCCACCACGACCTCCCGTAGTGAATCTCCCATGACCCTCCGCTCCAGGAAAAGCCAAAGTCTGTGCTTGGGTCATTAACCCTCCAAAACAAATAAAAGTGGCTAACAAATATCGGTTTATTTTCATGGTACATTACACGTTTGTTTGACAATTATAAAATTTTACACGTGCAAAAATAATAGGGAACTACACATATAAAGGAGGATTTTTTGTGCTATAAGGTGTAGTTTTTCCACATGCCCAATAAATACGAATGCAACAAGCAAAGAATACCCCAGTAAGGCAGCAAAAGGTTTCATAAAATCCCATCTGAAAAAAATAATGTATTGATATACAAAAAAGGCGGTGTGCTTAAAAACAGACACACCGCCCACGCTAAATTATCATTTCACCAATCAAACTATTTAGTCTTTCAAGAATTTCTTTACCTGACCATCCACTCTTATCAAATATACAGCCGGTGCTGCTGATACATGAATGCTCATCTGTGCCTGTGAAGCCACACAGCTATAGAGTAAGCGTCCGTCAACAGAGAAGAGTTGTACGTTTTGTCCTGCTTCTATTTGTTCAAGAATCAGCACATCTCCTTCTGCATGAACAGTGAATTCTTCCGCAACATTTTCCGCAAGACCGGTTCCTGTTCCCGTTGAAGAAGCCGGTTCTGAGAGTTCACTCAAACTGCCATATTCATTGGCAGCCTTAATATAATATGTTGCAGTTACATCATCTACAGAATAGGTAGTAGTGGTAGTGAATCCGATTACATCATTACCTTTGAATACCACATAGCAACGTGCGTAATCCACAGCATCCCAAGTTAGCTGACCAGCCGAAAGTTCAACATTGGCAGGCTTTCCAACTGCCTCCATCAGTTCACGTGGATTCCACCCATCCGTTCCGGAAAGTACATTTTTATAGGTGTATTCAGCAGCCTCTTCATCTGTCAAGGATTTCTTTGCTTTACCTGTAACCGTTTCTATTACATTTCCTTCTGCATCCTCCACATCGTATTCATAATCTTCAATACGATTGCTCAAGTCTACCAAATTACCGTTTCCATCCGTTGTCTTGTAATCGGCAAAAACGGCAGGTATTGCTCCCATTTTATAATACCAGCCAGCTGGATATATGGTCACTTCTGAACGTGTATTCAAGAATACAGTTTTTGGTGCACCTTGCCATGGACGTCCGAGATATACTTGGGTTGCAGAAGCAGGAGATGTTGGTGCTGTAATAGTATTATTAGCGAATACATATCCCCATTCGGTCGTTTCATGATGAGAAGGAGCGACGATATAACCACCTTCCTGACGAACAATGTTCAACGTACAAGCATCAAAATAAACATCACCTCCACCATAAATAAAGTCAACAGCACCTTCAATCCAGCAATCTTTCAGATAATGACGGTCACTAACATGATTAGTTGAAGTCAGATAAGTATCCTGATAGCTGCGCAAACGACAGTTGTAGAAAGTAGCACGGTCATTATCGGTAAACATGGCCAAAGCTTGTGGACCTACAGCCAAATCAACACCATGTTTGTTATCAAAAGTAATATTTTCAGCATAGAAATCGGTTGCATTCACCACAACTGTAGCACCTTGACTTACATGCAATGCACTATCACCTCCACAAAGCAAAGAATCCGTTATCGTCACCAACATCTTGTCTTGTCCAATCAAATGGATAAATGGCTTGCTTACAGGTATGTCAATATGTTCTCTGTAAGTACCTTCCTTAATGAAAATTAACCACGGAGTCACTCTATTTGCTGGTGCAGCCTCAATAGCCGCTTTCAGTGAGGTATAATTACCTGTACCGTCTTGAGCCACCACAGCATCATAAAGTGCTGCAGCCGGTTGTGTGCGGTCCATAGTAGTAAAGCTCAATGTTGTACCAGCAAAGGCATTGCCGGAACGGTCAACAATAGCACCAGCAGGAACAGTAAATGTATAAGAGGTATTGTATGCCAATCCAGAATAAGAGAATATGACACTTGTGCCAGCAAACTTCACATCTAACACTTCTCCGTTCAATGTACATACTCCTTCACCAGCAACCACTTGTTCATTGAAATTGAGAATAATAGAACCCTTAGCCGTTACTGAGGTTGCATTGTTTTCCGGTACTGTTGTCAAAACGACAGGAGCATCGTGGTCTTCCACTATTTCCTGGTCAGCAAAAACATAGATACCTGAAATGGCAGTACCATCATTATTGGAAGTTGTTCCCTTCACTTCTGATGTATAGTCTGGAATCCAACGGATATATATTTTTTCCTTACCCTCTGCCTCTACTGGCAATGTAAAAGTCTCCGTCACCCATGTTTTAGCTCCAGGCAAGGTGATAGTGCCTAAATCCGCATAAGAAGTTCCATCAACGGAATATTGTACTTTTTGCACAGAGAATGCATTGTAGTTCAACAGCATGGACGATTGTACACGGATATTATGATAAGCGGTCGTTCCAAAATTGATTTCATAATAATAATTGTCAGACGTTCCAAACGGCCGCCAGTTGACTGCTGCATTGCGTCCTTCATAGCCTCCTGCAGAAGAAGACTTATCCAACCACGAGCTAGTAGTACCGTCTTCTTTCCGCAATACCAACATTCCTTGGTTTGAGGTTTCATTGGCCATATCGGCTGGACGGTTCTCTCTTCCTGACTGATAGAAGTCCCATCCAACAATATAAGGTACATTACTGAAATTAGCAGTAACAGTAGTATTGGTATTCATAGTAAGCGTACGGGTAGCATTGGTAGTACCGTCTTC
>CALUKG010000041.1 GCA_944321155.1 uncultured Bacteroidales bacterium | reverse complement strand
CGTCTTGCCATTATACATACCATTCTGTTTTTAAGGAATGCACAAATATACAAAGTTATTCAGCAAATGACAAAAAAAACTATTTCCTAAAATCATTTTATCGTTCTCCCAACAAAACTGACGCCACGCGAGGCAACATTTTTTTCAACAACCAATTCAATACAGCCCCCAAACAGACAGCGCAAGCAACAGAAAAGAAATAGACACAAAGTGCTCCATATTCATTCTGGAACGACACAAAAAGAAAACAACACTTTTGTAACATCACTAAAAAAACAGCATGATATGCATATATAAAGAAACTGCTGTCTGACCAAAAGGGACTAATCTTCCAAGATTTGACCCTGATCAGACAATCCGTCAAAAATAGCGTTGCATAAATACCGACTATTACACATAATCGCCGGAAGTAAGCAATATATTCCCCATCATAAAAATACATTTCCAAAGCCATGCACAACGCATAAACCGTTAGAAGTACAGCTCCAATCTTGCTGGAAACTATCATGCTTTTCTTATATATACCATAATAAGCACCTAATGAAAAATAAAAGAATGTTGCAGATGAAAGTACCTGACCACTAATCCCACAAAACCACAGAGCCCCTAAAAGAAACACAAACCAGTATTTGAGTTTAGTCAAGCAGAAATAAAAAAGCGGAGCCAAAAGCACAGCCAACATCAAATCACGAATAAACCACAATGGCGCATCCATGGGGAAGAGACCTCCATGAATATTCCAGAAAACCGATAGCCAATCATATAAGGTATAATCCACTACCAGTTTGTGCTTTCCCGACAAATCGACCGGCATAAGAGAGGTGGCTTGTGCTACATAATAGATGAACACATACAACAGATTCCAAATAACATAAGGAACAAACAAAGAATGAAAACGACTTTTGAGCTTATTCCAATACGTCTGTCCGTCCAGCCTTTGCATTTTGGCAAAAAACAAATATCCCGAAAAACAGAAAAACATAGGAATGGCAACCTGGCTCACAATATTCGAAAAGAAATATTGCACAGCTCCCATAAACGAGTAAGGTATCTCCGGGTTTGATATGTCATATTCCTTGATATACGCATGAATCATCACAATAGTTACCATTAAAGGCAAACGCAAAAACTGTATTACTTTTGACATGGCATTATCCATCATCCCGAAACGATTTTTCAATATAAAATCAGAAAAACATTATTTATGCAAAAATAATCAAACCACTGTATAAAAGCAAACGATACAGCACACCCGCCGTACCCGGTAGAGTCAATCAGCAAGTTGCAATGTTACGAAATTAAATTGTATTGCTGAGTGACACTACTGACTTAATGGCCACATGTCAGAATATGCAATCTGCTACGTTGCCATCGGGATTCAGGTTCGATCATTTACGCCAGTAGACTCCCATCGTCCTCACTTCAGAGCCTTCCATCTTCATATTCTGACGCTCCTTAAAGGACGGCATCAAAATGATATTTTTGAAGTACACCCTCTTTTTCACATTTATGAAAAAACTAGCATCAGAACAGTCCTACTATCTGATTGATAAAGACAAGCAAGATGGCTAAAGGCGTCACGTATTTCAACAGGAATACATAAACCTTTATATATTTCAGTTTTAATGTCCCCTCATTGCTCAGTTCCAACTCCAAACGCTTTCTGTCCACATGCCACCCCATAAACAACGATATGCCAATACCTCCTAAAGGCATGAGGATATAGGATGTGAACTTGTCAAACAAATCAAAAAAGTTAAGTCCGAATATACGGTATTCGCCCCAAACTCCCATTGATAAGGAACAGACAACTCCCAATAATGCAATCAACAAGGAAACAAGAATTGCCGTCAGTTTTCGTGGCCATCGCAATTCCTCACTGATATAGGCTGTTATCACCTCCAACAAGGAGATGGTGGAAGTCAAAGCTGCAATGGTCAAGAGCAGAAAAAACAAGATAGCCCATAGATAACCACCCGGCATCTGATTAAACACTGTCGGCAAAGTGATAAACACCAGTTCCGGTCCTTGTGAGGGATCTATTCCCATAGCAAAAACAGCCGGAAAAATCGTAATAGCGCATAAAATGGCCATCAGCGTATCCAAGCCCGTCACTTCCAAAGCCGTTCGTTCCAGATTGGCCTGCTTGCTGATATACGAACCATAAGTTACCATGCAGCCCATGCCCAAACTCAAAGAGAAGAAAGCCTGCCCCATAGCACTCAATACAACAGAAGGGGTTATTTTGCTAAAATCAGGGGCAAACAAGAACTTCAAACCTTCCATACCACCCGGCAAAGTAACAGAACGTACGCACAATACAATTAGAATAAGAAACAAAAACGGCATCAACATTTTAGCACTCCGCTCTATGCCTTTCTGCACTCCCGCCAATACAATAGAACAATTTACCAACAAGAACAGAAGCATCCAAAGAATAGGACGAGTAGTGTCAGAACTGAATGCTGTAAAGGCTTGGGACAAATCCGTTGGAGTCTTTCCGGAAAAGCCATCCGTAACGGCTTGATATACATATTCCAGTGTCCATCCGCACACAACCGAATAGAATCCCATGATCAGCAAAGCACACCCTACTCCCATCACACCTAACCATTGCCAATGCTTGACATGGGTAATTGAGCGGAAGGAGCCAGCCACATTTGACTGTCCCATTCTACCCAAAGTAAATTCTGACAGCATCAGCGGCCATCCAATCATCAATGCACATAAAAGGTAAACTATCAAAAAAGCAAAACCACCATTCTGACCCAATTCATAAGGAAATCTCCAAATATTTCCCAAACCAATGGCCGACCCTGCAGCTGCGGCCAAAACACCTAAACGGCTTCCAAAATTTACACGCTGTTTCTGTGACATATACATTACATATTAAAAAAACGTCCGAACATCTATCACGAAGACAGACATTCGGACACAAATATAGCATTTTGCTAACAAATATCCTAATTCAGTTTCGCAACAACTTCTTTTGCCAACTGATCAAACTGCTGCAATTTATTATTATCAGGTTTTCCTATCAGTTCCACAGGAGTGGCTGAAGCCTCCCAGCCAATACAATCGGCAAATCCCTGCAGTGCTCGCAAGCCTCCACCTCCCCAACTACATGAGCCAAACAAAGCTAATTGACGATTCTTCAATCCGTAATGTTCCATCTCACGGCAGAATTGCTCCATCATCGGATGCATACCACCATTGTAGGCACAGCTTCCCAAAACAATCGATTTGCATCGCCATGCTTCACTAATCAGATAAGATACATGTGTCTTAGACACGTCATAAACGCGCACATTGTTCATACCTTCATCCACAATCTTTCCAGCAATATAATCAGCCACGACCTCCGTATTGTGATACATCGAAGCAAACAGCACCAGCACAGCATTTTCCGCTTCATAGCGGCTCCACTTATCATACAAGGCAATTACATGAGCCGGGTTCTTACGCCACATCACTCCATGTAACGGGCAAATATATGATACTGAAACGCCGTTTAGTTTAGCAAGTGCCTTCTGCACATGCAAGCTATGTTTTCCTACTATATTGGAATAATAGCGCCTCATCTCCGTTTCATAATCCCGCAAATCTATCTGATCGTCAAATACAGTTCCGTCCAGTGTTCCGAAAGCTCCGAAAGCATCTTGAGCAAACAGGACATTTTCAGTCAGGTCGTAAGTCATCATAGATTCCGGCCAGTGTACCATAGGAGTAGTGACAAAGCGCAAGATATGGTGTCCCAAGGGTAAATCTTCCCCGTCTTTCACCTCCTGGAAATTCTGAACAGTCCCCCAATAATTTTGCAATATTTTTAATGTAAACTTATTTCCAACCACCGTAACATGTGGAAAGGCTTCCAATATGTTTTTTATTTCTCCCGAGTGATCCAGTTCCATGTGGTTTACAACCAGATAATCCAATTCTCTTCCTCCTAACAATTGCTTGATTTCATCTGCAAAGGACCCGCCAGTTCCCAACTCCACCGTATCGAGGAGCGCCGTTTTCTGGTCAGCAACCAAATAAGAATTATAAGCAACCCCACCCGGCAGAGGCCACATATTTTCAAACAAAGGTTTCCGTCGGTCATTTACACCGATGTGATAAATTTTTCCACAAACGTGATTTGCTTTCATATTGTAATGTTATTTAAACGTTGAAACCATAGGGCAAAAAAAACTCCCCACCACAAAGATAGGGAGTTTCTCTCATATGATAAAACAAGATTAATAATTCTCTTTCTTAATCTCAAAGTAAGACTGTGGATGCAAGCATGCCGGACATTTTTGCGGAGCCTCTTTTGCTTTATGAATATATCCACAATTTCTGCATTGCCAAATCACAACACCTTCTTTTTCAAAAACCGTTTTCGCTTCAATATTATTGAGGAAAGCACGATAGCGCTCTTCATGTCCTTGTTCAGCAACACTAATCATACGATACATAGCGGCGATTTCCGGGAATCCTTCTTCATCGGCAACACGTGCAAACTCAGGATAAAGATCTGTCCATTCTTCATTCTCTCCATTTGCCGCAGCCAAAAGATTATCTGCGGTCGTTCCAATTACACCAGCAGGAAAAGATGCTGTGATTTCACACATTCCACCTTCCAAATATTTGAACATACGTTTTGCATGTTCCTTTTCCTGATCGGCAGTTTCTGTAAAGATAGCAGCAATTTGTTCATAGCCTTCTTTCTTTGCTACGCTTGCAAAATAAGTGTAGCGCATGCGTGCTTGTGATTCTCCCGCGAAAGAGTTCATCAAGTTTTTTTCGGTCTGGGTTCCTTTAATTGTTTTCATATACTTATTTCATTAAAATGTTTGGCTGCAAATATAAAAAGAGTTTTTGAGATAAGAAATATTCTCTGATAGATTTGCAATATCAGACATCATGTTTAGATACTTTTATGATGCTCTTTATCTCATATTTTCACAATATTCTTTTTTATGTTGTTTTTCTAATAGAAAATTTGGCCATTCAATTACAAATTGTTACCTTGCGACAGGCAATAGTATTCGTTCTTTTATTTAGTTTCCATGAAAAACACAAGGGTCTTTTATTGATCGTATATCGAATAAACAGCCATCTTATTCGAATCTTTCTTTCCATTGGAACAATGAGAATGGAAAGACCCAGAAAGCAGAAGGGTGGTTAGGATTCCTAACCACCCTTCCTAACTTATATATTTGAATTAAAATGCATCAATGATTGCCTTGAAATCGTCAGCTTTCAAAGAAGCTCCACCGATAAGTCCACCATCAATATCAGGATTAGCAAACAAACCAGCTGCATTCTTCGCATTGCAACTTCCTCCGTAAAGAATAGTACAATTTTCTGCTACCTGTTTGCCATATTTTTCTGCTACCAAACCACGGATATATGCATGGATTTCCTGTGCTTGCTCCGGTGTTGCTGTCAAACCAGTACCGATAGCCCAAACCGGTTCATAAGCCAATACAATGTTAGAGAACTCTTCTGCTGACAGGTTGAAAACAGAACCTTCCAACTGAGCCTTTACCACTTCATTTTGCTTGTTAGCCTCACGTTCTTCCTTTACTTCACCAATACAGAAAATAGGTTTCAACCCATTGGCAAGAGCCAATTGTACCTTTTCACGCAAGATTTCAAATGTTTCATGATAATAAGCACGACGTTCGCTATGGCCCAAGATGCAATATTGTGCTCCTGTTGATTTTACCATTGCAGCACTTACTTCACCTGTATATGCACCACTTTCCTTATCAGCACAGTTTTCAGCTGCCACTTTAATGACAGAATCTTTCAACAGTTCGCTGACAGTTGCCAAGTGAATAAATGGAGTACCAATAATCACTTCACAATTAGGAGTTGCGTTTGACAATTTTTCTTTCAACTCAGTAGCCAATGCTACACCTTCTTGCAGGGTCTTGTTCATTTTCCAGTTACCTGCGACAATGTTCTTTCTCATACTTTTTTAATAGTTAGTTATCTTCTTTATTACCTAAAAATTTTCTTCTCCTTTACATCACGCATGTTCCATTTACCCACAACCACTCCGTCTTTCAATAGAACTATACCTGGATTTGCGCGAATAATCGTTTTAAGCGTAATGGGGTCTGTTCCACAGAACGGATATTCTGCACCCGTCTTTCCTACAAATTCTTCCACTAAAGTTGATTCTGACCCAGTCAATGCATAGAACATATATCCCTTTTCCTTAGCTGTCTGATAAAGAGTATTCAATTTTTCCGCTTGTCGCATATTGGTCTTTTGCAAATCATACATAACAGCCAGTATGGTATATCCCTCATAATCGAGAACATCATAAGTTATATCATCAAAATTGGCATCTGTAATGGAGAAATCATGAATAGGCGGAACATAGCCCTGTTTTACCAATACAGATTTTTGATCGACAAATGTCCATGTAGAATCACCTTTCGGATAGTTTTCCAATGTAAATTCCTGCTGTACTCCATCTTTCTCATAGATAAAGGTGATGTGATATTCATCAGCCGGAGCACCTTCGGGTATTTCCATTCCTTTTTCAATATCCGTTCCCACTTTATACGGACGGAAATCAATAAAAGGAAGATGGCGCAAGCAAACAACTGACAGTACAATGCTCACCAAGCAGAAGAATGCTATTCCTGACCATTCCACCCAGTTAACAAACCATGTCTTTGCATAACGCTGCGTAGCGAGCAGCCAAATAACCATGGCCATCAATACGATATTTTTATAGAATGTCGTCCAATTATCGAGTACAATGGCATCCCCAAAACAACCGCAATCAGACACAGGGTTTTCAAGAGCGATATATAATGTGAGAACAGTCATGAAAAGCATAAAAACAAATGCCAGCCATGAAGTCAGTTTACGTTTCAGATTAAACAGCAGGGCACATCCTAAAGCAAACTCAAACATGGAGAGAGCAATGGATGCTGGCAAAGCAATCCATGTAAAATTAGGAAAGATTCCACCAAATGCATTCAGATAGTCCTCAATCTTATAAGCCGTTCCCAGCGGATCGATTGCCTTTACGAAACCAGAAAAAATACAGACAGCCCCAAACAGAGTTCGCACAATCGCGGTAATTACATTCAGTGATTTTTCTTTCATAACAATTCGTTTTTAAGTGATTATTTTCCCATGCTTTCATTATGACGAATCAATGCAAAAACAGCATAATTTATCATGTCAAAATAATTGGCGTCTATTCCTTCAGAAGCTATTGTTACACCTGAATGGTCTTCAATCTGTTTTGTCCGACAGATTTTTGTCAGGATTAGATCCGTATAAGATTCCACCCGCATTTCCCGCCAAGCCTCTCCATAGTCATGATTTTTAATCATCATCAGTTGTTTGGCTTGCTGGATATAATCATCGTAGTGATGCAGCGCGGTTTCTGAATCCATGTCTATCGTGTCGGCACAGCCATATTGCAATTGAATAAGTCCGACAATGCCATAATTGACAATTGCCACGAATTCACCATATACGCTATCTCCCACCATTGACTTACCGGTAGTTTCTATGCTACGGATACGCTTTGCCTTGATAAATATTTGGTCGGTCAGTGACATAGGGCGCAAGATTCGCCATGATGCTCCATAATCGTTGAGTTTTTTGACAAACAAATCACGACAAATCTTAATCACATCGTCATATTGCTTTGATGTTTTCTCCAAATTCATAGCCCCATAGTATTTGATGTTGCAAAGATAATTGATTTTGAACGGAATCGCAACATACCATACTTATTTTCTGTATGACATTATGCCAGTTTTCCTCTGAAAACACCAACAAAATGTTGATGAACCCATCAGAAATCATTTATAATTTCCAATAGCAAATACCCGTACCCATAACATCTCCGTCTGATAGCGGGATTTCCTCCATTTAGCTATCCCATAAAAAAACAACCGGTGTCTCAGGCAAATGCCCGGACACCGGAAGTATCTCGTTTTACCGCATTAAAGCAGCTTGTTAATCTTTTCAGCAAGAGCATTTTTTGTAGTTGCACCTACCTGTTTGTCCACCAGTTGTCCATCTTTAAAGAACAAGATAGTTGGGATATTGCGGATTCCAAATTCTGAACTCACTTCATCGTTGTCATCCACATTGACTTTTCCTATATTAACCTTTCCTTCAAATTCAGCAGCCAATTCATCAATGATTGGAGAAATCATTTTGCATGGTCCGCACCAAGGAGCCCAAAAATCCATTACAGTCGGCTTACCGCTGTTCAAAAGTTCTTTGTAATTAGCATCTGTAATTTCTAGTGCCATAATCGTTGTGTGTTAAGTGTTAGATAATTAATTATTTATTTTGCCCAATTGTCTTTGAGAGAGACTGTTCTGTTGAAAACAATATGCTCAGGTGTACTGTCCTTATCGACACAGAAATAACCCACCTTCTGGAACTGGAATTTATCCAAAGGTTTAACATTCTTCAGCCACGCTTCCACCTTACAGTTATTGACTACCTTAAGTGATTCCGGATTCAACAAATCATGGAAGTCGCCTTCATAAGAAGCTGGATTTTCTTCATTGAACAAACGGTCATACAATCTTACCTCTGCATTTACGCACGAGTTGACTTCCACCCAGTTGATAGTACTTTTCACTTTTCGGTTGCTTCCTGGCATACCACTCTTTGTATCTGGCAGGTAGTCACAATATACCTCCACCACATTACCATCTGCATCTTTCTTGCAACCAGTGCACAGTACGATATAAGCTCCCTTGAGTCGTACTTCGCGTCCTTCTGACAAACGATAGAAGCTTTTTGGAGCGTTCTCCATAAAATCATCACGCTCTATGTAAAGCTCACGTCCAAAAGTCATCTCACGTGTACCCAGTGCTTCATTATCCTGATTGTTTTCAATTGTCAGTTGCTCGGTTTGTCCTTCCGGATAATTATTGACAATCAACTTGATTGGATTCAAGATGGCACATACACGAGGAGTGCGGAGTTTAAGGTCTTCACGACAAGCATGTTCCAGCAATCCTACATCTATTGTACCTTCTACTTTCGTATATCCAATTCTATCGATAAAATCATGGATAGACTCTGGCGTGTAACCACGACGACGAAGACCACAAATAGTCGGCATACGAGGGTCATCCCATCCTGCCACCAAGCCTTCCTGCACCAACTGAAGCATTTTCCGCTTACTCATTACGGTATAGGTAATGTTCAGACGGTTGAATTCGTATTGGCGCGGACGATAATCACTGTCCTTAAACTGGTCGATGAACCAATCATATAATGGACGGTGCACCACAAATTCAAGTGTACAAATGGAATGGGTTACGCCCTCAAAGTAGTCAGACTGTCCATGTGCATAGTCGTACATAGGATAGGCTTTCCACTTCGTACCAGTTCTGTGATGAGGATGCGTTGTGATGACACGATACATAATCGGGTCACGGAAATGCATATTGGGTGATGCCATATCTATCTTGGCACGCAAAACCATGGAGCCATCAGCAATTTCGCCCGTATTCATCTTTTGAAACAGTTCCAAATTCTCTTCAATCGGTCTGTTTCTGTATGGGCTTTCTATACCCGGTTGCGTTGGGGTTCCTTTCTGTTGTGCTATCTGTTCGGCAGACTGTTCATCCACATAAGCCTTTCCGTCCTTAATCAGACGTATAGCCAAATCCCACAATTGCTGGAAATAATCGGAAGCATAATATTCATTTGCCCACTGATAACCCAACCACTGAATATCCTCCTTAATGGAATCAACATATTCAACGTCTTCTTTTACCGGATTGGTATCATCAAAACGCAGGTTACAAATACCATTGTATTTTTGAGCAATACCAAAGTCCATACAAATAGCTTTGGCATGTCCGATGTGCAGGTAACCATTTGGCTCTGGCGGGAAACGGGTCTGTACACGTCCACCATTCTTTCCTTCCTGCAAATCCTGCTCTACAATTGCCTCAATGAAGTTAAGGCTTTTCTTGTTTTCTTCCATACCTTATCAAACTTGATTTATTTAATCAAAATAACCCTTGATAATACCACGTGGGCTATTACGAACAAACAATATAATTTCATCTCTTTCTTTACTGGTTGGCAGTTCTGCCTCTACCCTTTCAATGGCATGTGTCGTATTCATACCCATCTGATAGATATAACGATAGATTTCCTGTATATCTCTGATTTGTTCATTGGTAAATCCACGACGACGCAATCCGATTGAATTTACACCGGCATATGACAATGGGTCACGCCCAGCCTTCACATAAGGCGGAACATCTTTTGTAACCCTTGAGCCACCCTGCAACATGGCATGTGCACCAATACGTGTGAACTGGTGTACCAATGATCCTCCGCCAATTACTGCATAATCATCAATAACCACCTCACCTGCCAACTGCGTTGCATTGGACATAATGACATGATTACCCACTACGCAATCATGGGCAACATGGCAATAAGCCATAATAAGGCAATTGTCACCAACAACAGTCCTACCTTTTGATGCAGTACCACGGTGTATAGTTACACATTCGCGAATGGTCGTATTGTCACCGATTATTACCAAAGTATCTTCTCCCTGGAATTTCAAGTCTTGGGGTATTGCTCCAATTACAGCACCGGGAAAAATAGTACAATTCTTACCAATGCGCACACCTTCCATGATGGTTACATTTGAACCAATGCGTGTGCCCTCGCCAATTTCCACATTCTTATCAATACTAACAAAGGGTTCAATTACCACCGTCGGTGCTATCTTAGCATCCGGATGTATGTATGCTAAAGGTTGTTTCATAAATTATTGTTTTTGTCCTTTATGGATATGATGCATTATTATTTGTTCTTAACTATCTGGGCTACAAATTCTGCTTCTGTCGTAATCTTTCCTCCAACAAAGCAATAGCCTTTCACATTGGCCAAACCTCTTCTAACCTCAGACATAAATTCCAGACGGAATACCAAGGTATCGCCCGGCACTACTTTCTGACGGAACTTCACATTGTCTATTTTCAGGAAATAGGTACTATAACGTTCTGCATCCTCCTTATCATGCAACACCAATATTCCTGCCGTTTGTGCCATAGCCTCAACCAGCAAAACACCAGGCATAACCGGTTCTTGCGGGAAGTGTCCCTGGAAGAAAGGTTCATTGGTTGTTACATTTTTCACCCCAACAATGACCTTGTCTGAAATAGACACAATCTTATCCACCAACAAGAATGGATAGCGGTGAGGCAAAAGCTTGCGAATCTGGTTAATGTCATAAATCGGCGGAACACTGTCATCGTATACAGGCGCCTGTACTTCCTGATGCTTGATTTGCTTACGAAGTGTCTTGGCAAATTCCGTATTTGTATGATGGCCCGGACAAGATGCAATTACTTTTCCTTGAATCTGTTTACCAATCAACATCAAGTCACCCATTACATCCAACAGTTTATGACGAGCTGGTTCATTGTCATATTTCAACGGGCTGAGATAACCCAACTTGTCTGCAGGAACTGTAGGCTGATGCATTTCAGAAGCAATATGATCAATCTGCTCCTGTGTCAATGGTTTGTCATAAATTACCAATGCATTCTGCAAATCACCTCCCTTTATCAGATTGGCTTGCAACAAGGGTTCAATCTCACGCACAAAAACAAATGTACGCGCATCCGCTATTTCTGCCGAGAAATCTTCCTTATGTTCCAATGAAGCATATTGGTTGCTCAAGATAGGTGAAGGATAATCCACATGTACATCCACACTAAAATGATCGTCCGGCAAAAGAACTATTTTAGATTTTCCGTCGGCCGAAACATATTCAATGCGTTTGCGAACCACAAATACATCACGTTCTTCTTTCTGTTGCACCACACCCGCTTCTGCTATTGCCTGTACAAACGGGCGCGCGCTACCATCCATTATTGGAAATTCAGGTGCATTCACTTCAATCAAGCAGTTGTCTATGTCTGCAGCTGACAAAGCTGCCATTGCATGCTCAATCGTACTTATTTTCCATTCTCCTTTTTCCAACACAGTTCCGCGCTGTGTAGAGCTCACCAAATCAGATGTAGCCTCATAACATGGTTGGCCCGGCAAATCAACACGTTTAATACAGATACCTGTATTTTCAGCAGCAGGCAAGAAAGTCAAACTGATATTCAAACCTGTATGAAGTCCTTTTCCTTCCAGCGTAAATGAATTCGCCAATGTTTGCTGTTTCATATCTATCTATTTTTGCGTTATTTATTTTCCAATTGTTTTTCCAAAGCAGCCACTTTGCGTTGTAAATCTGTAATCGTATGCTGCAACTCCGGCAGATTCTTATATACAACCGAAGCACGGCGGAAAATGTTCACAGGAATAGCTGGATATCCCTGATATACACCTCCCGGATTCTTTATCGTATTTGGAATTCCAGTTTGGGCACCAAAGATGCTTCCATCAGCAACTGTAATATGCCCGGCAAATCCCACCTGACCGGCCACAACACATCTTTTCCCTATCTTAGTGGAACCGGCAACGCCACTTTGTGAAGCCATCACCGTATCCTCTCCAATTTCCACATTATGCGCTATCTGAATGAGATTATCCAGTTTCACACCACGACGTATCACTGTGCTGCCCATCGTTGCACGGTCAACCACCGTATTGGCCTGTATCTCCACATCGTCCTCTATCACCACATTACCCACTTGTGGCAGCTTGTCGTATTTACCATCGGCCTGCGGAGCAAAACCAAAGCCATCTGACCCTAACACAACACCATGTTGCAAGATGCAACGGTTACCTATAACGGTACGGTCACCAATCTTCACACCAGCCTTAATCAAACAATCATCACCTATTTTGGTGTTGTCATCCACAAAAGTATGGGGATATATTTGCGTATTCTTACCAACAGAAACATGTTCACCAATATAAGCAAACGGGCCCACATATACATTTTCACCCAACTTTGCGCTTTCTGCCACATAAGCCAATGGAGAAACACCCTGTTTTTTAGGTTTGACCGACTCAGCCAATTGCAACAATTTTGCTAAGCTATCATATGCATTCTCTACTCTAACCAAGGTTGCCTTTACCTGGTGTTCTGCCACAAAATCTTTGTTTACCAGCACTATACTTGAGTCCGTATCATAGATATAGTGAGTATATTTGGGATTAGACAGGAAACTCAATGTTCCAGGACGTCCTTCTTCAATTTTAGAAACGTCACTTACCTTTACACCTGCATCACCTTCTACTGTTCCTTGTAGAAAATCAGCTATCTGTTGCGCTGTAAATTCCATATTCTATTCTTTATACGTTATAATTGTGTATAATAGAGAAAATGTTTCTCCACCTTTTTGGTCAATACCTGAATATTCAACATATCAGAGGCTTCCGCAATATCCTTTATTGTCCCATCGTTATAAAGTATATTGATACGGTCATCGGTGGCATTATACGTATCGGTTGACACTGTCTGCACCCCCCAGAAATAATCCGTTTCCTCATCCGACAAGCCCCATGCTCCCTTGTACTGCTCTTTCAAACGTACGGACTCACTCTCTGGTACGACATCTGTCAGCACTTTCACTTTAAACAGCCTTCTGTTTGCAAACGCCCGACACAACAGAGACAACACCTTATCCTCATGTTCCGCCCACACCTTAATAGCTGTCCAAATATCCGAATCATCCAAGGCCGCATACATATCCAGAGTATGCGGGTCAGAAAAGTCCTCTTTATTCACCCGTTTATACAAAAAGAACCGCAATGCGGGTGAAGCAAACAATCCTTCTCCCCGTCCTGCAAGTTCCTGTGCACGCTGCAATATCTTAATCAACATTTGTTCTGCCGCCACCGAGGTCTTATGCAAATAGACCTGCCAATACATCAAACGCCTTGCCACCAAAAATTTTTCTATGGAATAAATACCCTTGGCTTCTATCACCAAACGGTCATCTACCACATTCAGCATTTTAATTATGCGTGCCGAAGCCACCGTGCCTTCATTTACACCACAAAAAAAGCTGTCGCGACACAAATAATCCAAGCGGTCCATATCCAACTGGCTTGATACCAACTGATGCAAGAAGCGCTGGGGATGTGTATTCTTAAATATGCTTATTGCCCTATCCAATTGTCCATGTGTCTCTGCATTTATCCTTTCCATCATCAACAGGGACAACTCCTCATGACCAATTCCACGCACCAAAGTATGCTCCAATACATGTGAAAAAGGTCCATGACCAATATCATGAAGCAAAATAGCCAACTGTGCAGCCTCACCATCTTCACGGCTTATCTCCAGACCTTGCATACGCAATTGGGCAATCGCCTCCACCATCAGATGCATGGCACCGATTGAATGCAAGAAACGGGTGTGTACTGCGCCCGGATAGACAAAAGACGAAAGTCCCAATTGCCTTATCCGCGTCAGTCGTTGCACATAAGGATGCTGCACCATGTCAAGCACCCCATGCCCCGATATATTGATAAACCCGAAAACCGGATCGTTGATAATTTTCTTTTTCGTTGCCATACAGCCGGGTAAAAGTGCACAAAGGTACATATTATTTCGCAATGCACAAAAACTGTTAAACCCGCAGAAAGCTATGGGGTTTGCCAAAATCAAACGATAAGCGGGCTGGACAACAAAAGCAGGACTGTATCATGTCCCTATCGGGGCTTGATACAGTCCACTTTTTACAGATGAATAAGATCAACCAGAATTATTTACCTTACATCCGGAAGCGTCACAACTGGTTCCGCATCAAAAGAACCCCAACCTACCGTATTTGTGCCCCAAGAAGTACGCGCACACACCACATGAGGGGCATCATCGTTTATGCGCATAATCGACCCTGGCGACTGAGAGACAAGTGAATCCAGTATCTGTGTTATGCCATAAGGAATTTGAGGGGTCTGCTGCAATTCCAACAAATCTGCAAACCGCACAAACTTTCCATTTATCTCAATTCCTACATACCGTCCAGGAATCACATAATAAGGATTTGTTCCTCCAGTACGCTGCAACCGCACAAAATTAAAAATATCTTCACTCAGCATTTTCGAATGTCGCCATTGTGTATTGCTGATTTCATAAAAAGAAGCTTCCGCTGCAGCTGTTATCGTTATCTGCTCTTCCGACATCACATTTCTTTCCAGTTCACTTTTTACCTGTACCTTCACAGTATCATCAATTGCCACCACATAACAAAGGCGATTCTCGGCCGGATAAGGGATATCACACGAAACAAAAAACACGGCAATGAGTGCCCAAACAAACATTCTGACTTTATTCATAAAAACAAATATTTAAATGATTAAGACTCTTATTGTTTTTTCCATGCATAATACAGAAGAAAACCATTATACTTTCTCCAAAAGGGATAATAGTTATTAGAGGATATAAGATTCCCATTATCATGCACAAATAAATACCGATTTTTTTTATTTCCCCACTTATTCACGTTATATCCAACGCCAATAGCAGCAACATAATGAGGCTTTCCGTGAGGATGACAGGTCATAATCAAAGGCTCATTATTTTCTTCAATCCATTTTAATGGCTCAACGGTTAATTTTATACGATACTCCCCATTAGTAGCATCCCTTAAGCCTCGATCTATACCTCCATGATACAAAGGATATCCACCCACTAATCTATGTGTTTCCTTATGCCATGCATAATACAACCCTGCATCCAACTCATTACTAGCCTCTTCCCATATTGCTCGTTTTACATTGTTCGGAATCGGATAATCATAATAACTGTAAGAACCTGGTAGTTCTACAAAGTTCTTTGGGGCGCTGTAATCCCATTCCCCATGTAAGCGCAAATAAAAATCATTATAAGTTGACCACTTTCCACGATACAACCATGCCATTGCAGATGGACCACATGCACCTCCCCAAAAAGTAAAACGCAATTGTTCATTTTGATATTCTGGTAAAAAATAACGATGAGCAACGTTATTATTCTGAAGATTCTCGCTGATAATATTCCTTTGTGTTTCAGAAAGAGAAAAGACATCATCTCCAGAAAAAGTTCCTTCTGCAATTAAATCGGTATAGAACGCCCAAATCTGATCCAATTGAATTCTTAAGCTATCAAGCAATACAGGAAAACCAAAGCCCGTCTCCATAATTAAATCCCCTTCCATCATCACTAAATCCTCCCCTGGAATCTCTTCTAATACATTAGCGTAATTTTCATAAAGGGTTTGAAAATAAAGCGGCATTTCTATTTCTTCTCGTACAATCTCTTTATTACTACCCCTCTTCACACAAAACAAAGACGACGACGAAGCACCATAATAAACATCAGGATATACTCCAATATATCGCTTATACGAATAAGAATATTCATCATAAAAAATTGGCGACTGATAAAATTCTATAATCTCGGACGAATATGGCTGAGCAGAAACTGTCACTACACCAATTATTTGATTTTGACAGATAACACCAAACTCGTAATAGTAAGGCTTCTCATTATAGTCATAAACAACTACAGGACGATCTGTAAATGTCAACAAAAGTTCTTCCGAACCTCCAAGAATAAGCATTCGCATCTGTTCACAGATTTCGGACGAACAAAACAACTCCATTGCATCTATAAATTCCACATATGCATACTGACGAGCAAATCTATAATCTAATACATTATCATATTCCGCCATCGCATTCAATTCCTCAAAAGAAGCAAAAGGCATTTCAAATAAAGTTGATTGATCATTTTCTGACGGATCAACAGAATTGGTTCGACACATCTCAACTTGACTACCTTGTTCTTTCAAAGAAAGCTCATCAGAGCAAGAGAACAAACATAAGCACAATAGAGAATAAAGACAATAAAACTTTTTCATAGAATAAAATCCAAGAATTAAACACATTTTGCTTATTTGGCAAATATAACACTTAAAAACGAAAACAAAAAATACAAATATAAATTTATCAACAAAAAAAACAGCACATCGCAACAATATATAGAAAAAAGAGAACAAAAAATCATTACGAACAAACAAGCAAAGAATATATGATTTCAGAAAAATTATCACCAATATCATAAAGAATGTCCTGACAGGCATTTTGTCTGTCAGGACATTCTTTATTCTTGGTTATTTTCCTGTTACAATTCTGCCAAAATTGCCTTCAGCCATTCCCAGCAACGGGCTGTAGAGCTGATGCTTAACTGTTCGTTGGGAGAATGTACTCC
>CALUKG010000040.1 GCA_944321155.1 uncultured Bacteroidales bacterium | reverse complement strand
TGGCATATAAAGTGATTGCATCCTATCCGCTTTATATGCCATCTTGCTTTTGGGGGACATTTACTGAATATCCCTATGATAGAAGCTCCTTGCTTTACTACATTCAAGAATCCCATTTGTCCAAATGATATATTAGGAAGAATAAATGGCAATATTCGTTTACCTTTTAAAGCCCATGCTGCTCCCATTTCGTTTTTACAAACATCACTCATATTGTAGTTTTCCGATATAAACAAAAGTATGTAATCACACTGCCTCATGTTTTCAATAATTATTTCTCGGAAATCATCACCAGTTCGTATATCCGTAGGGTCTAAAGTACAGAAAATGTCTTCATCTTTGAACCCACATCCTATTTTCAATATTTCTTTAATGAAACTATTAATGATATCTTTATCTTCTGTAGAATGGCTGATAAAAAATTTTTTCTTACGATTTGCATTGTCAACATATTTCATTTTAAGTAAGCTGACAATTGCTACAACAGCACCAAAAGAGAATGGATTTACACAATTGGGGGTTCTTATTGATTGAAGTTCTTTATTCAGACGAATAAAACATTCTGGTTCTATATCCTTTATTTCTAGTGCCAACTTATTTAATATATCAATCAAAGCGTCTTCTCCAGGACAATATGTTTGACAATGTAATGGACCTCTATTTCTCTGATTAATTGCCTTGGCAACATTATCGCAAACTATAGCGGCTTCTTCAATTATTTTCTTATTCATATACTTCTATCATATAGTGGTTCGTAGAGATATATTCTTGTCGAATGAGGTGATTATAATTTCATTGATTGAGATATAGTCCTTTAAATTAATCGTCTCTTTTCCATGTTTCAAAAAATGATATCTCTTTTCTTCCTCTTGAGAAATCTTCTCTGTATGTAATTCCTGTACAATCTTATTGGCATAGGTCAATAACTGACCATAAGATATATCATGTGGGTTCTTTTGGATTAACTCAGACAATCGATAGTGAATAATATTATTTATATACGATAATGAAACGTCTTCTCCTTCTTTATATCCCGAAGCTTCATATATTACCAACGGATTGACAACCTGATACTCAACTTGAAAGTCAATCAATATGTTATATGGGACAATAGTATCATTTACCATTCCATTATGATAAAAGGAATGAGCATTGAGAAACACGTACTGTTTTCTCATATCTACCTTATCAAACATATCAATCAAAGGCCATTTCCAATACCATCTCGGTTTAGTCCGCCATTTTATTGGGCGTCCAAAACGCTTCTTAATTACAGCTTGTCCTTGATTGCACTCAGTTAAAAATACGCATCTGTCCCAAAACTGAGTTATAAGCTGAACAATAAATTTACCAAACTCAAGAGGTTCCATATTTGTTTATTTGATTTCTTCTTTTTCGTATTCTTCGCGGGTGATCTGGGTTTGAGGATCAACAATCAACACTTCATCGTAGGTTAAGCCATAAAGATGATAAACCAAACGGTCGATTTGACGCTCTTCAAACGATGTGTCGGCATTCCGATCCTTGTCCTTTGCGACCGTAATTCTATCTACGTATGATATGATGCTATTACAAATGTCTTTATTTGACGGTTCGCAGATTGGGATTGAATCCAAAGGATCTTTCTTTATTTTGGGGAATGTCTTTTTTGAATCACTATATTTTAGAGACCAATAATAATGTATTAATTTACTATTAATTAAGCCTAAAATATATTTGAGAGAGAGTCGGTTGTTCCATAAGTATATGTTATAAATAGTATTTAAGGTATATAATCCTGAGGGACAAATACACCCTTCAGGAAATGATCCAATTTGGCGAACAACTATTCTTTCTTGATTATACACTTGTGACTTCCCTCCACTTTTTATTGCAGAAGGAATAAAGTTTACAAATTCAGAACTTGGAATTAAAATATATGGCAAAATATTTACTCCATCTATAACAGGCAAATAATGTTCATCTCTTTTAATGTGTGAAACATATGCTTTCCTATCAATCGTTTGAATTCCAAAGTATGATTTGGCAAATAATTTTAAAGGGGGATTTTGCTCAACCTTATTTATTATAGTATTTTCTTTATTTATGTCTATTTCAAAATTATAAGACGGAGGCAGAATCGTATTTTGATATACAGATCCTGTTATTTCTTTTTTATATATAAGATTACTTAAGCAGTCTCTAATATCAATATAATTGATTTTAGATTTGGGCCTTATACCTTTTTCGCATATTAGAATAACATTGTCAACAGAAGCTTCAAATATAGGAATGAAGAATCGAACCAAAGTGCAAATTGTTGATTCTGAGACCAATTTGTGCCTTAGCCTGTTATTATATTTATTTTTAAGGAATGAGATCGGTGTGATATATGTTAATATACCATTTTTATTCAATAGAGCCAACCCTTTCTCGTAAAAAAGATGATATAAATCAATCTTATATTGAGCAACATAATAATTGTTTGCTATGTATTCTTTATCGGCAAATGACATTGGCATATTCTGAAGAAGAACGTAAGGCGGATTGCCAATAACAATATCGAACCCCTCCTTTACATCGAACATCCATTCGGGGTCGAAGAATGGCGAAGAGGCATTTTGGTCGAACATATCCCAAGAGGCTAACTGTTGAGCTTCGGCATTGCCCACAGCTCCGCAATCCTCTAACAGAGCAGCTATTTCAAGACGTAAATTGTTTACAGTTTCGCGATATTTACGCTTAGTTCGCACGGTCTTTGCTCCAAAGATTTTGTGTTTAGCAATCTTCAATTCATTTTCTTTCTTCTTTATCTCCGTACTATCAAACAAGGATACATCTTTTTTATCTAATCCAATCAGCGTATTAGCCGCCACAAACTTTGCTTCAAGGTTCGGTAGCGTACGAATACCAAAATTCTCTGCTGGATTGTTATTTGTCTTCTGATCGACTACCAACGAGATAAAAAAACGTAGCTTGCTAATTTGTATAGCGATAGGCTGGATATCAACGCCGTAGATGCAATTCTCGACAAGATAGAGTTTGCGGGCATAGTCGGGGCGGTTGACACTCTCGTCGAAATTCCGCTCAATGTCGGTAACCATCTCCCGACGCTCCTTGGATGATGCCGTGCGGTAAGCCTCCGAGGTCTCGTCGATAGCTACCTTAAGCATCATTTCCTTCCACATCTCGTTGTCTGGGTCGATACGGTTAAGGATATGCACCATCTGTTGCAGCATACCCATGGGGAAGGCTCCCGAACCGCAGGCGGGATCAAGGACCTTGCAGTGGTAGAGCGAGTGCATGATTTGTTTGCGCTGCTCATTGGTAAGGCTCGTCTCTTCATCGGTATATTGCATCAACCGACGATATTGTTCTTCGAGATCGTCGCCCACGGTCCGTTTTAAATGTGCCACCAAACTCTCATCGACCATATATTGTACAATTTCACGTGGAGTATAAAACGAACCAGTTTGTTTGCGAGCTGTAGTCTGCGTTTCAGGATTAAACGCTGCCAACAAGTTTTCAAAAACCTTGCCTAACAGCTCAGGATCGAGCGATACATCCTGGTCGAATGGCGTATTCTCCTCAACAGTGAAGTTGTAGCGTTTAAGAATATCGATAATCCCTCGGGCGGAAACTTTCTTTTTTTTCTTATCGCCATACCATTCCGACAAGTCTATGTTTTTTCCTACTTCCTCACCAAAGAAGAGATAGTCGGGGACAATCAATGCCTTCTTCACTACTTCACGATCACTGAAACCATCATAATATAAATTCTTGTCTTTTTCATCAAGACAATCAAACAAGCCGCCATTAAGGAAAGGAACTGTACGATTGGCCAGATCGACAAATAGCTGCGGGTTTTTGAAATAGGATTCGTAACGCATGAGCTTGTTATTATCGTAATCTGAACGATCGGGCTTACCTTGTTCATTCAATTTTCTAAAATGCCTTTCTGACGGTTCCTTGCCATCTTCTGGGGTAATAGGACTGTTTAGCATTGCAAAAAACAAATTCTGCAAGATGGCCTTGTAATATTTGCTTTCGTTGGATTTACCAAATAAGTCGGCCATGGCATGTGGATTAAACCCCTCTATCAGATTATCCGCAATATATTGTTCATCGAAAAACTCGTCTGGTACAAGATGGCGTTGTTTCAAGAACCATACAAAAATGAGACGTGTTATTAAACGAATGGCACTCTCGTTGTTAAACATGTTATCATCTGTTTTATCGTTAAGGTCATTGGGAAAACGAATGATGTTAATGGCCCATGCATACCAATCACTCAACTCCTGATAGAATTCTTTTGTAAGAACTTCGACAGAGAAACGGCTACGTAAATCTGCATCATTTACCACACGCCCCTTTTCATTCAAATATTTGTTAGGAGTATAGTATGCGATTCCTTGGCCTAATAAATAGCTATATCTACGCGGATTGCTATAGGTTTTTGTTACTCGTGTCGTATCGTCCTTTAAATCCAATGTAATCTCAATAAAAGAAAAGCGGTAATTGTTATTATTGTCCTCCGGTACAAAAACTACCAAGGCCCGATCTTCCAATTCATCTGCCAACATGCGAAAAGCCTCCTTAGACAAGGATACACGGGCATCATGCGTAGAAGTGTGCCGCACTTCATAAACCACTAAATCAAGGGATTCAGATGAACCTAATTTTACAGCTTGCGTGCTATATTTCATTTTGGTTCTAAATGTTACCTGTGTTGAGGTAACATTAAAATCCTCAGGCAAAAATTTATTTTGTAGGAAATTAATGAACTCTTGACGATTATATGACTTATTGAATTCCATAATGCCTTTTTATTATTGTATTTCTTCACTTAATATTAATGATTCCTCACTATCATCTCTTTTGTTTTGGCTGTTGATGATACGCGCTATATATTCAGTAGGAATTTTCAATTGTAATTTATCTGCATCTTTTGAAGTCAATTGATTTATATATCTCAACTCATATCCAGACAATGCATCGGCTTTAATGACTTGTACGAGATCAGTCAAATAGTCAATAGGAAGCAGTTTCATGCTCTTCAATATTTTTATTTTCTCCAGCGCATTTATTAATTCCTTTTCGTTTCGTTCTCTTACATCGTTGCTGAATAAGGAAACTTTTACTTTCTGGTAAATCACATCAAAATCCTTACTTATATCAACAGGAGTTTCCTCTCTATTTGCTTCAAAAAGCATAATAGCTTCCTCTGCAGAAATCATTATAGGTGGATTTTGTGTATCTCCTATCTTGAATACGAAATCATCACCTTTCCTGCCAAACATCAGCACACCTTTTCTTGACTTATTTATTTTGCGTGCTGTTCTTGCGCGGTGAGGTATATTTATTGCTTCGTTATACGTTTCTGTTCCTTTCAGGCAATTCAATAATTTCCGATAAGGAGTATCCCAGGAAGTTTCCTCACTTTTGGCGAACTCTTTACGGTAACGCTCCGTAAAAAAAGCCTTAACTTCTTCATCCTTGGTTAATGCTTTTGTATCTTCTCCCATTATGGCATGTATCATGGCCATTTTTAATGTGGAGATTTCTTTTGTTCTAGTTTCCGCTTCTCCTACATCAGTAGGGAAATAGTTGTAGATGTATAGTTCATCGAATACTTTCTTGTTGATACGATTGATACGTCCGATACGTTGAATTACTCGTGTCGGATTATATGGAATATCATAATTAAATATGGCACCAGCTCTATGTAGGTTATAACCTTCAGATATTGCATCGGTTGCTACTAAAATGTGATAGTCATTCTGCTGCAAAGATGGTTTCAAACCAGCATCAAAATTAGCACGAATACGATCCTTATTAGCTGGGCTTGCATCCGTTGAAGTATATTTCATGACAGGGAGTCCTGCATTTACAAGTGCCGTACCTAGATAATTTACAGTATCAGCAAATTCAGAAAAAACAATCAGTTTCCTGTCAGGCTCTTTTTTTATCTGTTCTTTGACAATACGTATAAATGATTCCAACTTGGGATCTGTCTGTATTATGTTGTCTGTTCCAAACCATTGCTCACGTAAATTTTTTAATAATTGTATATCGGATTTGACATCATCTATAAAATTGTCCGTTACATACTTCATGTCAATCTCAAAAAATCCCCGTTCTTCATACTTCTCAAAAAGTTCTTCAAATTCCTCCATTCCATCATCAGTCAATTGGTAAAAGGCACTGACATCAGGTAAATTTCCTTTTTTAAATACAGGAATTTTATTACGTTTTTCTATCCACCGCAATATGTGCTCGGATGATTGTATCATGTATCCCAATGATGCTTGAAATGCTGCCACAGAACTTTCAAAACGAGCTACCAGCAAATGGCGCATAAAACTTGAAATATTGGCTTGCCGCCCAATCAATAAATTAAATTTGACTCCTGTTTTATCTTCCAATTCCTTAGCCAATTTATCTTTCAATTCTTCACGAATGTATAAAGCTGGCGAATATCGGGCAGCCTTAAAGCAATACGCATCATCATAATTTTCTTCTGATTTGCTTATTCTGTTGAGGGTTGAACGATACAAGGTTTTCAAGTCACTCAAATCATATTCTAACTCTTCTGGGTCATTAGGTAATACCAATTGAATATGTTGTTGCTTCAAATCATTAGCATATTCAGGTATTTCCAACAAATCCAATCGTGATCGACACACAACTAAAGGGCTAATAATGGTACGAATTTTCTTTGATATATCATTGACTTCTTTTTTTATTTCTTCTGCAGTTGTTTTGCCTGTCCTTTGCTCTTCACGCAGTTTCTTGTATTTATCAATCAAATCCTTAAATGCTACCCCAAGATTTTCTACCGTTTTCAGAGTTGAATTAGTAGGTATTTGAAACAATTTAATAAGTGCATAAATATCAGCTGGCTGGTTATTGAAAGGAGTAGCTGTAAGCAGTAGGACTTTATTGCCTAAGCACAAGTTGTGTAGTAATGCATAATCTTGAGTATATTCATTACGAAAACGATGTGCTTCATCTATGATAATCAAAAATTTCTCATCTTCTTTAACCAACTCTTGATAAAATAAAACTGCTTCCTCTATTTTTCCAGAACTGAATACGGTTGCTGTGAACCCAAACTCATCACGATAGCCTTCCCATTGTTTATGCAAGTGAGGCGGACAAATCACAATCGTACGTAAGCGCAAATTGCGTGCTATAGTAGAAGCTATTATACTCTTACCCAAACCGACAACATCAGAAATAATCGCCCCATTGTGATTGTGCAATGCGTTTAAAGCCATTTGAACTGCATCAGTTTGATATTTTAAATTGGCGTATCGACCTTCTGTTATATCATGTGGAGTCAATATATTTCTAGTATCTGGAATATTGAAATATTCTATGAGTACCCTTATATACATGAGGTAAGGAGAATAGAGCTTATCATACCAAATACGAGCCATTACCTTATTGTTCCATTCATCTAAGTTGTCTTTATTGACAATGATGACAGAATCTTCCCATAATTCATCAAAAATCTTCTTTCCTTCATTATAATCTTGTTTGTCATTGAAACGTGCATTAAGTTCCAAACGACCTTTTAGACCTTGATAAGATAAGTTGCTGGAACCTGTAATCAACACACCAGGTAGCTCTCCACCCTCGTTCATTAAATCATTATAGGCAAATAAGTACATTTTAGAATGGCACGGATCAAGCGTTTTACGAATTTCAAGTGTACCATCTAAGATCTTCCCATAGAACATTTTAAATTGTTCCTGTTTTTCTTCTGTATCAAGAAAATCAGTATTGTTGAATATTTTAACAAACTGCTTGAAATATTCTTCTCTATGTACACCACGTGAAATTAATTTACGTTTAGTCATTTCCACCTCTTGGATGTATTTGGCAACCTGCAATTCAACATCCAATCCGACCAGAATTCGTATTTGTTTGTTTTTTAATTGTTCCGATAGCTGGACATAACCAGAAAAATAAAAATACCCAACTAATATATCAACAGCATTTGTCTTCGGTAAAATGCCATTAATAATGTCGGATAAAAATTTCTCCTTATTTGTTATAAAACCACTACTCATATATGCATATAATAACAGGATATTAAAATTTTAAGGTGATTGCAAATATAATAAAATATGAAAGCAATTCAAAATACCAAATATGTTTTGGAATGCATTTTCAGAACATTCTTATATGTTTCATTCACGTTATAAAGACCTATGTTTGCATCTTTTGGAGAGATTATTTATGCATTACTATTATTAGCCATCTAAAGTTCTAAATCAAGCTCCAATATCCATCCTTGTCTGAACCAATGCGTTGGATGTGCTTTCCATTCAGTTTTCTGATATGGCGTGCTATGGTTGCACGGCTTACGCTCAATATTTGTGCATATTCTTCGTATGTGTAGTCAGGGTGTTCTTTGATGGCTAGTAAGAGTTGGCCAGTGATGTTGTAAGGCATTGCAGTCTCATTTACAGTATCACCCACAGTATCATTTGTGTCTTGTTGATACTGTAAAATGCGGAATTCCAAATTAGAAATGTGCTGGGCCATCATAACATCTTGAATAAGCGTACTGTCTTCCTGCTCACGACTGTCAATCAAGGCTTGTATATATTCACCTTTTGATTCCTTTGTGACAATAGAAGGGATAAGCCCCAACTGACGTTGAATGATATTCATTACCAGTCTGCTGGTGCGTCCATTCCCATCTACCCAAGGATGGATTGTAACAAGACGGAAATGTGCTTCAAAACTCATGCGGTAACATGCTACAATATCATTCCTATTTATGGATGCCAATTCTTTGTTCAGCCAGCAGCAGAATTCGGTTACAGCATGTGGAACTTTCTGAAATGCCATATAGCTTCTACCACCCCAGCCTGCACTTACATTGCAAAGGCGTAATTCTCCTTTTGAAGAATCAAACTTACCTCCTAAAGTGGAATATTCTGAACCAGTACGCCGCATGACTCTGGCAGATAGCTCACATAGGAACTCAACGGTATATGGTTGCTGTTTTTGGACCCAATCAAAACCATAAACATAGGCATCTTTCAAGTCCAGATTCATCATTTGTTCACTTAAATTTCTCCCTTTGGCGGCAATTCCCTCATCAAACAAAAGTTGATTTTCTACCTCTGTCACTGTGGAGCCCTCGATTGCTGTAGAATGGGTAATAAGTGAGTAAAGGTAGAATTTTTCATAATCTACCTGTTGCTCTATTCCCGATGCAATATATCGGTTGATAGTCTCTATCAGTTTCTTGTCAAGCTCTTTCATGGGGGTATCGGAATTTTATCATGGAACAAAAGTATGATTTTCCCACATATTTCCCAAGCACTATGGCTATAAAACAGTCATGAGCTATTCGAAAATCTCGAATAACTCATGGCTGAATTTATTAAAAAGTCACTGTATTACCTCAATCTGTCCAAGGAACGTACCAAAGCTTCGTCCTTGAAAATGCCACGAAATGCCATAATGGTCAGAATCAGAGAAATCAATGGGAAGGCCATTCCTACTGTAACGCTGTACATCAGTTTTTCAATGTGGTGGCAAATCAACCAATAATAGTAGCCATAAAGCAGATAGAAACCGACCATCAGCACCATATTGACAATGGAAAGGCGCATTTGCAACACGCGTTTTTTATAGAGGAAAATCGTTACCAAGGCAATGACGCCCATAACCACCTGCAAAACAGCCATTGCCCATGTGGAATAGACAGATTCACCTGTTTCAGGATTGAGCAACGAGGCAAATTCCCAACTATAGACTGTGTCGGGTGCTACAAATTGTCCAATGGGTAAAAAGCATTGGAAGGCGCACAGCATGACTACAATAATCAAATATACCGTCTGAATTCGTTGTAACATAATAGTTTCATTTTAAAGATTATACTAATTTTCTTACCCTGTCATTTTCCAGGATATAGACCTCGCCGGTAGCAGGGCAAACCGCTTTGTTGTCGGCATCAAAGTGGAGTTTTTCGCCATACTCGCTTACCCACCCTATCTGACGTGCCGGATTGCCCACCATCAAAGCGTATGGTTTGACATCCTTGGTGATGACACTTCCTGCACCAATCAGGGCATAGGCACCAATCGTATGACCACATACAATAGTGGCGTTGGCACCAATGCTTGCACCTTTGCCTATCAGGGTCTGCTTGTATTCATGCTTGCGGGATACGTGGCTGCGTGGGTTGATGACATTGGTAAACACCATGCTGGGGCCCAAAAATACATCGTCCTCACAAATCACACCCGTATATACCGATACATTATTCTGTATCTTGACATTGTTGCCCAGCACCACGTCCGGCGAAACAACTACATTTTGTCCAATATTACAGTCTTCGCCTATCCGACAATTGGGCATGATATGGGAAAAGTGCCATATTTTGGTACCTTTCCCTATTTGACAGCCTTCATCCACATAGGACGATTCATGTTTAAAATAACCGGTTTCCATGATTACATACCCGTATAGTTGTGAGGATTGATGGCGTGCAATTCCGCTTTTACGGCATCGCTTACATTCAAGCCCTCAATAAATTCATAGATGGATTCTGCTGTAATGGTATGATTGGTACGGGTCAATGCCTTCAATGCTTCGTAAGGTGAAGGATAGGCTTCACGGCGCAAGATGGTTTGAATGCCCTCTGCAACAACCGCCCAGCAATGTTCCAAATCGTTATACAATGCTTCTTCATTCAGCAACAATTTGCCCAAGCCTTTCAACAAGCTTTGGGTGGCTATCATAGTGTGAGCAAATGGAACACCGACATTGCGCAACACAGTGCTGTCGGTCAAGTCGCGTTGCAGACGTGATACAGGGAGTTTCATGGCCAAGTGGTCGAGCAATGCATTGGCTACACCCAAATTACCTTCAGCATTTTCAAAGTCAATCGGATTGACCTTGTGAGGCATGGCTGATGAGCCAACTTCACCTGCTTTGATTTTCTGCTTGAAATATTCCATGGATACATAGGTCCACACGTCGCGACACAAGTCAATGAGAATGGTGTTAATACGGCGCATAGCATCAAATTGTGCAGCCAGGTTGTCATAGTTGGAAATCTGTGTAGTCCATTGTTCGCGTGAGAGGCCCAACACTTCGTTGACAAACTTGTTGCCGAATGCTTTCCAGTCGTAAGAAGGATAAGCCACATGATGTGCATTGAAATTGCCTGTTGCTCCTCCGAATTTGGCAGAGCAAGGAAGGGCTTTCAGTTGTTTCAACTGCTCTTCCAGACGATTGACAAATACCATGATTTCCTTGCCCAAACGGGTTGGAGATGCCGGTTGGCCGTGTGTTTTGGCAAGCATGGAAACGTTGGCCCACTCTTCTGCCTTTTCACGCAAGGTGGCAATTACGGTTTCCATTTCAGGACAATATACTTCTGTCAGTGCTTCACGCATGGACAAAGGCACAGATGTGTTGTTGATGTCTTGCGAAGTTAGTCCGAAATGGATGAATTCCTTGTGTTCGCTCAATCCCAGCACGTCAAATTTCTCTTTGAGGAAATATTCCACTGCCTTGACATCATGGTTGGTCGTCTTTTCAATTTCCTTGATACGTTCTGCATCTTCCACACTGAACTCCTTGTAAATGGCACGCAAAGAGTCGAAAACGCTGCAGTTTACATCAGACAATTGTGGCAAAGGCAATTCACACAAAGCAATAAAGTATTCCACTTCCACCCGTACACGATAACGTATCAGGGCGTATTCAGAAAAATATTCACGATATTGTTTGGTCTTTCCGAAATAACGACCATCAATCGGTGAGATGGCCAATAGGCTGTTGCTGCTCATAAATCAGGTATATTAAAATAGTGCTTTAAAAATATCATTCAGGTTTGCATATAATACCAATGCCAAAAGAATAAACAATCCTACTGTATTGGCACGTTCCAAGAACTTATCGCCCGGTTTGTGGCCTGTAATCATTTCATATAACAGAAACAGGACATATCCTCCGTCGAGTGCAGGAATGGGCAATATGTTCATAAAGGCAAGGATAATGGAAATCATGGCTGTCATCATCCAGAAGGTATGCCAATCCCACATGGATGGGAACAGGTTGCCTATGGCACCGAATCCGCCTATACTTTTCGCTCCTTCTTTGGTGAATACCAACTTGAACTGTTTCACATAACTTACCAATGTGTTCCAACCCAATTCAACTCCTGCTGGAATGGCTTCAAAGAATCCGTATTCTATTTTCTTTGTTTGCAAGAACAGATAAGGATTCTTGGTATATACACCCAACTTACCATTGGCATCCAACAAAACGCTCACATTGGTCAGAACGCCTTGTCTGTACAATCCCAGATGAACGGAATCGGAAGCATGTCCTTCCAGTTCTTTTGAAACATCATAAAAAGCGGTGGTGGTAACACCATTGACACTCACCAGACTATCGCCTGGCATCAGCAAGCCTGTTGCCGCTCCACCTTCAGCTACCTGGTCAACCACAAAAGGGAAACGAGGTGCCATCAAATCCTGTTCGCCTGCTGCCAATACCAATTGCGCAAAGTCTTCCGGCAACAATACATGTACAGTGTCGTTTTGACGCAAAACCGTAACGTCCTGTGCACCATCGACCAACAGTTCCTGAACGATTTCTCCTGTGGTTTCATAGGCTACATTGTTGACCGTCAGTATTCTGTCGCCGTTTTCAAAGCCGTTTTCCAGCATGGTATTGCTGTATTGATAGCCATACACTGCATTTTCAACCGGCAGATATTCTTTTCCCCATGTGTGCAAAATCATGCCATAGATAAACAATGCGGAAATGAAGTTGACCAAAACACCACCCAATATGATGGGCAAGCGTTTCCAAGTGGGCAATGCACGGTATTCCCATGGTTGCGGCTCTGATTTCATGTTGTTGGAGTCGGTCGTTTCATCAACCATACCGGCGATGCTGCAATAACCTCCCAATGGCAACCAGCCAATACCCCACTCTGTGTTTTCGGGATATTTACGCCAATCTTCATCGTCCAAGGCTGCTCTGTCTTCATCGGTAAACGGTTCGTAGAGTACATTGCCTTTTTCATCCTTCATAGGGTCGCCATCTGCATCCAAACGCATTTTCATGGACGGTTCCACATTGGGTGCAAACCACTTTACCTGCCAACGGCCATTGACCTTTTTCCAACGGACAATGGAGAAACGTGGATTGAAAAACATATAGAACTTCTCTACACGTAC
Organism: uncultured Bacteroidales bacterium; assembly: GCA_944321155.1. GTDB lineage: Bacteria > Bacteroidota > Bacteroidia > Bacteroidales > Paludibacteraceae > Gallipaludibacter. The sequence goes on along the minus strand of CALUKG010000040.1, from coordinate 4,085 downwards.
CTTGAAAATGCGTGCAAAGGCAAAATGTCCCAGCTCATGCAACACAACGAGCAACGAAAGGCTCATGATGAGCTGAAGCGCTTTTATCAAAAATACTTCCATTCTTATTCAAATTACAAGGTTATATATTCAGATGTATAACGTCGTGTTTCGTTATCACAAGTAACATAATCTTCGTAAGTGGGTTCTGCTACAAATGGCATTTTGGCCATCACGCTCTCCATGATATCACTCATTTGCAGGAAACCTATTTTACCTTCCAAGAATGCCTTTACCACCACTTCGTTGGCAGCATTCAACACGCAAGGCACGTTGCCCCCCTGCTCCATGGCCTGATAGGCAAAAGCCAGATTGCGGAATTTTGTTTTATCGGGTGCTTCAAAAGTCAGTGTGTTGTAGCGCATGAAATCGACACGCTCAAACGTGCTGTCAATGCGTGCTGGATAGGTCAATGCATATTGGATGGGCAGCTTCATGTCGGGCGTACCCAGTTGGGCCTTGATAGAGCCGTCAGAAAATTGCACCATGCTGTGAATAATACTTTGCGGATGAACCAACACATCAATCTGTTCCGCCTTCAAGCCAAACAGCCATTTGGCTTCAATCACTTCAAAGCCCTTGTTCATCATACTGGCGGAATCGACAGTAATTTTTGCGCCCATGGTCCAGTTGGGGTGTTTTAAAGCCTGTGCAGCCGTAACATGTGCCAATTCTTCCATGGAGTGTTTTCTGAAAGGCCCGCCAGATGCGGTCAGATAGATTTTTTCCACTTTGTTGTGATTTTCACCAGCCAAACATTGGAAAATGGCCGAGTGTTCAGAATCAACGGGGAGTATGGCGCATTTGTGTTTTTCAGCAAGGCTACATATCAATTCTCCTGCCACCACCAACGTTTCCTTGTTGGCCAAGGCAATTGTCTTTCCTGCCTCTATGGCTTTGATGGTGGGAAGTAATCCTGCATAGCCCACCATGGCAGTAACAACAATGTCGATAGGAGTCATTTGCACCATCTGTGCAATGGAATCGGCTCCCGCATAGACTTTCAAAGGCAAGTCTTTCAATGCGTCTTTCAGGGTCTGATAATACGACTCATTGGCTACACACACCACTTCAGGTTGAAATTTACGGGCTTGTTCGATCAACAATTCAATATTGTTGTTGCCTGTAATGGCATACAGTTCAAACAAATCCGGGTTTTGTTCAATCACTTCAAGTGTTTGGGTTCCAATTGACCCGGTCGAACCCAATATGGCTATTTTCTTCATTTTCCGGCTTAATAGGCAATAACTTCTTCCGGATTGACGGGAACGCCCTTTTTCCACAATTCAAATTCAAATCGAACTCCCGAAGGCTCTTCCGATTCGCCTACCTGAGCAATGGCCTCACCAGCTCTTACCGACTCGCCTTTTGCCTTGAGCAGACGTGAATTGTTTTTATAGACTGACAGATAATCATCTTCGTGTTGAACTGCTATTACCCAACCGTTTTCCAAAGTAAATTCAGTGGAAACAACAGTTCCAGACAACACGCTCATGACAATTTCATCGGGTGCGGTTGCCAACACTATGCCGAATTGATTATTCAATGGATCAAAAGAAGCGGATATCACTCCCCGTACCGGTCGAAAGAACACATATTGAGAAGTAACGGCTGTACTTTGCGTTAAGTTGAACAGGTCCTTCTCTTCCACTTTCGCACAAAATTCCTGTTCTGCCTGCGACTTTTCCAATGATATGCGTTCTCTTTGAATCAATGTTAGTGAATCTATAGAGATAATGCTGTCTGCCTGAATCTCTCCCGATAATAAGCTGCGCATTACGGTGATATATTCGTTTTGAACATCCAATGCGCTTTGCAGCGAATCCACCCGCATCAGTTCGTTCATTACCACTTCGCGCACGCTGGCATCTTCAAATCCAGGCAAATAACGTTTAATTGGAGTAAAAAAGATAAGTAAGGCCAATATGGTAAAGGTTATTAGAAAAAACACGCAGGTCCACACAAAAACACTGAAGCGTGACAATCGCGCATGCCACGCCTCTTCAAGGGTGTTTTCATTCAAAATGGAAACACGATACTTAAAGCGGATCTTTTCTAAAAGACTCTTATGCTTACTCACGTTCTATTATTTTGCAGCTGTCCAATAACAACGTTTAGGTGAAACGATAGATCCGTCGGCTTTCAGACTAGCCATTGCTTTGTCAACCACTTTTCTGTCCAAACCTGAAATTTCTGCAATCTTACCTGCATTTAATGGTTCAGCTGATTGTTTCAACACTTCTAATACCTTTTCTGTTGCTTCCATAATAAATTTTTATTTTAAAATGAGCTTTCTATTTTTGTTTTTTCTGATAATACAGACTTTCTAACGTTGCAAAGATACAAATAATATTCCACTTTTGAGTGCCTAAAGCAACAAACTTTCCAATGTCATGGATGCGAAGGGTGTTAATTTGATGATGTACCCGCCTTTCGCTATCTCTGAATAAGATAGGAGGCGCCTCTGCATAGTCAAATTATGAAACTCTGTTTCTCATTTGCCTCTGCGCTCGGCTTTCACTATCTTTAGAGAAGATTATATCGGCTCGGGATAAAAAATATTTGAAACCAGTTTCAATATTTTATTCTCCGCTCGCCTTTCGCTATCTTTGTACCCAAAAGATGACTATATGTACAAAAAAATAGTTTTAGCGGCTTTTCTGCTTTTTTCTGTGGCTCAAATGGTCATAGCACAAAATGTTCCCCTGCGTGTCAACGGCCAATATTATGCAGAAACAGACAATCTTACCGGTGTAGACCAGGTTATTGTGTTCAAGTCCATTGATGCAACCTCATCTGTTACCTATACAGGTGGAAAAACGCCTGTAATATGGACTGCTTTTGATGGTACCTTGCTATTGAATGGTTCGGAAGAGTTCAGCAACCTGGAGGATAACATGGGATATATCGTGACAGCCGGTACTGGCAGTACAAAAGACAGCATTACATTCTATGTGATAGATTATGAAGCCAACTTGCCGACACTCAATAGTTTGATAGTGGACGAAAGTTTTGAGAGTTCATGCGAAGAAACCTGCTTGCTGCTGGACGCAGTGATTCCCCCACTCTCCTATCAAGACCCTAGCGGTGCAACACATTCGCTGGAACAGACATTCCGTGTTTCCTATACTACCCTGCAATGGAGCGACAATGCATGGCAGGAAATAGCGAAAGACACAACGGTGAATGCAGCCACTACCCTGTTTGTCACAGCGCCACTAACTAATACGACTTTCAAGGTTACATATACAACTTATACGGATGAGCTGAATATAACAGATACCATCAGTGTAGAAAGCGACATTTATCAGGCTGTGGCCATTGATATGCATCCTACCAGTATAACGGAAGTGCGCAATGCAACCAATGAGATTGACCGCCCTTCAGAAACAACCACCATCAAAGGCTCAGCTCCACTTGTCATACAATTTCTTGCCAATGCCAATGAACCTGTTGCCCAATATTACAACTGGCAGATAAAACGTGGAACAGAACTTTTGGCGCAACGGACGGATAAAGAGCACCGCTACAGTTTTGAAGATGCCGGCATATATGATGTAACATTGAGAGTAAGCAATGCAGCCGGTTGCATGGACACAACCTCATTCCGAATCGAGACTTCCGTTTCCTCATTAATGGTACCAAATGTGTTTACGCCCAATGGAGACGGAAAGAACGATGAATTCAGAGTGGCCTACAAATCCATTATTACCTTTGAAGGATTTGTTTATAACCGCTGGGGACGCAGAGTGTTTACATGGACTGATCCCGGCAAGGGATGGGACGGCAACATCAACGGACAACCGGCAAGTCCAGGCGTCTATTTCTATGTGATTAAGGCGGAAGGTTCAGACGGAGTGAAATACCGGCTTAAAGGAGATGTAACACTGATAGGAAGATAAAGATTCCAACAATACAGGAAAACCATATCAAGAACTCTATAAAACGGAGTTATGATATGGTTTTTTTATTAGGGATATTCAGTAAATGTCCCCCAAAAGCAAGATGGCATATAAAGCGGATAGGATGCAATCACTTTATATGCC
>CALUKG010000039.1 GCA_944321155.1 uncultured Bacteroidales bacterium | reverse complement strand
GTTTCATAATCGTAATAGTCTAAGGTAGCTTTGTTAGTACCCATATTCCCTTCATTCAGCAGATAAAAACCACTGATAGATGTGAACTCAGGTATACCGACTTCCTCTTCCTCTGGTACAAATACCTCGACTTCTTGTCTGCAACCGATAAACAGCAGGCATAGAAATAGATAACTCCATTTTTTCATTTGCATATCAGTTAAAATGTACATTTGATGATTCCTTTGTAATTGCGTCCTGGCATGGGATAATTTAAAATTACGTCATATTGTTGGTCGAACACATTGTTGACTTCGGCAGACAGCTTTAGTTTCCATTTCTTGAATTGAAACTCTTTTGACAGAGCCAAGTCGTGTGTGTACCATGGTTGCTCATGGTTGGCCAAAATGTTGGAAGAGTTATGATAGCGTTCTCCTACATAGATGAAACTGTAATTCAATCCCCACGTTTTGTAGCTTAAATTGCCTGTTACGGAACCACTATGCCATGGAATGTATGCAATCTGTCCGCCATAGGTCCCGGAAACGGGATCGTTGTCTGTCGGGTCTGTCAGGTCTTTTGCTTCCTGATAGGTGTAGTTTATATGCAAGCCAAATTGGATATCATATGGAAATACCGTGAGTATATCAGAACTTACGTCTACGCCTGTTATCTCGACGTATCCAAGATTCATCATCATCCAGCGATACTGCCCGTTTCCTTTGGGGACTGCAATAATCTTGTTTTCTACTTGGTTGAAGTATCCGTCTGCCTTTAAGGCTAATTTTCGGAAATAGCTTTTCTTGAATTCTTTGACATATTGTATACCTATATCATATTGTGTTGTATATTCTGGTTTTAGAGAGATGTTACCAATATCCGTATAATATAAATCATTGAATGTTGGCATGCGGAAAATACGTTTGTAGAAAGCGTGTATGTCAAATCCATCAAAAGGGGAGTATGATAGAAATGCAGCAGGTGTTACAGCGTAGGTGTTATCGGGTTTGGCCTCTTGTCCGGCAATAATGTTTTCTCCGTCTTGAAGGCTTTTTCGGGTAACGTTTTCAAATACGAATGTGCCTAGCACACTCGCTTGGCCTTTGATATTCCATATATCAAAGGCGGTTGCCGCAGCTACTAAAAGAGTGTTTCGTTTGGGATAAACAAAGTCACGCAAATCGGCACCCAATATATTCCATTGGTAATCTGCAGATAAGGAAACATCCCATTCTTTGAAAATGGAATATTTGTTGGCAACAGAAAGATATATTTCCTGCTGTACAAAACTGTTGTCTATATACATTAATGTCGTGTCGGGATTGAGATAACGCATGTAGTCATTAGCGTATTTTGCGTTGAACATAAATTCATAGCCTTTGAACAATTCTTGTTGATAAGAGCCTTGTACAAAAGCGTTTCTATCCCATTGCCGTTGTGAATTAGTCCATACATTGTTTACGATAGCACCGGGAATGCCTCGCTCGGAATCATAGAAGTATGCTTTTAGGTGCCATTTCCCTTGAGGTATATATCCGAAAAATCCTCCTTCTATGCGTAATGCGTTTACATCACCATTTTCCCGAACGGCAGTTGTGTCCCAAGCTATGGTTCCGTCATGTAACACTTTGCGGTATCTGAATTTGTATCTTCCGGTTGCGTAGGTATATTCGACGTTGAGCGAACTGCTGATGTTTTCACTGATTTTTTGTTCCCACAAAAATGAAGGATTTGCCAAACCGAATGAACCTCCTTTCATTGTCAACTGGATATTGAATTTTTTTCCGTCAGCAAATTTGGGCTTTCGTGTTTTTATATAGATTGTGCCAGCCGAACCATAATCCTTGGCAGATTGGAAAATTTCACTCTTCTGCCCATTATATAAGGATATGGATTCAATATTGTCCAATGAAAATTTGCCCAAATCAACTTGCCCGTTTTGTGCATTTCCTAATTGTATACCGTCATAAAAAACACCCATTTGATTGGTGCCCATGCTGCGGATGTCAACAGTTTTAATGCCTCCGACTCCACCATAATCTTTTATTTGTACACCAGAAAAATATCTGATAGCGTCTGCCACAGAAAATGAATTTAGTCCTTCGAGCCGTTTTCCATCCAGTTTCTGTGAAGAAATAACTTCTTGTTGTGTATGACCGGTCACATATACTTCTTCTATTTGTTGCATGCTATCCAGTCTGCTCACATCAGAAACAACACCCATGCTGTAATAGGTGGTGTCACTGTATCCAAACAAGAGAGTTGTGTTGCATAGAAAAATGAACAGGCATAATCTATGCTTGAAAGTTTTTGCGGTGCTAATATTATGCATGATAATTTAACCTGGATATCAGATTTGTTTTGTGTGACAATGGACGTAGCAATAGCATGTTGAAACCAATAAATTGGTTTTGCGGTCTTTGTCGTAAATAACAAATTCAGGAATATCCTTTTATATACTCAATTGCCTTTTCCCACGAAGGCGCTTGAACAACATTATGTCCGGCAGGTCTTCTGACTCGTTTCTTCCTGAAGTCGGTCTTCCCGTTTCGTGACGAAACAGTGACAAGGGTATGACTTCGGAGTATTCTGAAACATACAGCAGCGGGTCTGTTCAGGATTCTCACCTGATTCCCTATTCTTTCTGTTACCTGATTAGGCTCAGAACACCGAACATTGAATTAATTGGTACGAAAACTCCGACAAAGTATTCCGCCGAATAACTATGAAAAGTTGTCGGTTTTTCTTGAAACCGGAGCAAAGGTATAGAGTTTTTTTCTTCTGACAAAATGTTTTCTCATATTCAATATCCATTTCAAGAACATTGTCATATCGCCCGTGTAGATAGTGTTAAAAATGCTAAAATAACGATGAATATATGACAAAAGCCACATAAGAATTTTGTATCTTCGTGGCAAACGAGGGGGCGTATTAGGATGCAACATTTTTTTGATTACATACAATTTGAGCGTAGATATTCTTCGCATACGGTTGAAGCCTATAAAAATGATTTGTTACAGTTTTGTCAGTTTTTACAGGTACATCCAGATGAGTTTGATCCAAAGAATGTGACAGCAACTGACGTTCGTGAGTGGATAATACAGCTTATGGAAGAGGGAAATCATCCACGAACAGTTAAAAGAAAAATATCAGCGTTGATGTCGTTTTGGAAATTTCTTCTCAAAAATGGTAAGGTTGATGTTGATATTATGAGAAAAATTGTTGCACCTAAAACAAACAAGCCTCTTCCGGTGTTTTATAAACAAAAGGAGGTGGAAGCGGCTTTGGCAAAAACGGATGAAGATGATTATACGCAATGTTTGGAAAATGCAATAATTGACTTTTTGTATGAAACGGGGGTAAGATGTTCCGAATTGGTGCAGTTGATGGATGCTGATGTGGATTTACAAGAAAGGACGGTGAAAGTGTTGGGCAAGCGTAACAAGCATCGGATTATACCGTTTGGTGATTCCTTGGCAGAAACATTAGAACATTATAAGGAAATGAGGATGCGTGAGTTTCCAGATACCATTATTCCAAATTTCTTTATTTTGCCAAGTGGAAAAGCGATTTACAGAGGCCGTGTATATAATATTGTACACGCGCGCATGAAGGAAGTAAGCACTCTCCATAAGCAAAGTCCTCATGTGTTGCGCCACACCTTTGCTACAGCCATGCTGAATAATGGGGCTGACATTAATGCTGTAAAGGCAGTTTTGGGACATGCAAGTCTGGCTGCTACACAAGTATATACGCACACGACTTTTAATGAAATACACACAATTTACAAACAAGCTCATCCAAGAGCACAAAAAAAGGAGGAATTATGAATATCAACATTCAAGCAGTCAATTTTAATGCAACTGAACGTTTACAAGAGTATATCAACAAGAAAATCAATAAGTTGTATAAAGTGCATGATGATATGCTCAATGTGGATGTCTATTTGAAGGTTGTTAAACCAGAAACGGCGCTTAATAAGGAAGTTCAAATAAAAATTGCAGTTCCTAATATAGAATTTTTTGCCTCGAAAATTTGCGATTCTTTTGAGGAAGCAGCTGATTTATCGATAGATGCGTTGGATAAGCAGCTCAAAAAGCACAAGGAAAAAAATATGGGCAAGTAAAAAAAGTTGCGAAATAATTTGTCAATTCAAAATAAAGTCGTACATTTGCAAGCCGTTTCGAATGAGCTATCTCTCAAAACGGTTTGCAAATGCAATAAAATAGGATAGCATCCTTTGGAGAAAGGAATTTGCCTCTTTAGCTCAGTTGGCCAGAGCACGTGATTTGTAATCTCGGGGTCGTTGGTTCGAATCCGACAAGAGGCTCGAAAATAGGGAAATCCCTGTAATGGGAAATCCCTATTATAAAAAACAATGGGCAGTTACCAGAGTGGCCAAATGGGGCTGACTGTAACTCAGCTGTCTTTCGACTTCGGTGGTTCGAATCCATCACTGCCCACTTGTTTCTGCGGAAGTAGCTCAGTTGATAGAGCATTAGCCTTCCAAGCTGAGGGTCGCGGGTTTGAGTCCCGTCTTCCGCTCTTTTTTTTAATAAGATGCTGTCGTAGCTCAGGGGTAGAGCACTTCCTTGGTAAGGAAGAGGTCGCGGGTTCAAGTCCCATCGACAGCTCAATCAAGCTTTTATAAACAAACGAATTTTAACAAAGTAACTTTTTGAATTATGGCAAAAGAGAAATTTGACAGATCGAAGCCGCACGTAAACATCGGTACTATCGGTCACGTTGACCACGGTAAAACTACCTTGACTGCTGCAATTACTACAGTGTTGGCAAAAAAAGGTCTTTCTGAAATGCGCTCTTTCGATTCTATCGATAACGCTCCAGAAGAAAAAGAACGTGGTATTACTATTAATACAGCACATGTAGAATATCAAACGGCTACTCGTCACTATGCACACGTTGACTGTCCGGGTCACGCTGACTATGTAAAGAACATGGTTACTGGTGCTGCTCAGATGGATGGCGCTATCATTGTAGTTGCTGCTACTGATGGTCCTATGCCTCAAACCCGTGAGCACATTCTTTTGGCTCGTCAGGTAAACGTTCCTCGTTTGGTTGTTTTCATGAACAAATGCGATATGGTGGATGATGCTGAAATGTTGGATCTTGTAGAAATGGAAATGCGTGAATTGCTTTCGTTCTATGAATTCGATGGCGACAATACTCCTATTATCCGTGGTTCTGCTCTTGGTGCATTGAATGGTGTACCTGAGTGGGAAGAAAAGGTAATGGAATTGATGGATGCTGTTGATACTTGGATTCAATTGCCTCCACGTGCTGTTGATAAACCGTTCTTGATGCCTATCGAAGACGTGTTCTCAATCACAGGTCGTGGTACTGTTGCTACTGGACGTATTGAAACTGGTATCATCAAAGTTGGTGACGAAGTTCAAATTATCGGTCTTGGTGCAGATGGAAAGAAATCAGTTGTAACTGGTGTTGAAATGTTCCGTAAATTGTTGGATGAAGGTGAAGCTGGTGATAACGTTGGTTTGCTTCTTCGTGGTATCGACAAGAACGAAATCAAACGTGGTATGGTTATCGCTCACCCAGGTAAAGTAACTCCTCACTCAGAATTCAAGGCTTCTGTTTATATCTTGAAGAAAGAAGAAGGTGGTCGTCACACTCCATTCCACAACAAATATCGTCCTCAGTTCTATATCCGTACATTGGACGTAACAGGTGAGATTACTCTTCCAGAAGGAACTGAAATGGTAATGCCAGGTGATAACTTGGAAATCACTGTTAAATTGATTTACCCAGTAGCTTGCAACGAAGGTCTTCGTTTTGCAATCCGTGAAGGTGGTCGTACAGTAGGTTCAGGACAAATCACAGCTTTGCTTGACTAATATATCAGCAAGGTGATTTAAATAATAAATCTTCAAAGTCTGAGTCTCTTTGGACTTTGAAGATTTAATACACGGGCGTAGCTCAGTTGGTAGAGCATCGGTCTCCAAAACCGAGGGTCGGGAGTTCGAGCCTCTCTGCCCGTGCAAAAACTCCACAAGGTATGAAGATAGTAAACAGTATTAAGGAATCTTATTCGGAGCTGGTTCATAAAGTTTCTTGGCCTACTCGCTCAGAACTGGTCAACAGTGCTATTGTTGTTTTAATTGCTTCCATCATCATAGCGCTGATAGTTTGGCTAATGGATTTAGGCTTCGAGGCAATCATGCGTTTTATTTACGAGAAGATCTTTTAATCTTTTTCTGAGGAGGACATTGTTGTGACAGATAATAATTTTAAATGGTACGTATTGCGTGCTATTAGTGGTAAGGAAGCTAAGGTAAAAGAGTATATTGATTCTGAAATTAAGAACTCTGACTTGGCTCATTATGTTTCACAGGTGCTTATCCCTACAGAAAAGGTTTATCAGATTCGTAACGGGAAGAAAATTCTTAAAGAAAGAACTTATCTTCCTGGTTATGTCTTGGTAGAAGCTAACTTGGTTGGAGAAACTCAACACTACTTGAGAAACGTCCCGAATGTATTGGGCTTTTTGGGAGAAAAGGATAATACGCCAATTCCTGTGCGCCAGTCAGAGATTAATCGTATCTTAGGTAAAGTGGATGAGCTCCAAGAATCTGAAGGCGAAATGATTTCACCATTTGTTGTTGGCGAAACCGTTCGTGTCATTTTCGGACCATTTAGTGGTTTTACTGGGGTAATTGAAGACGTATTGACGGAGAAGAAGAAACTTAAAGTAATTGTTGTGATCTTCGGACGTAGAACTCCGGTAGAGCTAGGTTTCACACAAGTGGAGAAGGAATAGTTGTTACGGACAATTCCGTATTTTCAGAATTTTAAATTGTAGTAATTATGGCAAAAGAGATTGCTGGACTTATTAAATTGCAGATTAAGGGAGGAGCTGCAAACCCCTCTCCCCCTGTAGGACCTGCACTTGGTTCTAAGGGTATCAATATTATGGAGTTTTGCAAACAATTTAATGCCAGAACCCAGGACAAGGCTGGTAAAATCTTACCAGTAGTCATTACCTATTATTCTGATAAGTCTTTTGACTTTATAGTAAAAACACCACCTGTTGCTATTCAATTGATGGAAGCTGCTAAAATTAAAAGTGGTTCTGCAGAACCTAACCGTAAAAAAGTAGCTACTGTCACAATGGAACAAGTGACTGCTATTGCTACAGATAAAATGGCTGACTTAAACTGCTTCGAACTGGAATCTGCTATCAGTATGGTTGCAGGTACTGCTCGTAGTATGGGTATAACCGTTAAACATTAAACTTCAAAACACAATTATGAGTAAGTTGACAAAAAATCAGAAATTGGCTTTGGAGAAAATAGAGCAAGGTAAAGCCTATACACTGAATGAAGCAGCTGCTTTGGTAAAAGAAATTACTAAAGCTAAGTTTGACGCTTCTGTCGATATCGATGTACGTTTGGGAGTTGACCCACGTAAAGCCAACCAAATGGTGCGTGGCGTCGTTTCTTTGCCAAACGGAACCGGTAAGCAGGTTAGGGTTCTTGCATTATGTACTCCAGATCAGGAAAATGCTGCAAAGGAAGCTGGTGCTGACTATGTAGGTTTGGACGAATACATCGAAAAAATTAAGGGAGGTTGGACTGATATTGATGTTATCATTACTATGCCTTCTGTAATGGGTAAAATTGGTACTTTAGGACGTGTGCTCGGTCCTCGTGGATTGATGCCTAATCCAAAAAGCGGTACTGTGACCCCAGATGTAGCCAAAGCTGTTAAGGAAGTAAAGCAAGGTAAGATTGATTTCAAAGTAGATAAATATGGTATAGTTCACACTTCAGTGGGTAAAGTTTCATTCACACCGGAGCAAATTGCAGAAAATGCAAAAGAATTTATACTTACTTTGATCAAGCTCAAACCATCTGCAGCTAAAGGTACGTATGTAAAGAGCATTTATCTTTCAAGCACAATGAGTCCGGGTCTTAAAATAGATCCTAAATCTGTTGAAGAATAAAACTTGAGATTATGAAAAAGGAAGATAAAAGCGCTGTTATTGAACAACTTCAAGATATTCTTGGACAATATGCTCATTTCTATCTCACTGATATAGGCGGATTGGATGCGGCTCGTACTAGCGACTTGCGTCGTCTTTGCTTCAATCGTGAAGTGAAATTGGTAGTTGTAAAAAATACTTTGTTACGTAAAGCATTAGAGGCTAAATCAGCAGATTTTGCACCTTTGTTTGATTCATTGAAGGGTGAAACTGCTTTGATGCTTTCAAATACAGGTAATGCACCTGCAAAACTTATCAAGGAATTCATTGGTAAGGATAAGGAAGCTAAGCCACATTTAAAAGCTGCTTACGTAGAAGAGACAATTTTTGTAGGTGCAAACCAATTGGAAACTTTGTCTCAATTGAAGAGCAAAAACGAACTTATCGGAGACTTGGTTGCTTTGCTCCAATCACCTGCTAAGAACGTTGTGTCAGCACTCCAATCTGGAGGAAATACACTCCATGGTGTTTTGAAAACACTGGGAGAAAGATAATCAAAAAGTAATAGAAAAAATAACTCCTATAAATTTTAAGAAAATGGCAGATTTGAAAGCTTTTGCAGAACAACTGGTTAACTTGACAGTAAAAGAAGTAAACGAGTTAGCTCAAATTTTGAAAGACGAGTATGGTATTGAACCTGCTGCTGCAGCTGTTGCAGTTGCTGCTGGTCCTGCAGCCGCAGCTGAAGCTGTTGAAGAAAAAACTTCATTCGATGTAGTTTTGAAATCAGCTGGTGCTAATAAATTAGCTATCGTAAAATTAGTTAAGGAACTTACTGGCCTTGGCTTGAAAGATGCTAAAGATTTAGTAGACGGTGCTCCTTCAACCATTAAAGAAGGTGCTTCTAAAGACGAAGCTGAAAGCTTGAAAAAACAACTCGAAGAAGGCGGAGCAGAAGTTGAACTTAAATAATGACTTTTAAGTCAAAAATTTGGTTTAGAGTCCCTTAATAGGGATTCTAAACCTTTTTGTCTATAATCTAATTTAAGTTCTTTGTCTTACTAAACTTCTTAAAACAATGTCTTCTATTAAACCTACTCAACGAATTAATTTCGCCTCCATTAAAAATCAGTTCCCTTATCCTGATTTTTTGGAGATCCAGTTGAAATCTTTCCATGATTTCTTCCAGATGGATACATCTCCGGAAACGAGAAAAAAGGAAGGATTGTATAAGGTGTTTGCAGAGAATTTCCCCATTGCAGATACGCGAAATAACTTTATCCTCGAGTTCCTCGACTATTATATTGACCCTCCTCGTTATTCTATCAACGAATGTCTGGAAAGAGGACTCACTTATAGTGTTCCTTTGAAGGCAAAATTGAAATTGTATTGTACTGATCCTGATCATGAGGACTTCGATACAGTTATTCAAGATGTATATCTGGGAACTATCCCTTATATGACAGAAAAAGGCACCTTTGTCATTAATGGTGCTGAACGTGTTATCGTTTCGCAATTACACCGCTCACCTGGCGTTTTCTTTGGCCAAAGTGTACACGCAAACGGTACAAAATTATATTCTGCACGTATCATTCCTTTCCGCGGTTCTTGGATTGAATTTGCTACTGACATCAATAATGTCATGTATGCATATATCGACAGAAAAAAGAAATTGCCAGTTACCACTCTTTTACGTGCAATCGGATTTGAAAGTGATAAAGATATTCTTGAATGCTTTGGGCTGGCCGAAGAAATCAAGGTTACTAAAACCAACCTCAATAAAGTTATTGGACGTAAACTTGCAGCACGTGTGTTGAAAGCTTGGGTTGAAGATTTCGTTGACGAGGATACTGGTGAGGTTGTAACTATAGAACGTAATGAGGTAATCATTGACCGTGAAACCGTTCTGGAAAAACAGCATATTGCAGAAATACTGGAATCAGGTGCAGCTACAATCTTGCTCCACCGCGAAGATTCCAACCAAATAGATTACACGATTATCTATAATACATTGCAGAAGGACCCGAGCAACTCGGAAAAAGAAGCTGTATTATATATCTATCGACAATTGCGTAACGCAGAACCACCCGATGATTCTACAGCAAGAGAAGCTATCAACAATTTGTTCTTCTCTGAAAAACGTTATGATTTGGGTGATGTAGGACGTTATCGTATCAATAGGAAACTTGACTTGACGACCGATATGGAAGTTAAGGTGTTGACTAAAGAGGATATTATCGAAATCATCAAGTATCTTATTAGATTGATTAACTCAAAAGCCGAGGTAGATGACATTGACCATTTGAGTAACCGTCGTGTACGTACCGTAGGCGAACAATTATATAACCAATTCGGTGTAGGTCTTGCCCGTATGGCTCGTACTATTCGTGAACGCATGAATGTGCGTGACAACGAAGTGTTTACACCGGTTGACCTTATTAATGCGAAAAGTATTTCTTCTGTTATCAACTCTTACTTCGGAACAAATGCTTTGTCGCAGTTTATGGACCAGCAAAACCCATTGGCTGAAATTACGCATAAACGTCGTATGTCAGCTCTTGGTCCTGGTGGTCTTTCCCGTGACCGTGCTGGTTTCGAGGTACGTGACGTTCACTATACACACTATGGACGTTTGTGCCCAATCGAAACTCCAGAAGGCCCGAACATCGGTTTGATTTCTTCTTTGTGTATTTATGCTAAAATTAATGGACTTGGCTTCATTGAAACTCCTTATCGTAAGGTAAACGATGCAAAGGTTGACCTTTCTGAAAATGGAGTGGTATATATGACCGCTGAAGAAGAAGAAAACAAGACAGTAGCACAAGGAAATGCTCCTCTTGATGATAACGGCAGATTCATCCGTTCGAAGGTTAAAGCACGTTTGGAAGCTGATTTCCCTGTCGTTGCACCGGAAGAAGTGGATTTGATGGACGTATCTCCTTCTCAAATTGCTTCAATCGCTGCTGCTTTGATTCCTTTCTTGGAACATGACGATGCTAACCGTGCATTGATGGGATCAAACATGATGCGTCAGGCTGTTCCATTGTTGCGTAGTGAAGCACCTATTGTAGGTACGGGTATTGAACGTCAGTTAATCACTGACTCACGTACTCAGGTAATGGCTGAAGGTGATGGAGAGGTTATTTATGTTGATGCCGATCAGATTCAAATAAAATATGATCGTACTGCTGATGAGGACTTTGTAAGTTTCGAATCTCCGGTCAAGACATATATGTTGCCTAAGTTCCAGAAAACGAACCAAAATACAACCGTCGATTTGCGTCCTTTAGTGTTGAAAGGTGATAGAGTTGAAAAGGGACAGATTTTAACGGAAGGATATTCTACTCAAAATGGTGAGTTGGCACTTGGCAAGAACTTGAAAGTAGCTTACATTCCATGGAAAGGATATAACTTCGAGGATGCTATCGTACTGAACGAACGCATCGTTCGTGAAGATATCTTTACTTCTGTGCATGTGGTTGAACAGCTGCTAGAGGTTCGAGAAACGAAGCGTGGTTTGGAAGAACTGACTTCTGATATTCCGAATGTCAGTGAAGAAGCAACAAAAGATTTGGACGAAAACGGTATTATTCGTGTTGGTGCTAGAATTGAACCGGGCGATATTATCATTGGTAAGATTACTCCTAAGGGAGAATCCGATCCTTCTCCAGAAGAAAAATTGTTGCGTGCTATCTTTGGTGACAAAGCTGGTGATGTGAAGGATGCTTCTTTGAAAGCAACTCCATCGTTGTCAGGTGTCGTTATCGGTAAACGCTTGTTCTCGAAGGCTCAAAAAGACCGTAAGGCTAAGATGGCAGATAAGGCTATTCTGCCAAAGCTTGATGAAGAGCTGGAAGCACAGGTTGCTGAGTTGAAGAAGATTTTGGTAGAGAAATTGCTGGTTCTTACAGAAGGAAAGACTTCTGCTGGTGTAAAAGATTTCTTGGGAACAGACCTGATAAGCAAAAACAGCAAGTTCACATTGGAACGTTTGCGTGACATTGATTACACTTTGGTTCAATTGGAAAAATGGACCACAGATGAAGACAAGAATAAGTTGATTAAGCAACTTATTATGAACTATCTGAAGAAGTGTAAAGAGTTGGATGCACAAATCAAACGTAAGAAATTCAATATTACAATTGGTGATGAGCTGCCTAACGGCATCGTACAAATGGCAAAAGTTTATATTGCCAAGAAACGTAAGATACGTGTAGGTGACAAGATGGCAGGTCGTCACGGAAACAAGGGTATTGTTTCTCGTATCGTACGTCAGGAAGACATGCCTTTCTTGGCAGATGGTACTCCAGTCGACATAGTATTGAATCCATTGGGTGTGCCTTCTCGTATGAACCTAGGACAGATTTTTGAAGCTGTATTGGGATGGGCAGGCCGCGAATTGGGAGTTAAGTTTGCTACTCCTATTTTCGATGGATGTACGCTTGATGACTTGAATGAATGGACTGACAAAGCCGGTGTTCCACGTTATGGTAAGACTTATCTGTATGATGGTGGAACAGGTGAAAGATTTGACCAGCCTGCAACAGTCGGTGTGACTTACTTCTTGAAATTGGGTCACATGGTTGACGACAAGATGCACGCTCGTTCTATTGGTCCATATTCTTTGATTACGCAACAACCGTTAGGTGGTAAAGCACAATTCGGTGGTCAGCGTTTCGGTGAGATGGAAGTTTGGGCCCTTGAAGCATTCGGGGCAGCACATATCTTGCAGGAAATATTGACTGTCAAGTCCGATGATGTTATGGGACGTGCTCGTACTTACGAAGCAATTGTTAAGGGAGATCCATTCCCAACACCAGGTATTCCGGAATCTCTGAACGTATTGTTGCATGAGTTGCGTGGCTTAGGCCTTAGCGTTAATTTAGAGTAGTAACTTAAGAGGGGATTTCCCCCTCTTAAGTCCCAATATTTAAACGAATTTAAATACTATGGCTTTTAAAAACGATAATAAAAAAAGTGGTTTCAGCAAGATTTCCATTGGTTTGGCATCTCCAGAAGAGATTCTGAGAATGTCAAGCGGAGAAGTGCTCAAGCCCGAAACGATAAACTATCGTACATACAAACCGGAACGTGACGGTTTGTTTTGCGAACGTATTTTCGGTCCGACACGTGACTATGAATGCCATTGCGGTAAGTATAAACGTATTCGTTACAAAGGAATTGTTTGCGACCGTTGCGGTGTAGAAGTTACAGAGAAGAAGGTACGTCGTGAGCGCATGGGACATATCCAATTGGTAGTTCCTGTTGCGCATATCTGGTATTTCCGTTCTTTGCCTAATAAGATGGGATATCTGTTGGGCATGCCGACCAAGAAATTGGACGCTATCATATATTATGAGAAATATGTAGTAATTCAAAAAGGTATTCTCGAAGATGAGAACATTGCAGAAGGTGATTTGCTGACAGAAGATGAATACCTTGCTATATTGGACCGTCTGCCACGTGAAAACCAGGCTTTGGATGACAAAGATCCACAAAAGTTTGTGGCTAAGATGGGTGCTGAGGCCGTATATGATTTGCTGGAGAGACTGGATTTGGACAGCCTTTCTTACGAATTGCGTCACAAAGCCAATACCGACAATTCACAACAACGCAAGAACGAGGCTTTGAAACGTCTGCAGGTTGTGGAATCATTCCGTGCTTCACGTAATAGAAACAAACCGGAATGGATGATTCTGCGTATTGTTCCTGTTATTCCGCCTGAATTGCGTCCGTTGGTTCCGCTGGATGGTGGACGTTTCGCTACTTCCGACTTGAATGACTTGTATCGTCGTGTCATTATCCGTAACAACCGTTTGAAACGCTTGTTGGAAATCAAGGCACCAGAAGTGATTTTGCGTAATGAGAAACGTATGTTGCAGGAAGCTGTTGACTCATTGCTGGACAACTCACGCAAGTCATCTGCAGTCAAGTCAGAAGCCAACAGACCATTGAAATCATTGTCTGATAGCTTGAAAGGTAAACAAGGACGTTTCCGTCAGAACCTGTTAGGTAAACGTGTTGACTATTCTGCCCGTTCTGTAATCGTCGTTGGTCCAGAGTTGAAGATGCACGAGTGCGGTCTGCCTAAAGATATGGCGGCAGAATTGTACAAGCCGTTCGTTATCAGAAAACTTATTGAACGTGGTATTGTTAAGACGGTAAAATCGGCCAAGAAAGTAATTGACCGTAAAGACCCGATCATTTGGGATATTTTGGAATATGTCATGAAAGGACACCCGGTATTGTTGAACCGTGCTCCGACTTTGCACCGTTTGGGTATCCAGGCATTCCAACCTAAGATGATTGAAGGTAAGGCAATTCAATTGCACCCATTGGCATGTACCGCATTCAACGCCGACTTCGACGGTGACCAGATGGCTGTTCACTTGCCTTTGAGCAATGAAGCCGTTTTGGAAGCACAAATGTTGATGTTGGCTTCACACAACATTCTTAACCCTGCTAACGGTGCTCCTATTACAGTGCCTTCTCAGGACATGGTGTTGGGTCTGTATTACATCACCAAAGGTCGTGATGGTGCAAAAGGTGAAGGTTTGAACTTCTATTCTCCAGAAGAAGCAGAAATTGCTTACAATGAAGGTTGTGTAGATTTGCATGCATGGATTACCGTTCGCACCGACGATTTGGATGAAAATGGCCAATTGACCAAACAGACCATCAAGACAACAGTTGGACGTATTTTGGTAAACAAATTCGTTCCGAAAGAAGTTGGATTTATCAATGAGATTCTCTCAAAGAAATCTTTGCGTGATATTATTGGTAACATTATCAAGGTTTGTGGTGTGGCAACTACGGCTAAATTCTTGGATGATATCAAGGATTTGGGTTACTATATGGCCTTCAAGGGTGGTTTGTCATTCAATTTGAACGATATTATTATCCCGGCAGAAAAAGAACAATTGGTGGCTGAGGGTAACGCTGAGGTAGAAGAAATCATGAACAACTATAACATGGGCTTCATTACCAACAACGAACGTTACAATCAGATTATTGATACTTGGACACACGTTAACTCCAAATTGTCAAATGTATTAATGAAGCAATTGTCATCAGACAATCAAGGATTTAACTCTGTGTACATGATGTTGGACTCTGGTGCCCGTGGTTCTAAGGAACAGATTCGTCAGCTTTCCGGTATGCGTGGTTTGATGGCTAAGCCTCAAAAAGCGGGTGCTGAAGGTGGACAAATCATTGAGAACCCAATTCTTTCAAACTTTAAAGAGGGTTTGTCTGTGTTGGAATACTTTATTTCTACTCACGGTGCTCGTAAAGGTTTGGCGGATACCGCTCTTAAGACTGCCGATGCAGGATATTTGACTCGTCGTTTGGTTGACGTATCACACGATGTAATCATTACAGAAGAAGATTGCGGTACCTTGCGTGGTTTGGTAGCAACCGAATTGAAGAACAATGAGGAAGTTGTTGCATCATTGTATGAACGTATCTTGGGTCGTGTTTCTGTCCACGATATCTATCATCCATCTACCGGCGAACTGATTGTGGCCGCAGGTGAGGAAATTCGTGAAAATGCAGCCAAGATTATTCAAGAATCACCAATTGAACGTGTTGAAATCCGTTCTGTATTGACCTGTGAGGCTAAGCGTGGTGTTTGCGCTAAATGTTACGGACGTAACTTGGCAACCGGTAGAATGGTCAACAAGGGTGAGGCAGTTGGTGTGATTGCAGCACAGTCAATCGGTGAACCGGGTACACAGTTGACACTTCGTACGTTCCACGTCGGTGGTGTTGCGTCTAACGTTGCAGCTGAATCCAGCATTGTATTGCGTTATGACGGTCGTGTTGAATTTGACGAACTTCGTACCGTAGATGCAAAAGACGATAATGGTGATGTTTATCAGGTAGTTGTCAGCCGTTTGGCAGAAATGCGTGTGGTTGATACTACAACTAATATCGTACTTACCACTCAAAATATTCCTTATGGTTCTAAACTCTATGTAAAAGAAGGAACTGTTTGTGAAAAGGGAACAAAAATTTGTGAATGGGACCCATTCAATGCTTTGATTATTGTTGAGCAAGCTGGTAAGATCAAGTTTGAAGATGTGGTTGAAAATTCAACTTACAAGACTGAAACTGACGATGCAACAGGTCTTCGTGAAAAGATTATCATCGAATCGAAGGATAGAAATAAAGTGCCGAGTGCACACATCATAGGTAAGGGTGGTGAGATATTGAAAACTTACAACTTGCCGGTAGGTGCTCACTTGGTATTGGATGACGGTGATAAGATTCAGGTCGGTCAGACATTGGTTAAGATTCCACGTGCAGTCGGTAAGGCTGGTGATATCACGGGTGGTCTTCCACGTGTAACCGAGTTGTTTGAAGCACGTAACCCGTCTAACCCTGCTATCGTTGCAGAAATTGATGGTGAGGTAACATTCGGTAAAATCAAACGTGGTAACCGCGAATTGTCAGTAACTTCCAAGTCTGGTGAAGTCAAGAAGTACATGATACCTCTTTCTAAACAGATTTTGGTACAGGAAAATGACTTTGTACGTGCTGGAACACCATTGTCAGATGGAGCTATTACGCCGGAAGACATCCTGTTGATCAAGGGTCCTACTGCCGTTCAGGATTACATCGTAAATGAGGTTCAGGACGTATACCGTTTGCAGGGTGTAAAAATCAACGATAAGCACTTTGAAGTTATTGTACGTCAAATGATGCGTAAAGTTGAAATCATCGATCCAGGTGACACTCGTTTCCTTGAAAAGCAGGTGGTTGACAAAAATGAATTCATGGAAGAAAATGACCGTATTTGGGGTAAGAAAGTAGTAGTTAATCCTGGTGATTCTACAACCTTGAAGGCTGGTCAGATTATCACAGCTCGTAAGTTGCGTGATGAAAACTCCATGTTGAAACGTCGTGACCTGCAGTTGGTAGAAGCTCGCGATGCAGTCTTAGCTACTTCTAATCAGATTCTGCAAGGTATTACACGTGCAGCATTGCAGACAAGTAGCTTCATGTCAGCAGCTTCCTTCCAGGAAACTACGAAAGTGTTGAATGATGCCGCTATCAACGGAAAGGTTGACAAACTTGAAGGTATGAAGGAAAATGTGATTTGCGGTCATTTGATTCCTGCCGGTACAGGTTTGCGTGAATATGATAAGTTGATTGTAGGTTCGCTAGATGAATATGAAAAGATTATGGTGGCACGTAAAAGTGTGACCGATATCGAGTCTGCGAACGTTTAATAAACATCTTTCAATAAAAACGCCAACTCATCTTATGGATTGAGTTGGCGTTTTTTTATGCTTGACTATAGGTTTGATTGATGCCGCGAATGGAATGGGAATCAATGGTGATATTATTTCTTGTCTGGATTTGTTCTTTTGATTACCTTTGTAAATACTTATATCTAACCAAATATATATCATTATGAAAAACCTCCAAGTGCAGCTTGTTTTTCTGATGTCATTGGCAGCTTTTCTTATACAAGCGCAAG
>CALUKG010000038.1 GCA_944321155.1 uncultured Bacteroidales bacterium | reverse complement strand
CTTTCCGGTGCCAACGCCGGTTTCCAGGTAGTTCAGACCATTGACGGTAAAGGAGTTTTGTGCCCATGCGCTCATAGCGGCTAACAGGGCAAGTACTGAAGTAAAAAATGCTTTTTTCATACGGATTAAAATTTAATGGTTGATGGTATTGTTTTTTTGCAGCAAATGCTGCGTTTGTCTTTTACATTATATTTATAAGGACTTCCCACCACCGCTGCCCCATTCTATTCATCCCTTTGGGGTGGCGGGTGTCCTTGTCAGATGGTTTTAGAACACTACCTTGCAGCTTGCGCCGTTGCTGCACATTACATATACACCTGCGTTCAGGCTTACGGTAGCATCATTGCCGCTATACACTTGGCGTCCCTGCATGTCGTAGAGGGTCAGGTGCAGCTGTTGCGGGTTGTGGAGCGTGCCGCCCTGCATGCGTATGCTCTCTGGCATGGCTGCCGCTGGCACGCCGGTGGTGCTTGTGCCTTGCAGGTTGGTAAATTCACTCCATACGTCAGCTGCCTGGTAGGCTGCCAGCGATGCGGCGGGCACATATACGGGGATGGTGCGGCTCACGTTCAGGAATACGTCGGTTCCCACTGTCGGCGGAGTGGTGGCAAGCACGGTCATTTCTGTAAGGCCGGTGCATTCATTGAACGCCATATTTCCGATGTTGTCCAGGCTTTTGGGCAGGCTTATTTTCGTGAGGTTTCTGCACCAGGCGAAGGCATATTCTGCAATCTCGGTCAGTCCTTCGGGCAGGGTCACTTCCGTGAGGGCGTTGCTGCCGGCGAAGGCATATTTTGCAATGCTTGTCACGCCCGTGGGAACGGCATAGGTGGTTTCCGTTTTGCCGGCAGGATATTGCAACAGTGTGGTCTTGTCCTTATTGAACAACACGCCGCCGTCGGAGCAATAGGCTTCGTTGGCTTCATCCACATTGAATTGCGTGAGTGCCCAGCAGGCGTAAAACGCATTGTTTCCTATGGTGGTCAGGCCGCTGCCTATGCTCACGGTCGCAAGGGAGGAGCAATCTTGAAACGCCTCTTCTCCGATGGTGGTCACGCCGTTGCCTATGCTTGCTGTCGTGAGCCCGGAGTATTTGAATGCCGCGATTCCGATGCTGGTCACAGTGTTGGGGATGGTTATTCCCGTGAGTGATGTGCAATTAAAGAACGCTTCGTCTCCTATGGTGGTCAGGCCGTCGGGCAGGGTTATTCCCGTGAGTGATGTGCAGTTGGAAAACGCACTGCTTCCGATGGTGGTCACGCCGTTGCCTATGCTTGCTGTCGTGAGCCCGGAGTATTTGAATGCCGCGATTCCGATGCTGGTCACAGTGTTGGGGATGGTTATTCCCGTGAGTGATGTGCAATTAAAGAACGCTTCGGCTCCTATGGTGGTCAGGCCGTCGGGCAGGGTTATTCCCGTGAGTGATGTGCAGTTGGCAAATGCAGCGTTTCCGATGGTGGTCAGGCCGCTGCCTATGTTCACGGTCGCAAGGGCGGAGCAGTATTCAAACGTCCTTTCTCCTATGGTGGTCACGCCGTTGCCTATGCTTGCTGTCGTGAGCCCGGAGTATTTGAATGCCGCGATTCCGATGCTGGTCACAGTGTTGGGGATGGTTATTCCCGTGAGTGATGTGCAATTAAAGAACGCTTCGGCTCCTATGGTGGTCAGGCCGTCGGGCAGGGTTACCGATGTAAGGGCGGAGCAGTTGGCAAACACTTGCTCTTTGATGCCGGTCACGGTGTAGGTTACCTCATTGTAGGTTACGTTGGCGGGAATGGTGAGCGCGTCCGTCGGTGCGGTTTGGTAACCCATCACTTCCACCATGTTTTCGGTTTGGCTTGTAACCCTGTATTTCAGGTTACCGACAAAGAACGGTGCTTGTCCATTGCCTTGCAGCTCGAAGTCCTTCCAGATGTCGGCTGTCTGGTAGGCAGGTAATCCTTCGGCAGGCACTTTTACTACAAGGCTGCTGCTTACGCCCGTAAAGGCATCACTTTCGAGGGTGGGAGGGGTAATGGCCCATACGGTCAGCTCCGTAAGGGCGGAGCAATTTTTAAATGCTCCGCTGCCAATATATGTTATGCCCTCGGGCAGGGTTACTTTTTCAAGGGCGGAGCAATCGGTGAAGTTAAAGCCCATAAGTTGTGTCACGCCATCAGGCAGGGTCACTTCCTTAAGGGAGGTGCAGCCGTAGAATGTCCTACTCGCCATGTCAGTCAGGCTGTTGGGGAGGTTTATTTGTGCAAGGGCGGTGCAGTTTTCAAAGGCCGAGGTTGTAAAGGTTGTCACTGTGGCAGGAACGGTATAGGTAGTTTCCGGCTTGCCGATAGGATAGCACACCAATGTGGTTTTGTCCTTATTGAACAGGACGCCGTCCTCCGAACTGTAGGCAGTGTTGCCTTCGGCCACATGGATGGCTGTCAGGGCGGAGCAATAGTCGAACACCCAACCGCCGATATTAGTCACGCTGGCGGGGATGTTCACTTCCGTGAGGGAGGAGCAGTATTCGAATGCGTAACTTCCGATGGTAGCTACTCCCTCGGGTATGGTCACTGCCGTAAGTCGAGAGCACCGTGAGAACGCATAGTTGCCGATGCTGGTCACGCTGTATTCCGTGCTCTCGTTGGTTACGGTGGCGGGAATGTTCACTTCTCCAGCCAGTGCGCCTTCATAGCCGGTCAGTTCCACCGTGTGGGTGGTTTCGTCGGTAACCGTGTATTTCAGGTTATCGGCGGTGAATGTGGTTTGTGCCCATGCGCCTGTGGCGGCCAAGAGGGCAACAGCAAGAGTAAAGAATGCTTTTTTCATACTGTTTTGATTTTTAGGGGTTTGTACTGTTGTTATTTGTTGGCAGCTGGTGCTGCGGTTGGTTTCTGTTTGCTTGCTAATGCAAAGAAAATGGATTGCCGCTTATCTTGTTAGAACGTGCAACGCATAATGCAGCTGAAAATGGTCAGCCTGGAGCAAATTACACTATGAGTATTATAACATACGGCGCACAAAAGCATACTAAGAAATTGATATACAATGTTTTGTGTGTGAAATAAATTTACAAATCGGGAAGGACAGCTGTACGGTTTTTTCAGCTCTTTATGCTTGTTTTCGAGAGGGGGGTATATGCCACGCAAGAAGCAAAACGCCTGGATCCCGCATCAAGTTCGGGATGACGGGGGCATGAGTGGCGGTTCGTTTTTTTCAGCTCTTTATGCTTGTTTTCGAGAGGGGGGTATATGCCACGCAAGAAGCAAAACACCTGGAGTTCGCAGCAAGTGCGGGATGACGGGGGAACTATATTTTAGCGAATTATATGTGTTGAGTGGGGGCTATCTATTACCTCTATGGTTTTATGTTTCATTTTATTCGCCCTTTTATTTGCCCTTTTGTATTGTTGATTTTCAGGTGTTTATAGTTGTAATTTGCTTGTTTATCTGTAACTATTTGCCCTTTTATTCGCCCTTTACTAACTTATAGTTCTCCATTTTCTTCAAGAGCTTTTAGTCCAATGTTTAAAGCTTTAGCAATAATATCATTTTGTTTTTTATATTTCTCACCAAGCATATAAACCATTTTTCCTCTTTCTCCTTCTGTCTTTATTAGTTCGGACTTTTTTAATTGGTCTAAAAAGTTTCTTAATTGCTTATCCGTGATATGATCACCCACAATTTTTAATATATCTGATTTTTTTGCTTTACCATATTTTTCAAGATATGGAGCTAATACGGCAAGAACCTGAGTGGCCGTCCAATCTACAAGCTTAGAATAATCGGCAGTTTTACCGGCAACTTCATAATAATGCCTAGCAAGAGTATAGAACTGAGCATTGGTTTTACCGTGCTTTTCAATACAATTCTTTTCTTCTAGTCTTTTGGCAATATTCTTATCGATATTTTTATGTTGACCATCTCTAATTTTACACATCTCGATGACATCAAAAACAGTCAGCTTTTCATTGTCTGTTTTCATTACATAATGCAACAACATATCCTAAAATACATTTTCTGCGATCTTTAGGTTCTGTTTTGCTTGCACCATTGTACGAGAAATTCCCATTCTCAGCTTCCTTAAACTCAACATGATCTTCTGACTCTCGTTGAAGCCGTAACTCTTCTATCGTGTATTTCTTCATATTCAAGAATTTCTAATCAATTACAAATATACTATCCTATTTCTTACACTTTCATCGAAGCGATGTTTCAATCTTATGAGCCAATAAGTTGCCCATATCCACATATTCTTTTCATTTTCTATGAGAACTACTTCAATAGGATTCAAATTTTTCATGGTTTCAGCTACTTTTATCGCAGCAAACGCAAAAATAGTAATTATCTGTTATATTAAAGAATGTGTGCAGGGATTTATCTTAGCTATTCAGACATATTTTAAAGGGGCTGCGTCAAAATGGCTCATTTTGACACAACCCCTCTGCATGTCTGTACCGACAAGATGGTCGCGAATGGTAATGTGTGTTTTGACAAATCTCACAACCCTGTCCTATATCCAATGAATGTCAGAAAAGGAAGGGTGTATGAAAGATGCTTTGTTAAACAACAGTCTCCTCTGTATGCTTCTCGTTCTTTCCCTTTCTTACAAGGAAAACAACGAGGGCAATGATGACAACCAACAACACCCCTGCAATGACAGGCCGATAGAACAGCCATGCCAAAGCAATGACAAGAAGTGACCATACCAACCCTAACACACTGCATACCAAGCCGACACCCAGTTCGACAATATTGGCCAGGAAGGGCAATACCTTCAACAAGGTTGTCAGGATACCGAAGATACCTTTCAAACCGATGATGACCAAAAACAGACCTGCTATGCGTAGTATCCAGGTCATACTTGTATTGGTTGTGTGTTCGCTGTGGTACATTTCTTCCATGCTTGCTTCTCCCATTCTCAGAACGGAGAAGTTTTTCCCGTTTTTCGCCACATAGTCCTGCAGTCTGCTTCCGCTCACTTTGGCAATGACGGATGCTTCTCCCGGCAATACTTTGGTAAATGTGACGGACATGTCGCCGACTTGCGGCAGGTTCGGGTTTTTTCCGAAATAGAGCACGTTGCCGTTTACATGTACATAGCCGTCTTCCGTAGGTTGGGCCATTGAATCTGTTTCCGCCTTTGCCATTCTTTCAAAGGTGGGTTTGACATTCTTTTCCCATTGTCTGATTTGTTCCTCGCTGAAATTCAGCTCCACAGGAATGTCGCCGGTGATGGAGTAAATCAGGTTTTGGGGCAGCCGATAGGCTCCGAAGGTTACGTTTTCCGCCACAAAGTTCTTGTCTTCCAGTTTCATGACGATGAAATTTGATGATTGGTAGGCAGGGTCTTTGAATTCCTGTGAATTGACCGGACTTCCCACCCATTCCTTTTGGTAGGTGTAGGTGGTTATCTCTTCCTGTCCTCCTCCAATCTTATCTCTCGTTTCCGTTTCCTTGTTTTCCACCCATTGGTAGTATTGTACTTCACGTTCCAGCTTGACTGCCACGGCCCCTATCCCAAAAGCTCCGTCACGGAGTGAGTCGGTTGTTTGCGTAAAGGCGGTGGCATGGATCAGTTGTCCGTCCAATGCCGGGTCCACTTGCGAGATATCTTCCACGTGTACGGTGACTCCTTCCGCTTCGTTGAGCATCTTGGTGGTCTTTACGGCACGCCCTTCGTTCCACCACAGCAGAACGGTGCCCGCCACCAGCAGGAGAATGCCCGTACCGATATCCTTGAATGATTTGGATACCCGTGAACCATAGGAAATGTTTTTTGTTTCTTGATAAGCCATAACTGTTTCGTTAGTTAGCGTTTACATTCTGTTTCATTGGCTTATGGTATTTGTGCTCCGTATTCGGGTTCAGCTCCGAACAGTTCTATCGCCTTGTCGAAATTGTAGCGGTTGCCGAACATGGATACGCGCGTGGTGGCTGTTCCCATCATGTTTAATCCGAAAGCCGTACGCAAGAAGTTGGCGGAAGAATTGGGGTCGAAACTTTCCGTTGTCATCACCTTCAATGAAGCGAAGCCTTTCAGGTAAGGCTGGTCGATTACATCCTTGAATTGGCTGGATTCGGGAATCTCCTTGTTGTTTTCGTATTGGGTGAGCATTTCCACTTCGTCGAAGCGTTTGCCCGGTACAAAAAGCCATTTGCCGCCGCTGGTTCCGGCCATAACGATGTCGCCCTTGTTCATGAAAAAGAGGTTGTCGTAGACCGAACAGATTTTTCGTTTGTCAGCCGGCAGGTTGGAATCGTCCCATCCTGCGTCCAATGCGCCAAAGTTGTTGCATCCGAAAATGTTGTGGTGAACATTATGGTCGGCGCCATTTTTGAAGCGGTAGCCATAGCCCATGCTTTCCATTTCCTTGGTGGTTGGCCAGGAGAACAATACTGTGTTGTGGTGGAAGTCCACCGTTGACTGGTGTGCACCCGTTACGGGGTTCAAACCACCGTTGATTTCGCAGGAGGCGTAGAGGTTGGCTACAAACACGTTGTTGCAGATTTCCCATGCACCCCCCAAGCTGGTCATAATGATGCCGTTATATGAAGCGTTGAGGAACATGCAATTGCGTATGACGAGTTTGCCTGCCACTTTTCCACCGATAAGGCGGATGGTCTTGTTGGGCGGGTTGCCCACCGGCATGATGCGTCCCGTTTCGCATCCTTCGGGACATCCGAAACGTTCGTCGGTCGGGTCGGCTTTGGCATATTCATGCACGAGACCGAGGTCGAAAAAGATGCCGTCGATGACGATTTGCGCATTCTTGTCGGCAAAAGCCTCTATCATGAGCAAACCTTGTCCGATAGTGCCTCTTTGGGCTACGGTAGGTTGTATGCGTGTGATGTATTGTGTAGGCTTGCGTTCGGTAAAGTCGTCGTTCCATCCTCCTTCGAGGCTGACATATTTGCCCTTGATTTCAATCCATCCACGGTCGAGTGTTCCGAGATAGTTGCCTTGAGCAATGCGGATAAGGTCGCCGTTGGTTGCCTTGTCGATGGCTTTCTGAATGTCTTTCATGGGGGCTTGCTGTGTGCCTTCTGCACGTGCACTACCCTTTTCGAGGCTTACGTAATAGATGTTGCCGTTGGTTGTTGCTTGATTTTCCATACTATTATTATTTGAGGTTATTATGTGTTTTGTTTAGTTTCCGGTTGGCAGCTGTGCGCCGTATTCCGGTTCTGCTCCAAAGAGTTGTACTGCCTTGTCGAAATTGTAGCGGTTGCCGAACATGGATACGCGGGTGGTCATGGTGCCCTGCTTGTTCAAGCCGTGTGCTTCCCTGTAAAGGTTGGCAGCCGAATTTGGGTCATAGCT
Organism: uncultured Bacteroidales bacterium; assembly: GCA_944321155.1. Lineage (GTDB taxonomy): Bacteria > Bacteroidota > Bacteroidia > Bacteroidales > Paludibacteraceae > Gallipaludibacter. Next base: position 10,457 of record CALUKG010000038.1, on the reverse strand, counting down.
TTCCGTTGTAATGATTTCGAGCGAAGCATAGCCTTTCAGATAAGGCTGGTCAATTTTATCCTTGAAATTGCTGGTTGAAGGCAGCTCCCTGTTGTTTTCATACTTGGTAAGCATTTCCACTTCGTCGAAGCGTTTGCCCGGTACATAGAGCCATTTGCCGCCGCTTGTTCCGGCCATAACAAAGTCGCCCTTGTTCATGAAGAAGAGGTTGTCGTAAGCCGAACAGATTTTGCGTTTGTCAGCCGGCAGGTTGGAATCGTCCCATCCGCCGTCCAATGCGCCGTAGTTGTTGCAACCGAAAATGTTGTGGTGGACATTGTGGTCAACGCTGTTTTTAAAGCGGTAGCCGTAGCCCATGCTTTCCATTTCCTTGGTGGTTGGCCAAGAGAACAATACGGTGTTGTGGTGGAAGTCCACTGTGGATTGGTGTGCCCCGGTGTTTTGGTTCAAACCACCGTTGATTTCGCAAGATGCGTAGAGGTTGGCCACAAATACGTTGTTGTAAATTTCCCAGTCGCCCCCCATGTTGGTCATGATGATGCCGTTGAACGAGGCGTTGAGGAACATGCAGTTGCGGATAACGAGTTTGCCTGCCATTTTTCCACCGATAAGACGGATGGTCTTGTTGGGTGGGTTGCCCACCGGCATAATGCGTCCCGTTTCGCAGCCTTCGGGACATCCGAAGCGTGCGTCGGTAGGGTCGGCCTTGGCGTATTCGTGCACGAGGCCGAGGTCGAAGAAGATGCCGTCGATGATGATTTGAGCATTTCTTTTTGCGGTGGCATCAATCATGAGCAAGCCTTGTCCGATAGTGCCCCGTTGGGCTACGGTTGGCTGTATGCGTGTGATATATTTGACCGGATTTCGTTCGCTGAAGTCATCGTTCCACCCACCTTCGAGGCTTACATATTTGCCCTTTATTTCAATCCAGCCCCTGTCCAGATTGCCGAGATAGTTGCCTTGTGCAATACGGATGAGGTCGCCATCGGCTGCCTTGTCAATGGCTTTCTGAATATCTTTCATCGGGGCTTCGAGTGTTCCCTCTGCCCTGGCGCTACCTCTTTCAAGGTTTACATAATAGATGTTGCCGTTGGTGACGGCGGCTGCCGATTTTTCACTGGCATTTTGCAGCGCATTGGCATTGGTAGCCTGTCCGGGATTTTCGCCTTCTTCAAACACCTTGTCGAGGCCTTTGTTGATGGCGCGGTCGGCTGCCATGGTTGTTCTTGTTGTCGTTGCATTTTTTGCCCGTTTCATAATGTCCTTGGCAAGTTGGGCATGAGCCACCGGACCCGTGGCAAGCATTAAAGCTGCCAGCAGTACACTTTTTCTAAAGTCATGTGTTTTCATCTCGTTTTGTTTTTAAGGGTTAGTATTATGGTATTTTGTTATGGGGTCCATTTGAAGGTTATCCGTTGATAGTAGCCAGCAAGGGCGTTACAAGAATTTCACTTGCAAAGAAAATGGATTAGGGTTTATCTTGTTAGAAGATACAACGCATTATGCAACTGAAAATAGCAAGCCCGAAGCAAATTGCACTGCAGGAATTATAATAATAAGCGCAAAAAAGCAGGCTAAAATACTGTTTGGTAGTATTTTAGCCTGCTTCAAAATTTACATATTCCGTAGGACGGAAATCAGGTATTTTCTTTTCTGTATTGGGAAGGTGTCATGCCGAATTGCTCCTTGAACAATTTGGTAAAATAGCTTGCCGATTCAAATCCGCACATCAGAACGATGTCTCCGATAGGCTTTTCCGGGTCTCTGAGGAAGAGCTGTGCCTGAATGAGCCTTGCCTGCTTGATATAGGTAGCCGTATTGATGCCAGTAATGGCCTTAACCTTACGGTTGAGCTGTGATTTGCTCAAACACATCTTGTCGGCAAGCATTTCGGAATTCAGATTGGAAAGGGAAATGTTGGCAGAGATGAAACCGTTGAGTTTCACGAGGAATTTCTTTTCCGGTTCCGGTGCATCGGGCTCTTTGGCAATCTCCTTGCCGTCGCTGAGCACCTCTGTATATTTTTCCCGGAGCATTTGGCGATATTCGACCAGCTTGCGGATTCTCATTTTCAACTCATCGGGGCTGAACGGTTTGATAAGATAGGCGTCTGCGCCACTGTCGAGTCCCTGCAGCTTGTGTTCCTCATCGTTCTTGGCTGTAACGATGATGACAGGTATATGATTGAGCAGTTCGGACTGGCGGATATCGCGTGTCATTTCCAGACCGTCGTATTCGGGCATCATGATGTCGGTAATGATCACATCGGGAACATATTCCTCCGCCTTGATGAGTCCTTCCTTACCATTGCGGGCATAGACTACGGAGTAGTTGTCCTTGATGATGTTTCCGATATAGCGGGCAATGTCCTCATTGTCTTCCACCACCAGTGCAATGTCAGAGTCTTTTGAAATGGTATCGTCCAGGTTGGACGTTTCCTTCTTTTCTTTCCATTCTGCATCACTCTGAGGGGTATTGCTCACATTGAATTCGGGTATCCATTTTTCAAACCTGTTTTCGCCGTGCCTTAACGGGAGCGTCAGAACGAACGAAGTACCTTCGCCCGGTTGGCTGGTTGCCTCAATGCTGCCACCCATTGCTTCTGTCATCTGTTTGGTCAAAGCCAGACCGATGCCTGTGCCTGCATCGGAACAGTTGCTTGATTGGTAAAACGGTTCGAAAACACGCGGCAAGTCTTCAGGCTTAATGCCGCAACCGTTATCCTCGACACTGATTCTGACAGCATTTTTCACAACCTTACAGCTAATGATGATGTGGCCCCCTTTGGGCGTGAATCTCAGAGCGTTGAAAAGAAGATTCATCATAATCTTGTACATGAAATCGGGCACGAAATCCATATTGACTTCTTTTTCTTCGGACTGATATTTGATTTCCACAAGATTTTTGATGGCTTGAGGACGGACATTTTCGAGCACCATTTGAAGGAAGGCTGTTATGTCACCGCTTTTCCAGTTGGCTTTACCTATGGAAGAACGCACTTTGGCGATATCCAAAAGTTGGTTGACCAAGGTTAAAAGCCTTTGTCCCTGCCTAGAGATGGCATCAATCTCCGCCAAACAATCCTTGGCTTTAGCCTTTGATTTCAAATCCTCCACACTGCCGAGAATGACAGTAAGAGGTGTACGGAATTCGTGCGTAACATTGGTGAAGAAGTCCTGTCTTGCTAAACTGGCTTTTTTGATGATGTTTTGCATTTTAGCCTTGACTTTCAATGCATAGATGAGTGAAGAAATGGCTATGCCAGAGACGAGTATGACAATAACGAGGAAATAAAGGATAATCTTCTTTTTCTGCTGCTCATTGGCATAAGCCTGATTGACAATTTCTTTCTCCTTGTTTCCTTTTTCTGTAATATAATTCACCCTGAGATTGTTCAGATGATTGATGTTCTTTTCATTGTCAACGCTGTCACTATATGCCAGGTACTTTCTGTAATTTCCAAGTGATGCTTTGTAATGGCCTGTATTTTCTTCAAATACGGCTTTCAGTCGATATGCTTCTGCCAAATGTTCCCATGACTTTATTTCCATTGCCGTTTCCAACCCTTTGTTAATGTAGTTGCGGGCTTTTTCGTGTTGCCCCATCGTAAGATAGACATTTGCAATCGAGAGGCATGATTCCAGCCAGTGCCACCGGTCTTTGTCTCCATCCATCAGTACGTAAGCATTCTTGTAGGATTCCAATGCTTTGGTGTAATCACCGTTCAGTTCTGCCAGTCGTCCGAAATGATTGTAACACAATGATATGCCGAGTTTGGAATCAGCAAGGCGGTTTTGCTGCATGGAATATTCATAATATATCCATGCGGAATCTCTTTCGCCAGTGGCTTCCTTGAGATAACCGATGTTGGCATAATTAATGGCTTGTCCAACATGACTTTCCAGATTCTGTTCCCCCGCAAGGGCTTCTCTGAAAACTTTTTCTGCGGCATCGTAATTTCGAAGTGTAAGTTGGATGTTGCCTATTCCGTTGAGCGATATCACTTTGTATTTCTTGGCTTCAAATGAAGATTGCTCACTATATTTTCCGCAATAGGAAAGTGCTTCATAATGTCTGACGGCCGCTTCATCCAAAACCCCAAGACGCCTGAAATCAGTGCCGAGCTGATTGAGTATATAAATGATATTGGCCGTATCTCGCAACTCTTTAGCCAATAGCAAAGCTTTTTCATGATAGTCTAAAGCTGTTTTGAAATCAGATGACTCGCGATGGAGTTTACCGAGCTCCCGCATGACCGCCATTTTTCCCACATTATCACGATTGGTCTCGTAGTTGGAAAGGAGACTGTCGAGGGCATCTATATTCTTGTTGGCTGCTACAATGCTGTCAACCAGAACAAGATGGGTGGTATAAGTCTTAAATTTATCGTGTCCCTTGCATGAGATAAGAAATGCAAAAGTTATCAGAATCAATGTTTTTTTCATAATGGATTTGATTTTTGATAATGTCGTTCGGCGTCCATCAAACATCAGTGCTAATTTTCAAACTTGTTTTGTTAATGGCGCAAGTATAAGAATATTTTTTAGAAATTCAAAGGCTTTAGAGGATTTTTTGGTGATGTGTCTTTTAGTTGTCTTGCAAAACTCCATGGAGAGTGGGGAAATTTCGCTTGTAGCTGGATTGGGGTGGGCAGTCATGCCTTGTATGCGTTTTTTTGGGGTGGTTGTTGATAACTAATCCTCTGCAAACGTGTTGTTTGTCGTTTTTTGTTTGTACTTTTGCCGCATTAATTTATTTATAATCAAAAAGAAGTATGTTTTACTATCTATTCAACTATTTGGACCGCGTTTTTGATTTCCCTGGTGCGGGAATGTTCAACTATATCTCTTTTCGTGCAACACTGGCGTTTTTGATTGCGCTTGTTTTTTCCACTTTGATAGGCAAACGCATCATTGCCAAACTTCAGGAATTACAGATTGGTGAAACCATCCGCGATTTGGATTTGGAAGGGCAAATGTCGAAAAAAGGAACTCCGACCATGGGGGGGATTATCATTCTTTCTTCCATTTTGGTGCCCTGTCTTTTGGTGGGTGTGCTCCACAATGTCTATATGATATTGCTGTTGGTGACAACCGTGTGGTTGGGAGCGTTGGGCTTTGCTGACGATTATATCAAAGTGTTCCGCAAGAACAAGGAAGGCTTGCATGGAAAGTTCAAGATTGTCGGACAAGTAGGTATTGGATTGATAGTAGGGGTTACGCTGTTCTATTGTCCGGATGCGGTTATTAGAGAAAATATAGAGAAGCATGTAGATTCGGAAACCAATCAGGAAGTGGTGGAATATGCGCCCAATGACATCAAGTCAACTCAAACTACTATTCCTTTTTTCAAGAACAACAACTTGGATTATGCCGATTTGTTTGGCTGGGCAGGTGAACATGCGCAGACATTGGGCTGGATTTTCTTTGTATTGTTGACCATTTTTATTGTGACGGCCGTATCCAATGGTGCCAATCTGACCGATGGTTTGGATGGACTGGCTGCCGGAACATCGGCTATACAAGGTGTAGCTTTGGGTATTTTGGCCTACATCTCCGGCAACGTGAACTATGCCGGCTATTTGAACGTGATGTATATTCCGGGTGCTGGTGAATTGGTGGTATTTGCGGCTGCGTTCATAGGCGCAACGCTTGGCTTCCTTTGGTTTAATTCCTATCCGGCTCAGGTGTTTATGGGAGATACGGGAAGTTTGGCGTTGGGTGGTATCATTGCCGTGTTTGCCATTGCTATCCATAAGGAGTTGTTGATTCCTATTTTGAGCGGCATTTTCTTGGTGGAGAGTCTGTCGGTTATCATGCAGACCGCCTATTTCAAATATACCAAAAAGAGGACGGGAACGGGCAAGCGCATTTTCAAGATGTCGCCATTGCACCATCATTTCCAGAAAGCGGCAGGTGCAGTGGATGCATTGATTCAGAGCCCGAAGCAGGCAATACCTGAAAGCAAGATTACTGTACGTTTTTGGTTGATTGGTTTGCTGTTGGCAGCCATCACTATTTTGACCTTGAAAATCAGATAACGATTCATAGATTTCATGTATATGGAAACGCAAAATGAAATGAAGAGAATGGTTGTGCTCGGTGCAGGAGAAAGTGGAACCGGAGCTGCTATTTTGGCTAAAGAAAAGGGTTACCAAGTTTTTGTTTCCGACCGTGGGCAGATAAAGGCACCCTATAAGGCTATGCTCAACCAGCATGGCATAGAGTGGGAGGAAGGCCAGCATACAATGGAACGGATTCTGGCAGCGGATGAAGTGGTGAAAAGTCCGGGTATCCCCGAAAAGGCACCTGTTATTCAGGAATTGATAGCCCGTCAGATACCCATCATTTCTGAGATTGAATTTGCTTCGCGTTATACTCATGCCAAGATGATTTGTATTACCGGTAGTAACGGAAAAACCACAACCACTTCATTGGTGTTTGACATCCTGAAACGTGCGGGATTAAATGTGGCATTGGCTGGAAATATCGGTAGAAGTTTAGCTTTACAGGTAGCATACGAACAGCATGACTATTATGTGATAGAGTTGAGCAGTTTCCAATTGGACAACATGTACCAGTTTAAGGCTGATGTTGCCATTCTGTTGAACATTACCCCCGACCACTTGGACAGATATAATTATGAATTTCAGAATTATGTCAATGCCAAATTCCGCATTACGCAAAATCAGACCGTCAATGATGCGTTCATTTATTGGGCGGGCGACCCGGTTATTGCTGACCAACTGAAGAAATTGCATCCGAAAGCAACGCTCTATCCGTTTGGCGATGAGAATGATGGACACAATATTGCTTACATAGAAAGCCAGCAGTTGACTTTTGGCGGTATCAGCGATTATACACCATTATCCATACCCACGGAGGAACTGGCATTGAAAGGCAAGCACAACTCCTACAACAGTATGGCAGCCGGTATTGCAGCTGAAATTTTGCATGTAAAGAAAGACAATATCCGTGAATCGTTGTGTGGTTTCCCTGGCGTTGAACACCGCTTGGAATATGTGGCCACGGTGCGCAATGTGCGTTTCATCAACGATTCCAAGGCGACCAATGTCAATTCTTGCTGGTATGCATTGGAAAGTATGACAGCACCTACAGTGTTGATTCTGGGTGGCACTGACAAAGGAAATGATTATTCAGAAATCGACGAACTGGTTAGAAAGAAAGTCAAAGGATTGGTATTCCTTGGTGTGGACAATGCCAAACTGCATGCTCATTTTGATTCATTTGGGTTGCCGATTGCTGATACAAATAATATTACTGATGCCGTAAAACGTTCCTATGAAATGGCTCAGGAGGGTGATACCGTGTTGCTTTCACCTTGTTGTGCCAGCTTTGATTTGTTCAAGAATTATGAGGAACGTGGTCGCATGTTCAAGGATTGCGTAAGGGCATTGTAAAAAAGAAAGGAGTAGGTTATGCGTAAGTTGTTGAATCCGTGGAAAGATTTGGAGGGTTATAATTGTTTTGGTTGTGCGCCTGGCAATGCTGCAGGTGTTCGCATGGAATTCTATGAGGACGGTGAAGAAATAGTATCTGTATGGAAACCTGAGTCACAGTTTCAAGGCTGGCTCAATACTTTGCATGGAGGCATTCATTCCGTGATGTTGGACGAAATCTGTGCGTGGGTGGTGTTGCGGAAATTGCAGACAACCGGTGTGACCAGCAAGATGGAAACCCGTTTCCGCAAGGCGGTAAGCACAGAAGATGATTATGTCATTTTGCGTGCCTGGATTGTGGAGCAGCGCAGGAATCTGGTGCAGATAAAGGCTGAACTGAGAAACCAGCAGGGAGAGGTCTGTTCAGAAGCTGTTTGCCAATACTTTACATTTCCGCCTGAAAAAGCTCGTGAGATGTACTTCCGCGAATGCTCACCGATAGGTGATGAAGTGACATTGGAGCAGGTAATTGCTGCCCTATAGCCGTTTCAAATATCAATAACTGTGGCCTTCGTATAATTCAATGGCATTGCGCCATTCTTGTGAAATAGGTTTGGTGGTATTGGTTTCAAAATCAAAGCCCACCATAACCGTATGGCAAACACATTTCTCTTCTCCAGTCTCTTGGTCAACAATCCGTTGTTTGAGCGAGAAACTCTTGTTGCCAATGGCGGACACACGTGTCTGTACGGCGATGTGGTCGTTCAGGAAAACAGGGGCAATAAAATCAACATCGATATGAGCAATGACAACATCTACATCACGTTGCTTGATTTCCAGTCCGCGAATGGTGTTGAAGTAATCGGATTTTCCCAAATCGTAAAAAGAGAGATAGACTGAATTGTTTACATGTCCCAATGCATCTGTGTCATTGAAACGCAATTGTACAGGGATGCTGTGTTTGTATATTTCCTTTTCTTCGCTCATGTTGTCTGTTTTGGAGGCAAAGATACGCAAACCGATTCAAATTATGAAACTACCTTCAAATGGCAAGTAGGGTTGGAATTACTATAGGTTATAGTATCTAACACGAAAGTTTGCTATTGAATTGAAAATATTTCTGATGTCCAACCCCATGTAAGGTGAATCTGGTTCTTCAATACCACTAAAGACCATACGTCCTGGATAGACTTCCGTGTCAATTCTTGGCTGTTCAGTTATCTTTACCACTTCCTTTACAATGCCCTTGTAGCAACCAATGATATGCGTGGCTTTATTAGCTTTTTCATAGTTTATTTGCCAATACTTTACTGTACAGTCATATACGGATGGTCGATACAGAGGGTTGCTACGATCATTGTTTAACCATGCCTCGTATGAGTTTTTGATGTTCACGAATATTATTCGGTGTGTATTGTCTATTGTCATCATTGTATTGTATTTGTTGCAAAATTGTGAATTATTTATGATAAAAACAATACTTGTATAAATATAGGGTGTTATTTAATACTGGTTTTTAATGAGGAATATAGCTTCTGTATGTATTATATTGCAATTGAAGTGCACCATATCATAACTTATGCACCCATTGTCATATTTTGCGATTTGTGCAGTTCGGAGAACATTTCCTATCTTTGTGAATCAAACTAAGAATTAACTTTAAATGAAATACCTATGTATTTGGAAAATGACACGTTGCGTCTGAGGGCTTTGGAGCCGGAAGACCTGGATATTCTTTATAAATGGGAGAATGACACCAGCTTGTGGTGGGTGAGTTGTACAACGGAACCTTACTCACGCTATATTTTGAAGGAATACATTGCCTATTCTGACAAAACCATCTATGAGAAGAAACAACTGCGACTGATGATTGTGCGCAAGGAAGACAATGCGGTTGTGGGAACCATTGACCTGACAGATTTTGACCCGCATAATATGCGTGCCGGCATAGGCTTGTTGATAGACGGGAACTACCGAAGCAAAGGCTATGCACAACAGGCTTTGGATTTGTTGTTGGATTATGCATTTGGTTTTCTGCATCTGCACCAATTGTATGCTTATGTGCCCCAAAAGAACGAATCGACCATGCACTTGTTTGAAAAGGCCGGCTTTCAATGTAACGGCATATTGAAGGAATGGGTAAGGCATGGCGGCAAGTACGCTGATGTGGCTGTTTGGCAGTGTATGAAGTAGGGTCTTATGATTACTTGGATAGCATTTGCAAAGACAATGACAGTCAGAAATGAAGCTGCAGTTCCCTACACAACGGAACCGCAGTTTGAGAATCTGGCAATGGAGAAAGCTGCTGTTCTGGCACGATTTTCCGATGTCGCATTGATGGAAATGCTGAAAGTAAATGATAATATAGCCCATCGTACAGCCGAGCAATACCAGCTTATTCGTAACGGAGAGGCCGAGCAGATACCAGCGCTGGTTGCTTATTCTGGCGCTGTATTCAAAAGAATTGACCCGCAAAGTTTTGATTTTGATGATTGGAAATTTGCTCAAGAACATCTGCTCATTATGTCTTCTTTATATGGTCTATTGCGTCCTCTCGACCGAATAAGCGCCTATCGTTTGGAGGCCACAGCCTCACTCAACGGAAAAGAAACGGTTGCCGAAACGTGGCGCCCCTTGTTGACGGATAAGTTCATTTCATTGGTAAATCAATCAGGAGGTGTTCTGCTCGATTTGGCCAGTGAAGAAATGAGATTGTTTTTGAATTGGCCAAAGGTCTGTGCCGCTGTAAGGACAGTAAAGGTGGATTTTTACGAGCGAAGAGCGGGTAAGCTAAAGTCCGTTACCATGTATGCCAAAATGTGTCGTGGAGAGATGACGCGGTATGTGATACGCAATAGGATTGACAATCCGGAAGATGTCAAGGCCTTTCTGTGGGATGGTTTTGTATTTGACCCGCATGAAAGCAACGAGAACCATCTGGTGTTTGTAAGAATAACATAAAAACTCAGCTAACCGCTTATGGTTAGCTGAGTTTTTATGTATATACTGCAAAGTCAATTAGCAGCTCTTTTCGACTTTTACTTTTACGATATATTCA